>JBLIHL010000020.1:0-22939 GCA_047635895.1 Paracoccaceae bacterium | reverse complement strand
GCGTCAGGTTCATCGTCGGAGACGTCGCACCCAGGTTTGAGTGAACGGCGCCGCGGGTCGAGCTGGGCGTACAGATGGTGTTGGCCCCCACGACGCGGCAAGCCGTACCGCGAAGGGTCGGTCCTGCGACCGGCGCAATGACCGTATTCGGCACGTTAGTGATCGCGCCCGCCGCCACGACGAAGGTAGACGCCACCGACGCCGAAGACTCCAGTGCGGAGTCTGCGAGGTCCAGGAACTCGGGCTCGAACGTCGTCAGTGCGCCGCAGCCCGCGGACGGATCGACAAACTCCGGAAGCCCAGTGTTCGCGAAGTAGCCCGCGACATCAACGCTCTCGACGTACACGTAGTAGCTGCCTGCAGGCAGGCTCGACAGGTTGTAATCACCAGCTCCGTCACTAAAGGTACCGATGCGGTGAACCTCGGGTGTCGCCGTGTTGATGGCCAAGACATGGGCACCACGGACGGCAGCACCTGAGCCGTTGACCACGCGGCCAGCGATCGTTCCAAGAAGCGCCTGCCCCGGCCCCGGATACCCCACGGCGATCGACGCAACGTCGTCCGCGGCAAGGGTGCGCGCGGGCAGTCCCAGCAGGCCACCGACCATGGTCGCGGCTCCGTTGGCCTGGACCGTCGGATTGTTGGAGCAGCCCTGTAGCGGCAGCGCAAAGGCTGAGTTGTAGGGCGTCAGCTGCGGCTGCGCGAACATCGTCGGCGTTTCGGTCGCTGAGGTGTTCATCGGGCCGTCAACCAACGAGTGGGCGAGACCGGCACCGTGACCAAACTCATGCACAAGAACGCCGAGGATATCGACATAGGCTTCGATTGGGTCCGTGGTGGTAGGAGTCATCTCCAACCAGCCCATCGTTCCCGAGGTGGCCGCAAGGGCGCGGTTGTCCTCCATAAAGCGAAACAGCGGGAGCCCACCGGCACCGGTGGAGTGCGCGTTGAAAGCGATGTCCACGTCGCGGATATCCCCCGTGCCGGGAACGAGGCTCACGAGCGCCACAGCCAGGCCGCCACCGTAGGCATTCATGACGGTCTGATGTTCCCAGAACGTGATCTGGTTGCGGTTGACCGAGGTCCCGAGCAGGCTCGTGCCGAAGGGGTCAAGGGTCCAGGCAAGCCAGCTGGGATAGGTGCCTGCGCGGGTCACAACGGGATTGATCGCGAAGGTGCTGGGAACAGCAGCCGTCCCGGGCATCGTCGCGTTATTCCAAATGCCGGCAGCGTCGGAAATACTCTGCTGGATTGGCAGCTCCGTGGACGTGAGCTGGCAGTTGAACCCGATGACCGCGTTGTTCGGAAACCCCGGCGCGGGGCGAGTGTCTAAGCCTGAGTTGAACGAACCGATCCCGCGTGCGAGGTCGAAGACGAGTCCTCCGGCGGGAATCGCAGGCCAGCGCTCGAGAAGCGGCGTGCCGGCAGGACAGGTACGCTCGGCATCTGCAAAGACGACGGCCGAGGCGGCGAGGCAGGTGGCAGCGAGGGTCAGAATGGGGAGTTTCATCAGCGGACCTCCTTCGAAAGGAACAACTCTCGCGCATCGATAGCGCTCACGACAAACTGGTCCAACGGAGTCGCAGCAGCCGCGTGCTCGCCGCCGCTGACCTGGACCACGCCACCGTGGGAATGGACCGCGTAGCAGCCGCGCGAAAGCCCTAGAAAGCTAAGCGCGTCGCCCTCAGTGCGCCCACCCAGGAAGAATACTCCCTGTGCACCAAGGACTAGATTGGGCGCGCCTTCGACGATGAAGGAGCGGGTGTCCGTGCGGCCACCTGCGACCTGCACCCGGACCGTGCTGTCAACATCGCCGAAGTAGCAGTCGGCCACGCGAAGCTCGTACTCCGTCCGGAGGGGCTGATTCACAATGTCAATCGTGCGGATGCCGACGACGTCGGCCTGGACAAGCGCCTCAGCAAGTCCGGCGTAGGACTCCAGCGGCCGCGCTGGAAAAGTCACGTAGGCACGCGTTTCGGAAAACGCCTGCTCCGTGGTGACGGGCCGCACCGGGGCAGCCGGGGCAGCCGTGCCACCCTCGGAATCGGATCCCGCCGCGAGGACGACCGCCGCGGAGGCCGCGACGAGTGTTGGGAAGAGTATGGAAAGTCTCATCAGGGGTCTTGGTGGGCCCATTAGGGGGGGCTCTGCCGCGAACGGGCCAGGCTCGGGAAGAGTTGCGCAGACGGTTTGTCGCGCTGCCTTTTACGGCGCGGCTACCCCCAGAAATGTGCGCGGCATCTGCCCAATTTGGCCTGGCGGGTCAGGGGCCCAAGGCCTCTGCGACGCGTCGGATGGACGCAAGGCCCACCGCCGCGAGCTGCCCGGGCGGCCTCGCCGACGCAGGAAAGCTCCAACGACTGGACCTAAGCCGGTGCCCGCGGTAGCAGGTGGGCATGGCCAGTCCTAGAATATGGCCCCCCAGCTCCCCGGTGCCTGAAGCCCACACGATGATCACAGCAGCGACCCCCACTGAAGCCTCCTCCTCGGTCCAGGAGCGAATCTCCTACCGCGCCTTCGTCCAGGCGATGGCGATGATTCACCTCGCTAACAACCGCAAGGACAAGGAACAAGGCGACCCCAAAGTGGGCGGGCACCCGGCGTCCTGCGCCAGCGCGATGCATATCCTCAGCGCGCTGCACCTGGATGTGCGCGAGCCCCAGGACTTCGTCTGCTGCAAGCCGCACGCCTCCCCCGTGGACCACGCGCTTCACAACCTCATGGGCCTGTTCCGGCACAACGAGCACGTGGACTGGTTCGAGGGCGATCCGCAGGGTAAGGCGGGCGACTACTTCACCGAGGAAGAGTCCAAAGCCGCCATGGAGGGCCTCCGTCGCTTCCCCACGGACGAAAACCCCCACGTCTTCCAGAGCTACCACGCCCGGACGGACGCTGACCACTTCCACTTCCTCCCGTCCGGCACGGTCGGGATTCCGCCTGTGGTCTCCGGATACCTGGCGCTGGCCTACCGCTACGCCAAGGACCACGGCTGGGACGTCCCTGAGAACGCCCACTTCTGGTCGCTGATCGGCGACTCGGAATTCCGGGAGGGGTCCCTTCTGGAAGCGATGCCTGACCTCGCGGAGCGGATGCTCGGCAACGTCACCTGGATCATCGACTACAACCGCCAGAACCTCGACGGCACCCGGATGCCCAATGAGAAGGGCCTCGAGGGCACCGACGCCGATCGCATCGAGAAGACCTCGATCGCCAACGGCTGGCGCGTGATTCAAGTCCGCCACGGCAAGATCCGCACCGCGCTCTTCAAGAAGAAGGGTGGCGACGCGCTGAAGGAGGTCCTCGAGGGCGGCCTGACCGACTACGAGTTCCAGATGCTGGCGCTCAAGCGCGATCCCGCCGCGATCCGCACGCTCATCGCCGAGAAGCACCCGGGGGCCAAGCCGCTCCTGAAGGCCAGCGACGACGACACGATCCTGCGCATGCTCCTCGACCTGGGCGGCCACTGCTACGAGACGATCCGCGACGCGCTGGCCAGGTCTCGCGAAGAGTCCGGCGAGCCGTACATGATCATCGCCCACACGCTCAAGGGCTGGGGCCTGGAGTGCCTGGCTGATCCGGCTAACCACTCGACCCTCCCGAAAGGCCAGGAAGTGAAGGGGCTCGTCGAGAGCGCTGGCATTTCCTTCGACGACCCGTTTGTCCACTTCGAAGAGGGCACCGAGGAAGCAGGCTTCCTGGCCACGCGCCGGGACGCTTTCCGCAAGTCGATGGACGAGCACGCCGAGCTGCAAAAGAGCAACAAGGCGAAGGTCCGCGACGCGATCGATGCGGCCGGAGGCATTCCAGACTCGCTCAACATCGATCTGTCCCTGTTCCCGCTCGCCCACACCCAGTGGATGTGGGGCCAGATGGCGGCGAAGCTCGTTCGCCTCGGAACCAGCATCACCGACCAGCGCCAGAAGGGCTTGGAGGGCGGACGTCGCAAGACCGACGGCCAGAGCCCAGACCTGACTGAGCATGAGAAGCGCTGGGCAACGGCGGCTGAGTTCATCATGACGATGTCGCCTGACGTCGGTACGTCGACCAACATTTCGTCGGTCCTGAACGAGAAGATCTACGGGATCGATCGCGCCGAGAGTGAGCTCAAGGACAAGCTTGACGTGCAGTACAAGCACCCCGAGCTCATGGCCACGCAGGACGCGTGGACGCGCCACATTCGCTTCGAGATCGCCGAAGCCAACGCGATGACCGCGGTGGGCGCGTTCGGGAAGATGGCCCACTACGCGGGCCTGCCGTTCTTCCCGATCATGACGGTCTATGACTTCTTCATCAAGCGGGCGCTGGACCAGCTCTACTACAGCCTCTATTGGGGCGCAGAGTTCGTCATCATGGGAACGCCGTCGGGCGTGACGCTCTCCGCGGAGGGCGCCCAGCACTCCTGGAAGAGCGACATCCAGATCCCGAACCTCATCACTTGGGAGCCGCTCTACGCGATCGAGGTCGACTGGATTCTCTCGGACGCGATCAAGCGCTCGATGATGGACGACAACGACGGTCGTCGTGGCGTGCTGATTCGCGCCGTGACGCGCGGGGTCCAACAGAAGACCATGCTCGCTGGGCTCAAGACGCAGGCGCGCTACAAGGGACACGACGCAGGGCTCCTGGCTCCCAAGGGAGCCGCCTGGGCCGATGCCACCGACGAGTCGCAGGTCGCGAGCGTGCCCGACGCGGAGATCCTCAAGAGCGTTCGCGAAGACGTTCTTGCCGGAGGCTACTACCTCGTGGATTACCGCGGCTACGCCGGCTACGAGCCGGGCGACAACGTGGTGCACATCTTTGCGATGGGTAGCCTGGCGGACGGCGCGGTGAAGGCCTCGGCCGAGCTGCTCAAGCGCGGCGTTTTCGCCAACGTGATCCACGTCAGCTCGCCGGAACTTCTCTTTGGCATCCTCGGCCACCAGAGCGGCTACAGCCATCTGCGAAACGGCCTCAGCGTCGACGGGAACCTCCACCTGGTGCCGAGCGGCGAGGCGGATGCGTCCGGCCTGGCAGGACTCGCGGGTCGCCGCGTTCCGATCGTCGCTGTATGCGACGGCGAAGCCGGCCTGCTCGACAACATCGGCTCGATCGTGGGCGTGCGCCAGGAGACGCTCGGGGTACGCAAGTTCAGCAAGTGCGGCCGCCCGTCGGAGATCTTCGAGTACCAGCACCTCGATGCTGGCTCGATCATCGAAGCCTGCGGCAAGGTCCTTTCCGAGACGGCCATGGAAGACGTCAAGGTCTCGGCCTCTACGCTGAGCCGCGTCGCAGGCGCAGCCCCCCAGGGCGGCGTCGGCAGCTGGCGTGAGCTTTGGCCGGACGCCCCGAAGGGATGAGCGATGCAGAGAACGGCCGGGTTCCCTCGAACCCGGCCCCGTTCCCTCCCCTCGAGGTCGCTGAGTCCACCCGAGTCTATGACTCCGACTGGGTCAGCCTGCGGCGCGACATGCTGCGGCTAGAGAACGGCGCTCTGCAGGAGCACCACGTCATCGAACTGAACGACGCGGTGTGTGTCCTACCGGTCACGACGGACGGCGACATCGTCTTCGTCGGCCAGTACCGCCACCCCCACGGCAAGACCCACTGGGAAGTTCCTGCCGGGCGCTTGGAAACGGGTGAGTCGCCCGCCGAGGGAGCCGCACGCGAGCTCCTGGAGGAAACGGGGTACCGCGCGGGCCGCATGGTCCCGATGCCGGGGTTCCACCCTACCAACGGCATTAGCGCTCACTGGAGTCACCTGTTTGCGGCGCTCGACTGCCGCCTAGTCTCGGACCAGTCGCTCGATCCGGGCGAACGCATGATCGTGCATTCGATGCCCCCGCACGAAGCAGAAGCGCTGCTCCGCGCGGGTAGGCTCGAGGACGGCTTCACCGCCATTGCGCTGATGTATGGACGGCTCTTGCTCCCTGAGCTGACATCTACCAGCGACGACCTTCCCCGATAGAGAACGAGTGGCGCCTTCGCGGAAGCGGGCTCTGCCCGCGGAGGCGTGGCCGTCGTCGACCATCTCGGCGGGGCTACGGTTTCATCCAAGCCGCTGCGGGGAAGTGCGATTCTTGGACCCTAGCAGGGCCTGAAACGGCCACAAATGGCCCCTGAGTGAGACATGCGAGGCGCAGCGCCGCCGGATCGCTATGCTTCCCGCCATGCGCGAGCCCATCGATATCCTCGAACCGTCCCAGGTCGTCCGGATCTTTGCCGCGGTCCAAGAGGCCGACTACGACGTTCCGTGGCAAACAGACTCACCTACCTCAGGGACCGGGTCTGGCGTCATCATCGGCCCCAACCGGATTCTGACGGGGGCCCACGTGGTCGCGGACGCCACCTTTCTGGAGATCCAGACCGTGGACGATTCGGACAAGCACGTCGCCGAAGTGGTGGCGATCTGCCACGATGCCGACCTCGCCCTTCTCCAGCTCCATGACCCACAGGCGCTGGCCGGAATCCGACCCGCCGAGCTGGGCAACCTGCCAGAGCGCCGCGAGCGTATTGCCGTTGTCGGCTATCCCGTCGGCGGCGAGGAGCTCTCGGTCACCGAGGGCGTGGTCTCACGTATCGAGGTGCAGCGCTACGCCCATTCCCAGCGCGACCTGCTCGCGATGACCGTCGACGCAGCCATCAACAGCGGAAACAGCGGCGGACCCGTCGTCCACGAGGGGCGCGTCGTCGGCATCGCCTTCCAGTCCCTGGAAGACGCCGAGAACATCGGCGAGGCCGTTCCTGCGCCGCTGATCCGGCGCTTCCTCAAAGGCGTCGACGAGGGTCTCTGCCTCGACGTCCCGGGCTTCGGGCTTGAGACCCAGGGCCTCGAGAACTCCGGCCTCCGGCGGGCACTGGGCGTGCCCGACGGGGAGAGTGGCGTTCTGGTCAAGCGCGTCGCCTTCGGCAACTCCTGCTCCGGTGTCATCGAGACCGGCGACGTACTGCTGTCCATCGACGGGTACTCGATCGCCAACAACGGAACGGTCCGCTACCAGGGCGTCCGCACCACCCTCGGGGTGCTCTTGGGCGAGCGCTTCGTAGGCGAGCGCCTTCCGATCATCGTGCGACGAAACGGCGAGATCCACAGCCTGGAAATCGAGCTGGCTCGAGCTGCGGAGCTGGTCCCATCCAGCCGCTACGGCATTGAGCCAACCTACTTCGTCTTCGCAGGCATCGTGCTCCAACCGCTCTCAAGGGATTTCCTTCGCTCCTGGACAGACTGGAACGACAAGGCACCCAAGGAGTTCCTTGCCCATTACTACCTCGGGCATCGAACCAAGGAGCGACAGGAGATCATCGTGATCTCCCAGGTCCTCGCCGATGAGCTCACCGTGGGCTACGGACCGCTCTACTGGGAGTCCATTCTGCGGGTCAACGACGTGATCCCGAAGGACATGGCCGACTTCGTTCGGCTCGTGGAGGAGTCCGAGGAGACGGTCACGTTCGTGACATCGAGCCAGGGGCGCCTCGTCTTCAACGTCAAGGAAGCGCGGCAGGCTCAAGAGCGCATCCTCGGGCGCTACCGCATCCCCCGCGATCGGTCCCCGGACCTGTCACAGGCCTGAGGAACGGCCCGGCCAGCCGGGAATGAGTAGGACCCGGCAGCCGGTCGAATGGAACCGGCTGCCGACCCAAGAGGCCCGTGTTAGTCCACCGTCGTCGCGGGCTCGACTTCGCCCAGGCTCATCTTCAGAACGAAGTCCTGCTCGGCGGCGTGGCGGCGGTAGCTACCGGTCGCCGGGCTGGATGATTCGGCACGGCCCGCATACTGGACCTGAATGCCGAGGTCGAAGAAGCGCTGCATCATGAACGTCCAGGCACCCATGTTGCGCGGCTCTTCCTGGCTCCAGACCACCGTCTTCAGCTTCGGGAAGCCCTCGATGGCCTCTCGAATCTGATCCTTGGGGAAGGGGTAGAGCTGCTCGACGCGCAGGATCGCCACGTGGTCCGCTTCGCGTTCGGCCCTCGCGGTCTCCAGTTCGTGCGCGATCTTGCCGGTGCAGAGCACGAGGCGCGTCACCTTCGAGCTGTCCGACCCGCCGCCAAGAATCGTCTCTTGGAAGCGACCTGAGGCAAGGTCCTCGATCGGGCTTGCCCCCCGCTTGTCCCGGAGGAAGGACTTCGGCGTCATCACGATGAGCGGGCGCTTGTTCTCCGCGAGCCCCTGGCGGCGGTACAGGTGGAAGGCCTGGGCCGTCGTGGTGCAGCTGGCCACCGTCATGTTTCCGCCCGAGCATGCGCTGAGGAAGCGCTCGAGCCTGGCCGACGAGTGCTCCGGACCCTGGCCGTCGTAGCCGTGCGGGAGAAGCAGCACCAGCCCCGAGAGCTGGCGCCATTTCGCCTCGCCCGACACGACGAACTGGTCGATCGGGATCTGGGCACCGTTGGCGAAGTCGCCGAACTGGCCTTCCCACATCACGAGAGAGTTCTTGCGTACCAGCGAATACCCGTACTCGAAGCCCACGGCCGCCTCCTCGCTGAGGAGGGAGTCCCAGGCCTCGAAGCGAACCTCACCGTTCGTGAGTGCCCGCAGCGGAACGTGCTCTTTGTCGGTCGCCTGGTCACGGATCACCGCGTGACGGTGACTGAACGTACCCCGTCCTGAATCCTGACCCTCGAGGCGGATCGGCACCCCCGCCTGGAGTAGCGTCGCGAAGGACAGAGCCTCACCGCAACCCCAGTCCAAGTCCAGCTCGCCACGCACCATGCGCTCGCGACGCCGCAGCTGGCGCAGGAGGTTCGGGTGAACGACAAAGCCCTCTGGCATCCGGTTGAGCTCATCGATGATCTCGACCAGCGTGCCACTCTCGATCCCCGTCTCCGGCGAGATCTCAAGGACGTAGTCACGGACGTCGTCCAGATGGAGGTCAACGATCTCCTCAAGCGGGAGCTCTTGCTGCTCAGCCGCCTTGTGATTCGTCATGGCCTCACGCAGCTCGGCCTCGGTCTCGGCCGCCACAGAAGCAGCTTCCTCCGCCGTGATCGCGCCACGTCGCATGAGCAAATCGCTGTACGACTCACAGACCGTCGGGTGCTTGGCAATCCGGCTGTAGAGCGCGGGCTGGGTGTACGCTGGCTCGTCGCCTTCGTTGTGACCCCAGCGACGGTAGCAGACCATGTCCACCACGACGTCCGCGCCGAACTCGGCGTGGTAGTCGACCGCCAGGCGGCAGGCGCGCAGCACCGACTCCGGGAAGTCCCCGTTCGCGTGCATGATCGGCGCTTCAATCGCCTTGGCCGTGTCGGAACAGTAGTGCGTCGAACGCAGGTCACGCGGACCCGCTGTGAAGCCGATCTGGTTGTTCACGATGAGGTGCACCGTGCCGCCGTTGGTGAACGCGCGGAGGCCGCTCATGTTGAGCGCTTCCATCACGACGCCCTGGCCGGAGAAGGCCGCGTCGCCGTGGATGAGCACCGCAAGCACCTTGTTGCGGTCGGCGTCGCCGATCTCGTCCTGGTAGGCGCGGGTCATGCCGCAGACCACGGGGTCCACGGCCTCCAGGTGACTCGGGTTGGCAGACAGCTCGATGGCAACCTCCTTGCCATCACGGGTCGTGAAGACCCCGCGCTGGCCGAGGTGGTACTTGACGTCACCCGACCCCTCGGTCGACAGCGGAAGTAGACCGCCTTCGAACTCAAGGAAGATCTGCTCATGGGACTTGCCCATGAGGTTCGCCAGGACGTTGAGGCGGCCGCGGTGGGCCATGCCGATCACGACCTTCTCCACGCCGTTCGCCGCCGCGCGCTCGATGATGTCTGCGAGCGCGGGGATCATGGTGTCGCCGCCCTCGAGGCTGAAGCGCTTGTTGCCCACGTAGCTGTTCGCGAGGAACTGCTCGAAGTTCTGCGCACGGTTCAGGCGCGTCAGGATCTCCATCCGCTCCTCTTGGCCGAACTCCTCGAAGTGTTCGTCGTTCTCGATGCGCGCGCGAAGCCACAGCTTGCGATCACGATTCGTGATGTGCGACACCTCACTCGTCCAGCGACGGCAGTACGCCCGCCGGAGCGTCTTGAGGATCTCGCGAAGCGTCATCTTGTCAGCACCGTTGAGTCCCCCGCAGAGGAACGTCCGGTCGAGGTCCCAGACGGTCAGCCCGTAAGAGCTAGGATCGAGCGACTCGAGCAGCTCCGGCTGGTAACCAAGCGGATCGAGGTCAGCGAGCTGGCCTCCGCGGGAGCGGTAGGCCTGGATGAGCTTCCAGATCTTGGTTTGGATCTCGCCGGCGTCCTCACCTGCGGGCGGTCGCATGTCGCTGCCGGCGCGCGCGGGCGTCCACGGAACGCGCAGCGCTTTGAAGATCTCGTCGTAGAAGTCGTCGGCCCCCATCAGGAGCTCGTCCACGCGCTTGAGCAGCAGGCCCGACTCGGCGCCCTGGATGACGCGGTGATCGTAGGTGCTGGTCATCGTCATGACCGGACCGATCGCGTTCTGGGCGAGGGCGTCCTTGGACATGCCGCTGAGCTCTGGCGGCACGCCGATGGAGCCCGTCGCGATGATCACGCCCTGGCCGGGCATGAGACGCGGCACGCTCATGACGGTGCCAAAGCCCCCCGGGTTCGTCAGGGTGCAGGTTGTGCCTGCGAAATCGGCGCTCGTGAGCTTGCCCTCGCGGCCCCGGTCCACGATGTCCTGGTAGGCCCGGTAGAAGTCCGCAAAGTCGAGGGTCTCAGCCGCCTTGATGTTCGGAACGACGAGCATTCGGCCCTTGGGGCCGGGCACGTCGATCGCCAGGCCGAGGTTGACGTGGGTTGGGACGCGACGGTAGCGCTTGCCCCCTCCGACCACGTAGGACGACTGGACGCGCATGTTCTCGCCGAGAGCCCGGGCGAGGGCAAAGGCCACCAGGTGCGTGTAAGACGCCTTGCCGAAGGCCCGCACGAGCATGTGCTCGTTGATGACCCCCCGGTTCTCCGCCATGATCTTGGAGGACATGGTCCTGACCGAGGTGGCGACGGGCAGCTCAAGGCTCGCCTCCATGTTGGTCGCGATCCGACCGGCGATCCCGATCAGCGGCTCCAGCTCGGGATCCGCCGAGGCGTCAAAGGCAGCATCGGCCTTTGCCTGAGCCGAATTTGCCTGTGACCCCTTCGCGGCATCGCCTTCGCCTGAGGACGAACCTGAGGACGAAGCCCTAGAAGCACCAGAAGATGATTCCTTCCCAACGCGTTCGAAGATCTTCTGCCAGATCTCCGCCACCTTGGCGGGGTCAGCTTTCCAGTCGTCGAAGAGTTCCTGAACGTAACCGGCGTTGACGCCGTATTCCTGCTCGAAATCGATGGCCATAGTGCCGCCTAAGCTACTCGTTTGGGGGACCTGAGGGAGCGGGATAAAGCCCGGTCTCGGGACGATTAGAAGCCCGTGTTCAGTGAGGTCACCGAGACGACGGGTCCGGAGGATCCAATGCGGACAAAGGAGTCGCCCCACCCGTCCGTGAGGTAGATCACCGCGTTCGAGAGATAGCCCCTCGACACGAGCTGCGCGAAGGCGGTCGACCAGATGTCTGAGAGCGGATCTGCACTCACCGGCGGCGGCGGCGAAAGCCAGTCCTCGTTGTAGAGGCGGATGGCGAGATTGATCACCGCAAGCCGCTCATCCGTGACGCTGCGCCGCTCGCTCGTGATGTCCACGTCAATGACGATGTCATCGACCGTGTTCCTCGTGCGGTCGGGCCCTGAGCTCGTGAGGGACCAAACATCGCCTGCGGCTGAGACCTGGTAGGGCTCGCGCCAGCCGTCGAGGTCGAAGTCCGTGGCGCTGCCGCTGCCGTTCCCGACCCCGCCGGAGAGATAGGGTCCGGACCAGCCCAATACCCCACCGGGGTCCGTGGAGAGCGCGCTGGCGGTCACTGGTAGCGACACCGTGTCGAGGAAGTAAAGGCGAACCGCCTCGGCTACCGCCTGCATTTCGGCGCTCGTCGCCTTGCGTGCCCCCCGATCGAAGACCTTGGAGGCAACGGGAACGACCACACCTGCCATCACGCTGACGATCAGCATGACGACCACGAGCTCAACCAGGGTGAAGCCGCCCCGTCGGATAGGATTCTGGGTCGCTTTCATCACAGTTTGTCGTACATGTCGAGGAGTGGAAGGAAGGCGGCGAGCAGGGTGTAGGCAACCACCATGCCCCCCACGACGATCATCGCCGGCTCGAGAAGAGCGAGCATCCATTTGACGACCCGCGGGAGTTCGCGGTCGTAGTGCTCACTGAGCTTGTCCAGGCACCCACCGAGGTCTCCCGCTCGCTCCCCAACCGCGACCATCTGAAGCAGGAGCGGATCCATGCGCGGGTCGGCTCCGAGGGCCTCTGAGATCGTTGCGCCGCGCTGGACCTCATCATTGGCCCGGTTGAAGGAATGGGCCATGCGGGTGCTGCCGCAGGATTGCCCGGCCAGCCCGATCACGTCGGCCACCGAGCAGCCAGCATTCTGAAGCGTCCCGGCAGTCGAAGCGAACTTGGCCGTGGCGAACATACGCACCACCTCACCGATCCGCGGAAACGCCAGCAGGCGCGAGCTGAGCCACAGCCGTCCCTTGGGTGTCCTGAGAGTTATGAAGAACCCAACGACTCCAGCAGCGATAGCTCCGAGCAGCAGGATCCAGTGGCCAGTCAGGAAGTTCGAGACGTTCAGCACCTGGCGTGTCTGCCAGGGGAGCTCATCTGCGCCGCCGGGGAACATCTTCACGATCCGCGGAACCAGGAAGGTCACGAGCGTGACCACCAGCCCCATGATCGCGGTGGCGAGGATGACCGGATAGACCAGGGCCTGGGTCGTCGCCTGGCGAATGGACCGCGTCCACTCCATGTGTCCTGCCAGACGCTGAAGCACCTCAGGCATCGAGCCGGACATCTCCCCCGCCTGGACGGACGATCGGTAGATCAGCGGAAATGATCGCGGCCTGGACCCCAACGCCTCTGACAGCGAAGACCCCGCCTCCAGTTCCCTCACCACGTCCTCGATGACCTCCCTGGAAGCCAGCGTGCGCATCCTCTTGCCCAGGTCACGCATGCCCTCCACCATCGGAACGCCAGCGCCTAGCACGGTCGCAAGCTGCGTGGTGAAGATCACAAGGTCGTTGCCGACCATGCGATGACTCTCCTTCCGCGCAGCGGCCTTGATGAACTTAGCGCTGACGAGCGTGATCCCTTCGAGCGCCAGCGAGCGATCCAGGTCGACCTCGTCGGAGGCCTTCATGAAGCCCTTGACTCGGCCTTCGGGACCCACCGCTTCGTAGCGCCAGTTCTTGACCGCTGGTCCGCTCATGCTGCGCCCCGCTGCCCACTGTAACCCTGCCCTGTGCCATCGTTCTGACCATCGCCCGCGGGCTCAGTAAAGCAGGAATCCCCGGCGAGATCAGCCGGCGTATGCACACGAAGAATCTCCGTCAGCGTGGTGAGTCCAGCACGTACCTTCTGCGCCGCATCCACGCCAAGGTCCTTGAAGCCATCTTGGGCTGCGGCCTGCTCCAGCGTCATGCTATCGGCCCCAACGGCTCCGCTGCTCGCTGCCTGACCCGCGCTGCGGATGTACGGACGCGTTACGGCGGAAGGCATGAAGACCTCTGACACCGAGAGCCGCCCGAGGAACCCGGAGCCATCGCACGCAGCGCAGCCGTCCGCGACTTTGGCGTCGCCAAGGTCGCCGCACAGCCAGCGCTCCGTCGCGGAGTAGTCGCCATGACTCGCATCGATCTTGACCGAGCAGCGACTGCAGAGCTTTCGCACCAATCGCTGTCCCATCACCGCCAGGAGCGTGTCCTCCAGGATGTAGCTCGGCACGCCGAGATCGATCAGACGTGGAATCGCCCCAAGCGCGTCCGTTGTGTGCAACGTCGCGAGAACGAGGTGTCCAGTCATCGCGGCCTTGATGGCCATGTCCGCCGTGAGTTCATCACGGATCTCGCCGACCAGGATCACGTCCGGGTCCTGGCGCAGAAGCGCGCGAAGGCCCTCGTGGAAACCGTAGCCAACCGCGGTGTCCACCTGGCTCTGGCGAACGAGCGGCACGCTGTATTCAACGGGGTCCTCGATCGTCGCCACGTTGCGCTGAATCGAATCCACTCGGCTTAGAAGTGCATACAGAGTCGTCGTCTTGCCGGATCCCGTTGGGCCGGTCACCAGGAAGAGCCCGTGCGGCCGCTGCGCCAACAGCGCTAGCTCGCGAGCCACCACCGGATCGACGCCAAGCTCCTCGAGGGGGGGGACGCCGCCGGCACGGTCGAGCACGCGCAGCACCACGTTCTCCCCGTGCACGTTCGGCATGACCGACATCCGGAGGTCGATGTCTCGCCCGTCCACCGACATGCGAATGCGGCCGTCTTGGGGTCGCCGGCGCTCGGCAATGTCGAGGCGAGCGCTGATCTTGAGGCGCGAAACCACGGCGTCGCTCACCTCATGCGGGAGGCTCTCCGCGCTGCGCAGGACGCCGTCAATGCGATAGCGAATGCGGGTGAGGAACTCCTCGGGCTGCACGTGAACGTCAGTGGCACCACGGCGAATTCCGTCCGTAATGACGGCGTCGGCAAGCTGGGCGATGCGGCGATCGTCTTCGACCGCCATCCCCCTACCCAGAATGTCAGCCACCTCCGTGGAGACTCCACCGCCCGCGCTGTACCTACGGAGAAGAATCTCCAGGTCATTCGCCGTGACCATCACGATATACAGCGGATACGGGAAAGCACCGCGGATCAAAGCGATCGCCTTGGGATTGCTGGGGTCCACCATCGCGACGGTGAGCGTCCCTGCCTCGACCTTGATCGGGAAGGCGCGCGCCTTCCGGACCAGCTCGCGGTCGAGCTGGTCGAGAATCATCGACTCAGGCTCCAGCGCGTCCGCGCTGACGATCGGAATCCCAAGCTGCTCCGAGAGGATGCGGGCTGTATCAATCGACCGAACGAACCCAAGCGATACGACGATCTCGCCGAGTGGCCTATGGACCCGCTTCTGCTCGCCTAGGGCCACCTGGAGCTGGGAATCCGTCAGGAGTCCCCGGCGCTGCAGCTCGTCACCGATCCGCACACGTGGTGCACCGCCGGGGTCACCTTGCGGTCCTTCTTTTTCGTCCACCATTTTTATCCCCTTCGCTCCCTGTGACCTAGCGGCCTTCGCGTTCAAGGCCAAACTCCGAGCGCTTGCGCTCGAAGTGGTTCCGGTAACGACGTGCGAGCACGGCCGCCTCATTCGGGTCCACTATCCGCGGCGTCACGAAGATGAGAAGCTCACGCTTGCTCGTCGCGTCGACGTCGCGACGGAACAGCCGACCTAGGATCGGAATGTCCTTGAGGAGCGGCACGCCGTCCTCCGAGTCGGAGCGTCGGTCCTGCATGAGGCCGCCCAGAACGATCGTCTGGCGGTCCGCTACGAGGAACTCGGAGTTCAGGGTCCGCTTGTCGAGAATCGGAATCGTCTGGAACGACCCGACCACCTCGCTGAGCTCTTTGGCGATCACGATCTTGAGAATGCCGTTCGACTGAATCGTCGGCGTGACGTCCATCTTGACCCCGGCCTCCTTGAACTGGACTTCCTGGATGGCCGAGATGGCCTGTCCCCCGTTCGTCTCCGTCGAGGTGGTGGCCTGGATGTACGGGATTTCTTCGACGACCGATATGGTCGCCTTGGCGCCCGACACCGTCATGATGCGCGGAGCGCTGATCAGCTCCAAGTCCACGTAGGACTGCAGCGCGTTGATCGTCGAGCTGAGATCTCCGCCGTCAAAATCGAAGACCGCGTTGAAGGCGCCCGCCTGACCCGTGCTGAGGTTCTGCGCGATCGAAAGCGCGTTGCTATCGAGGGAGCCGTCGATAGCGTGGGTGACCCCCAGCTCAAAGTTCTCGTCGATGATGGCCTCAAGGATCTGCACCTCCACGAGCACCTGTCGCTCGAGCTGATCCGCGCTCTCCAGGTACGACTCGATGGCGACTAGCTGATCACGCGTACCGCGCACAAACAAGAGGTTCTGCGCGGCATCCGCCACCACGACTGATTGGTTCCCTTCCTCGTCACCGAGTACCGTCCGGACCGCAACCGCCGCGGTCTCGGCAGGGAGCGACGAGAGGTGAAAAGTACGCATGCGCCCGCCAGCGGCAGTGCCGCTCCGAACGGAGTAGATGCCGACCGGATCTTCGACCAGCTCCATCTCGTGCTGCTCCAGCAGCGCGTAGAGCGCCTGACCCACCTTGACCGAGGGGAAGGATGCCTCCACAGGCTGCGCGAGCGCCGGATCAAACACGATGTTGACCTGGGCCGTCTCGGCGATCAGTGCGATCACCTCGCCCAGGGTCGATCCACGGAAGTCAAAGCCGACGAGTTCGTCGCCTCCGATCGAAAGCGCAGGAGACTCTGCCGCGAGCCTCGGATCTACGACCTGTGCACGGGGGCTCCACGGGTCGTCGAGCTCGTCCAGCGAGAGATCATCCAGGATCGGACTCTCACGAATGCTCGACGTGACCGTTGGGCGCTTGGCGCCAATTTCGCTCTGAATCCGGTAGCCGCCCGTGCGGTTAGAATGGGAGCACGAAAGGGCGCAAGCGGCGGCCAGCATGGCCACCTGAACAAGAGGGGATCGGGGCCGCATCTAAAAGTCTCCTTGGGAGCCGCTCGGGTGATTGTTCGTATCCTGGTTACCATCGGAGAGAGGGCCGGAGGTCGAACCAGCAGGGTTCGACTCCGTGGTCTGAAGGCCGCCGTCTCCAGTCTCGGAGGGTCCCGTGTCTACTGCGCCAGTCGACGCGCCTGCACCATTCCCCTCGCGCTCTTGCATGAGAGCGGCGCTGGTCTCAAGCGGCCGAAGCTCCAGCTCAATGATGAGACCGCCGTCGTTCAGGGTCGCGCGACCACGCTCGATCTTCGTGAGGAATGCGCCCGTACCTGGTACGTTTTCACCCAGCCGCACGCGCATCTTTCCAATCAGCGCCACCGCGTAGGTCTCGCCGACGATCGTGCCGCGGAGCGGGTTCTCCTGGACGAACGCAACCAGTTCAGGCAGCACCTCGGGCTCGGGCACTTCCTCGCCGAACTCAATCTGCGCGGTGGTCCCTACGACCTTGTTCTCTACGCCAAACGCCTCGGACTGCCGCAGCGTTCGGAGAACCTCCGACACGATGGCGTTCGCACCGACGGGTGCCGTGCCGCCGGCCATCGGCGAGCGGTTGTCCAACGTTGACTCCAGCGGTGCTGAACCACTCGAGGGCAGGCTGCCCGTCCCCGAGACACCTGCCATCGCCATTGGAGGCGCGACCGAAAAGCCGGCACCCATGGGTGACCCAGCTGAGCCCCCCCTATCGATGTCGATCATCTCGCTCTCGTCCGGGCCCGAGCTGACGGATGCTTTCGTGCCATCGTCGGATGCGAAACGCTGCAAGACTTGCGGCGTCCAGATCGCTGCTGAGAGGGTGACCAAGCCGCCGAGGGCGAGCTTCTGCTTATGGGTAATCATGGCAATTAGCGGGGCGAGGCTCCACCAGGTTGGGATTGGGCAGATGGTGAGCCTGGCATGGGGGGCGCTGCGCGCCGGATGAACCCGAACCGAACTTCCGCCTCGAAGGCGCGTTGGTAGGGAGTCTCTCGGGACAGATCGAAGCTCAGCATGATCGTGGGAAGACCACGCCTTCTGAGCTCTTGAACGAGGCCGAAGACTTTGTCGATGGGTTCGTGAAGGTTGACGAGGACTTCGTCCACCTGGATGAGGCCCTGGGGCGCAGTCGCTGGGGTCGTCGCCGATCCGCCAGTTACGGAGCCGGCTATCGCGCTTAGACTGTGTGTCCGAACGGCCTTGACCTCCACCAGCTCCACGTCGAGCGCTTTGGCCGCAGCGCGCAGCGTCCCGAATTCATCAAGGGGATCGATCGCATGCGGGATCATTCCGATGAGGCTCAGGTGAAGTTCCTCAAGCTCCGCAATCGATGCGTCCGTGCGATAGTCGCTAAGGGATCGGTGAATCGCTTCTCGCTCGCTCATGCGCTCGCGCATGGCCTCCCGCTCGGAGAAGGCCCGGCTCTTGGCCACCGCGGCGGGGACCGTGATCCCCATGGTGAGAAGCGGAAGAGCGGCCACGCCGGCAAAGAGCGCCAGGCTGATGCGGCGCCTCCCCATCCCCTTGGCGTGCGCCCTTACGGTAGATGTGCTGTGAACGGCCATTACTCGGCTCCTGGAAGTGGCTCGGACTGGCCATCGGGCGATGACGGAGCCAGGGCGGCCGCCGTCCCGTAGGCACCTTCTGACCCAACGGCCACAAGCCTCGTGGTCGCCAGGAAGCGAAGCGATTTAGTCCCTGGACCAAACAGACCATTGGGACCGTGATCACTCAGACCAGGCGGCTCGATCTCGACCTTGACCACGCCTGGAACTCTGGCCAATGCAAGGCCAAGGCGGTGCAAGGCCGCCGAGGTGTATCCAGCGTCGTCAAGCACGACGCCACGAACGTGAAGCGCTCCGACCTCGCCATGCTCAGGTGACACCGCCGCGCCACCCACGGCGCGCCCAAGGGCGCGCATGGACAGGAGACGGGTTTGGTCACCGAACGCCGTTCGGAGGCCGCGAAGAATGGACGTCGCGTTGATCCCGAGACCCTCTAGCTGCCGAAGCTCCTGGCAATCTGCGAGAAGCTGTGCCTCCATCCTCATGGCGCGGGACTGACGCTCCTTGAGAGCCTCCAGGTCCGAAGAGGCAGCAGCCACCACGCGCGCTTCCGTGGTGATGGACGAGGTCAAGCCATTCATCCCGTCGCGCATGTCGAGCGCGACCGTGCCACAGATGAGGAGAGATGTCATCGCCACTGTCGCGATCGAGCGTGTGCGCGGACGGAGGGGTAAGCTGAGGTCGAGCCGTTCCGCTCTCGGTGAGCGAAGGGCACGCAGCAGGTCAATTCGAGCTTCATTGGGCGCGCTGTCGATCCACTGGCCGCCCTGGGACTCGAAGGGCATGGCGCCGATCGCGCTCCCCACGCGGACGTCACCGAGCGCCGAACGGATCGCGGGCGTCAACGTGTCCTGTGCCGAGCGGACCGCACCGAGGATCAAGATGTCTGTCACTTGGTCGCCACGACTGGAGCGGCGCCAGAATGCATCCACGCCCCGAAGCTCCTGCACGAGCGCGCGACTCCCGTGCTCCCCGTCAAGGTGCGTATCAAGACTCCCTGGAAGGGTGGAGAGGTGTGCGAGGCGGCCCCCGGAAACGAGACCAACGGCGGCCGAGTTACGGTCGAAGATGATGACGAGCGTCGCTCGTCCCTCCCCGGCCGGTGAGGTGCTGGGGACTGCCAGGAACGGAGCGGTCCGGGCCGGCACAACGTCCCGAACCTTCCAGCCGAGTGAGCGAAACTCGATCTGCATCTCCGCTAGTGGCTTCGCAACGATCGGGTGCACGAGCCAACGCCGCTCCTCGCTGTCTGGACCGTCGAGCGCCAGACCTGAGAAGGTGATCTCTTTGGGCATCGCGTCGATCAGCGCAGCGGCGCGGCGCGCGACGACTTGGGTCAGATCGCGCGCTGCGAGGTTCGGCACCTCGATAATCTGCGCAGGCAGCATTTCGTGGGCCAGCGCTAGTCGAATGCTCCGACGCCCCACGCCGTGCTCGCGCAGATGGGTGACAATGAACGACGCAAGCGCCTTGCCTATCGGAAGCTCGTGCGAGAAATGAATCCGACGCGAATTTCCCTCCACGCGCTCGTCCGCACTGCCCTTGCTCCGCGGAGCAAGCACTTCGACCTCGGTCGGAGAAAGCAGCACCACCAGGGGCTCGGACCTGCTGAACCTAGCAAGGAATGGGTCAGCTTCCGGCGAAGCGTCTCCGCCATCGTCGCCGGCGACCTCTGGATCCGCTGGGTTCGCTGCTTGGTGGGCGCCACCTGGACCTGCCACCGAATCCGGGGAACCGTTACCCAGTTCTTCGTCGGTGATGGCGGCCACAGGAACCGCTCCGGAGTCCGACCCGGCCGGGAGGCCTGAGCTGTCCGGATAGGGTGCTGAAGAGTCTGAGTCGATCATAGGAACTCGCGGGTCTACGCGTGTCCTGGGTGATCGACTCACCCGATGCTCGACTTGAGACGCCGTCTAGCGGTTCTGCGGTGATTCCATCAGTGAACGGAGCGATTGGACCAATTTTTCCACTGTTGACCCGCTCACGGAGACGATCGCCGTCCCCTCCACCACAGCGGCACGCACCGTGCCCTTCGTCGGCCCGGCGTCGCTCGCCACGTCGGTGCCGGGTTCGCGGAACTCGATCCGGAACTTCTTTCCACCGACCACGTTCATGATCTCGAGCCGGAGCCAAGGTGAAGGATCGAGGATCGCGCCCTCAGCCTTGCCCTCGATCACGTCGACCGGGAAGAGGGTTCGCATGCGCTTGAAGAAATCAAGAACGAGCTGGCTGGAGAGCGCTTCGCTGCTCGCGTTCGTAAACCGCTCCTGCCCCCCTGCAATGGAGCGAATCAGAGCCTCACTTTCCAGAGCGGAACCGGAGGCTCTCACGCCACTGATGGCCAAGTCCGCCCACGGCATCAGCGATGAGTCGTCGAACCAAGCTCGCGGCGACGGCGAAGGAGGCGTCATCTGCGCGACGCGCCACACGTTCGAGTCACCATGTAGACGAACGTACGTCCCCCGGTCGGGCGCTGGCGCCAGCAAGAGGTCCACCATCGGCGTCTCCCCCACGGTGTCTTCCGACGAGATCCGAACGCGGAGCGCACGCTCATTCGTCAGCCCATATTCTGCATGGGTACTCGAGTCCGCCGTGACGAGGTCGAGCGTGGTCATCGATCCAATTCTGGACAGAAGACGGTCGACACGATCCGTGAAAGCGGCGGCCCCGAAGAGTTCCCCAATCGTCCAAGCGTCCGTCTCAGCAGCGGTGCCCACGGCTTCCGTAGCCAGGCGAAGCGTTAGCGTGGTGCGTGCAATACCCGCCGTCGCCACAGCAGCGGCGTCGGGACGTTCGAGGAGAACCGATCGTACCTTGCTGGCGCTGAAGCCCTCCACCAGTGGCTCCACGCTGCGCTGCCTGATGCTGCCTCCCCCGTCACCCGTCACCCAATAGCCGACCATGACGCCGAGGACGATCAGCAGCATCCAGTTCCGGACGGCAACGTGGACGGCACCGGTCGAACGGACTCGCCGTTGGCTGACACTCTGGTGGCTAAGGGTTGTTTCCATCGAATGTGCGGGCATTAGCGTTTCGCTCCGGTCTTCTTGGATCTTGGGCGCTGGAGCAAATTCCAGGCGGCACCAAAGAGCGCCAGAATCAGCAGCGCACCGCCTGCGGGCAGGAGCATCGTGAGCCACTGTTTACCCCGGGCGAGCTGACGGGCGCGGTCCGAGTTACGGTCACGCTCGATTCGCTCGGGCCCCGTCTCAAATGGATCGCGCTCGAAGACACCTGCCTCCTGAAGTTCTTCGGTCAGGAAGTCGCGCAGCGGGCGCGGCTTCGGAGCCCGGGAACGAAGCCCGATGAGCTCCTCGTCCAGTGTCAGCCAGTCCACGAGGTTCTCCGCGAGCACGAGGCCGCCTGCGGCAGTGAACGGAACGAGCATCTGCTCGCCCAACGACCACGGATCTCGCAGCCAATCAGCGTCGCCGAACACGACGACCTGGCTCGACTTCCGTGGAACGCCTGGACCGGCGCCTCCAGCCAGCGGGCTCGGGAACAGGCCACTGAAGGCAGCTCCGATCACGTGCCGAGCGCTGTCCTTCTGACGCAGGTAGGTCATCCGGTTGCGAAGCTCCCGCGAGTCCGTGCTCAGCAGCGGCATGATTTCGTCCAGCCGCGCGTCCTCCGAGGTCCAAACAAGATCCTCGCGCACTAGCCCCTCGGGCACGGGCACGATGGCTTCTGGCACAATGGGGTGCGCCCATGAGAACTGCACCCGCTCGACGCCGCGAGTCGGAGAAACAGCGTCCGACAGCCCCTCGTCGGGCACGGTGATCACCATCGGGGAACGGACCTGAACCAACCGGCTCCCCCCACTCTGGGTCGTCACGGCAGCACGCACAGCCTGCCACTCGCCGTCCCAAATTTGCTTCGTCGTGGCCACGCGAATGCCCCAGGCAAACAACAGCTTGCCAAAGGCGCTCGAACGCAGGTCATCGGGGCTGAAGGTCGCCGTCCCGAGGAGCGTGTTGTAGTCAGGATCGTCGATGCAGACGACTAATCGTCCGCCGCGCTGCACGAAGCGGTCCAGTTCGCGCACGGTGCTCTCGGGGAGACCGGAGGGTCGAACGACAAAGATCACGTCTATGTCGTCGGGCACGCTGCGGCCCGTCTCTAAGCCCTCCAACACGCTGAACTTGGCGCGACGCTCAAGGGAGAGGCGTAGCAGCCGATACGTTGGGTCTGCTTCCGCTATTCGGGCCGCGTTCGAATCCTGCGTCGGCACGGGCTCGATCCGCGCTCCGACCCAGCCGATTCCGGGCTTGCGGTCCGCCAGAAGACTGTGGAGGGCCGACGCGAACTGGGTCTCGAACTCGAAGGGGCGGGGCGTGGGGATCTGCTCGGTGCGAGCCCGGTAGCTCAGCTCCATCGAAAGCCAAACAGGCTCCCCGCTTCCACCGCCCTCGAGGGCCGCCGCCTGCGCTCGCATGGGCCGGAAACCCGCGTCCACCGCGTTGCGCTGGGCCTCCGAAGAACGCGTAGGGTCGAGGGTCTGCAGTTCGAACACGTCAGGCCGAAGCTGGAGCAGCTCTTCCAGCTGACTCCGGATCCGGGCGGTACGAAGGGCAAGCTGGCCGTCTTCGACGGCCTCCGTTACATAGAGCCGCACGGTCACGCGGTCCCCGATACGGTCGACGATGCGCTTCGTCGCGTCGGACATCGCGTTCAGCCCGTCCTCCGAAAGATCCGTTCGGATCCGCAGGTGGCGTCCGGCCAGGAGGTTCGCGAACACAACGATGAGCCCGAGCAGCACGATCGACAGCAGCGCATTCCAGCGAAGAGCTCGCTTGGTCGCATGCGCCAATTTCGGGCCAGGCG
>JBLIHL010000019.1:0-23100 GCA_047635895.1 Paracoccaceae bacterium | reverse complement strand
CGGCCATTGTTTCACGACTCCGTCGCGCATGTTCGTCTTGAGCGTCAGCTGAATGAAGCTATTCACCGAGGCGTAGAGCCCTAGGAAGCGCTCAAGCACGGTGGCGAACAGGAAGACTCCGCTACCCGAGAACTTCGTCTCGTCCAGCACGAGAGTGACAGCCAGGCCGCGGCAGTAACTCGGCTGCCCGCCGGCGTGGATCCTCGCCACCGTCGGCTCACAGTGCAGCTCCTGAATGGCATCGATCACCTTCTGCGTCTCAGGTGTTCCGTACGCGTCGTAGAGCCTAAGTAGCTCGCGCAGCGACTCGACGCTTCCGCCTTCGTCCGAAAGCGAGAGGTGGTTCAACGACAGGTGCGAGATCAGTCGCCACCGGGCGCCGTCACCGAGAGCGGGACGCCGCGTGCGTGTGGGTGCGGTCAGGCACTCGACGCTCTCAACCGCCCCACCCGCGCTCAACGCGAGCCTCGGGTGCCCCCCACCGAACGGCAGCCGCCCCGGCAGATCGCGGTTCGTGCACGTTGTCTCCGCCGTCAATGCGAAGCCCTCCATCTCGGAAGCTTGAAATTCGAGGTCGACAACCTGCAGGTAGACCTCGGTGCCATCGTCAGGCTTCTCGGCCGCGACGCTCGATGGGCGCCGGACGCCGTGCCAGAAGATCGGGGCCGCATCACCTCCCGGGCCGTGGTCGATTCCGTAGAACGGGCGCAGGTCGCGCGACTCGCCGTCCTTGTCGACGGCAGTGAGGCGGTCGATCGAGTGAACCTCCATCGCCAGTGGCCGGCGTGCATCTGGCACCACCCGCTGCTCGTAGTGCAGGTGCTCGAAGCGGATCGGTTCGGCGCGCCGTTCGAAGAGGTTGACGATCGGCGTGCAGTTCAGCGCAAAATTGTCGGCGCTGATAAAGCGGTCGAGGTCTCGCGGCAAACGGCCCAGGTAAAGGTAAACCTCCAGACGATCTGTGACATGGGCGCGTGCGGCCTCTAGTCCCCCAATATCCACGAAGAGAAACTTCTGCGAGAACGCAAAGAACTCGGTCAGCATCCTGTACGCAGGCGAGGTGCGCGCGCAGTCAGGAAGGACCGACTCTTCCGCCGCAAGACCAGCTGAGCTGAGGCAGGTTGTAGGCAGCTCGATGGCGCGCTGATCGCCGGGCGAACGAGCGAGGCTGACGCCGATGACGTCGTTGAGCAAGAGTTCGTAGAGCGGATGGACGTGCTGGGGCAAGCCCTTCAGGTGGAGGCGAAGCGTCGAGAGGTCGAGGTCCGCGAGGCTCGCCCCACTGCGGGCGGTGATCGATAGGCGCAGGCACGCGACAGCGCTGCGTCTCGCCGTCGATGGAGGTGCTTCGAACGGCGTTGGAGTGAGACTTGCCTCCTCAATATCGAGCGGCCAAACGTCCGTTTCGAACGACGTCCGGTAGACGCACGGATTCCCGTCAACGCGCTCGGTCTCGAGCTCGGATCCCCTCTCGATGACGTACTTCGCCGTCGCCTCCGGATCGGCGGTAAAGCGCGCGATGCTCATCGAGGGAATCGGCGCCAGATATTGAGGGTGGAGAACGCTCAGTAGCGCGTCAGAAACCTCCGGGAAGTCGTCATCTAGGCGGTGCTGGATACGACCGTTGAGGAACGCGACGGCCTCGATGAGGCGCTCGACGTGCGGATCTCCCGCCTCACCGCTGCCAAGCCGGAGGCGCCCGGCAATCTTCGGATGCTCCTGTGCAAACTTCTCTCCGACCTTGCGGAGGTACGTCAGCTCGCGGTTGTAGTACGGGAGGAGTTCGTCGTTCATCACTCGAAGGTCCTTGTGACGGGTTCGAGCTTGAAGTCGAAAGCGAGAGACTCCGCACCCGTCTCGACGCGAACCACCGCCTCGATCCGGAACCGCAGCACTCTGTCGGCGGAATCAGCGCTCTCATTCGCCACGATGCTCACGGATTTGAACCGCTCATCGCAGCGCCGGATCAATGGGCCCAGCGAGTTGAGGAATGCGTTCCGGTCGGACTCAGTAGCGAGGTGCGCTCCGGAGACATCGGGAATGCCGTACGCGAACACCGACTTCCGGAGTTCGCTCAGCTGCGAAGGCCAGGAGCGGCATCGTTCGCGGGTGTTGAGCAGATCGAGAAGGTCACGCTTCAGTCCGTCGACCACCGTCCGATAGATCTGCTGATGGCTCGGCGGCGCTTCCTGGCTCGAGGCCGGGTCGTCGTCGACCAGCTGACTCAGCAGCGGAACACGGAGTCGATCGTCTGACATCTCAGCCCTCCGATGCGACCGGGAAGCGCAAGTACGGCAGGTCATCTACGCTGACGGCATCGTCGCCAAGCAGGAACTGCCTGCGCCCGAGTCCCCGCACAGGGTCGGACTCGGTAAATTCGGTCAACCGACCGAGTCGCATCGCCTCGCTCGCGCCTTCGGGCATGGGCGAATAGAGCGTAGGCAGGTAAACCTCGCCCTCCGGGCCATCCGCGACCTCAAGCCGGACGCGTCTCCACAGGAGGTCGCGAGGGCGCTCGATGGGCCGCGGCTCGATTTCGCGAACCGTATCCATCGGAACCCAGTAGTACTTGCCGGTGCTCGTGAAGACTTCGAACACGCCTCCGACGAGGTCATCACAGTCCCGCAGGTCCTCGAACGACTGATCGTCCGAGGTGCAGGCCAAGGGCACGCGTGCCTCTTCGACTTCGCCGAGTAACCCCGCCGCCTCCTCGGTTGCGCCCTCGCGCATCGCAATGCTCGCGCGGAGCTGAAGCTTGACGTTCTCGCTCGGCTTGGTGAGGAACTCGGGTGTCCGGCCCTCTCGATAGAAATCCTGGCGCCACGTCTCGGCGCGGACCAACTGCCGCGTGAGCGAGGCGACTGTCGCCGCACTGGGCTCCAGCTTCGTGATCGCGTCGAGGTGCTTGTCGGCACGTTCGTACTCGGCAGAGAAGCAGAGGAGATCGGCGAGCACAGATCGCAGGTCGATGTCGGACGGCTTCGACTTGACGTCGGCCGTGGCGGAGGCGATTGCATCGCCGAGGTGTCCGCTATTGAAAAGGTCGAGCGTTTCCATGATCAGATCTCGTGTCCGGTGTAAAGATCGGTCGAGAGGCTGATGGCCGTCGCGAGCTGATCGAGCTGGTAGTGTGGCTGCAGGTGCACGCGGCAGGTGTAGGCGCCGGGGCTGCCCGGCTTCTCGAGGACTTCGACGCGCGCGTCCCGAAGCGGGTACTTGGCTTGGGCTTCGGCCGTCGAGCCGACATTCGCCGTCGCGTATTTCAAAAGCCAACTCGAGAGCATCCGTTGAAGCTCCGTCGTGCTCGTGAACGATCCGACCTTCTCGCGCGCCAGCACCTTAACGTAGTGGGCAAAGCGCGAGACACAAAACATGTACTGCAGCATCGACGACAGCTTCGCATTCGCTCCCGCGGCGCTGTTACGGGCCGCGGATGGAACGGCGACGCGCCAGTCCTGGAGGGACTGATTGCTGTAGAACGCTGAGTAGCGCGTTCCGTTGCAGTGAAGGAGGGGAATAAAGCCGAGCTCGCCGAGCTCGTGCTCCTGAGTCTCTGTCAGCTGAACCTCGAGCGAGCCACGGGAAACCACGCCACGACGCTCGGGCGCGTGCCATTCGTGCGCGAGCTCGGTCACGAGGCCTCGCCCCTCGGCGTCGCGATCGACGCCGCGAATCGCCGCCATCCAGCCGGATTCGACGAATGCACGGATCAGGACCTCGCCGAACGCGTAGCTAGCGTTGCCCCACAGGCTGGAGCGTCCGGGGGGCATCGCGACAGATTCGGCGTATCGGAAGCCGTCCACGCGGGTCGCGTCGTCGCGGTAGCTCCGCCGCATGAGGGTTCGCGGAAGCGTCAGCGCGAGGAATCGCGAGTCCTCGAGCTGACGCAGCGAGTTCCACGCCACGTAGTCGTCGGAGCGGAACGTCCGGGCGAGGTCCATCGGACGCTCCAGCTCGGTGAAGGCCTCGAGGTCTAGAAGGGTCGGATCCGCGCCCGTTACGAAGGGGCAAAACGAAGCAGCGGCGACCTGGCCCATCCCACGCAGAGTGCCGATGTCGTCCCGATGTTCCTTACTCCTCCGGTGCGTGACGAAGTAGTCGCCTATGAGCACTCCGTACGGAGTCCCGCCCGGTGTATCGAGCTCCTGGGAGTAGACGAGATCGAAGATTCGACTCATGTCGAACTCGGGCGCCCGCTCAATATCGCGCGTCAGCTCGGACCAGGAAAGGTCGAGAACGCGCAGCACCACGAGGTGATCCTGGTTCCCAACGAGGTTCGAGCGAAGGAGATGGAGTCCGTGCAGGCCGCGCCAGCTCGCCTCGAGCCGCTGGAAAGCTGCGTGGTGGAGAATCTCGTCGAGCTGCTGCCCGACCAGTCGGTCGATAGCGGCGATCTCGAGGGTCAACCGCCCGACGATCGAACGACGGGAAGGAACGGGATCGCCCTCGGCCAGGCCCAGCCACCCGACGAGACTCTTGACCCAGTCGCGCTCGGCGGCGAGGCAACGAAGTCGACCTGAGGGCGCAGAGGGCGCCGCCGTCTCACGCAGGACGTCTTCGAGGTCGAATACGGGCACAGGGAGCTGGGTGACGAGGAGGAGAGAGGTGAAGAGGCGCGCCGCGCTGATCGCCGCGCGCCTCTCTGGAGGGCCCGGGAGCCCAAAGCAGTTCGAGCCCAAAGGACAGGGGACCCAAAGGACAGGAGACACAGGTCACCAAGAACCCATGTGCCCGTCACCGGCTCGGATTGCATCCACGTGAATGGACGCGTCAGAGACGTACCCAAAGCCTGTGACGTGTACGCCTCAGCGTCACTTCACAGGCTCTGAGGCCGCAGGCACTCAGGAGCCCGGGATCTTCGCAACGAGGCGCATGGAGGTCGAGAGCTCTTCCATCTGGAGCCAGGGGCGAAGGTGCGCAACCGCGTTGTAGGACCCGGGTGCGCCGGGGACTTCCTCGACGGTGACTTTAGCTTCCGCAAGCGGGTACTTAGCCTTCATGTCCTGGCCCGAGTTGGCGTTAGCGTTGACGTAGTTCTGGATCCAGTTGTTGAGCCAACGCTGGGTGTCACTCGCTTCCATGAAGCTGCCGATCTTGTCGCGCGCCATGATCTTCAGGTAGTGCGCGAAGCGCGCAGTCGCCATCAGATAGGGGAGGCGTGCAGAAATCTCCGCGTTCGCGGTCGTGTCGGGGTTGTCGTACTTCTTGGGCTTCTGGGTCGTCTGCGCCCCGAAGAAGACGGAGTGGTCCGTGCCCTTGTAGTGGCAAAGGGGCAGGAACCCGACCTTCGAGAGCTCGGCCTCGCGGCGATCCGTGATCGCAATCTCGGTCGGGCACTTGAGGTCCGAATCGCCCTGGTCCGTGGTGAAGGTGTGCGTCGGCAGGTTCTCCACCATGCCCCCGCCTTCCTTGCCGCGAATGGCCGTGCACCAGCCGTTCTCGGAGTACGCGCGGGTCAGCGTCGTGCCCATGGCGTAGGACGCGTTCATCCAGCAGTACTGGTCGTGTTCCATGCCTCCTTCGGTGCCCACGCCATCGGCGTTGACCTCCTCGTAGTGGAACTCCTCGACGGAGCTAGTCGCCTCGCCGTACGGCAGGCGAGCCAACGTACGCGGCATCACCATAGTGACCCAGCGAGAGTCTTCGCTCTCGCGGAACGAGCGCCACTTGACGTATTCCTGCGACTCGAAGATCTTCTCGAGATCGCGCGGCTTGGACAGCTCGGTCCAGCTATCAAAGCCGAACATTCCAGGACCCGGCGCCGTGATGAACGGCGCGAACGAGGCGCCGGCGATGCCGGACATGCTCTGCAGGAACTCAACGTCCTCCGGGTGCGCGGTGAAGTTGTAGTCACCGATGAGGCAGCCGTAGGGCTCACCTCCAGCGACGCCGAATTCGCCCTCGTAGATTTTCTTCCAGGTCTCGCTCTGATCGAATTCGACGGCCTTCGAGAGGTCCTTCGCGATCGCCTTCTTCGAGGCGTTCAACATCCGAATCTTAAGACCCGAACCGGTCTCAGAGTTGCTGACCAAGTGGTGCAGGCCACGCCAGGAACCTTCGAGCTTCTGGAACTCCGGAGCGTGCATCACGGCCGAAAGCTGCTTCGACACCATGCGGTCGATCCCCGCGATGGCCTCGGTGAAGGTGACCGTAAGGTTCTTGCTCCACGTGAGGGTGCCTGACATGCACTCCTCGGCAAGAGTTTCGAACAGCTGAGTCGCTCGTGAACGCTCGGTTTGCTTCGTCGCGGCAATCGCCTGTTCGAGCAGGCTCTCGGTGGCTTCAGCCTGCGTTCCCTCGGGCTGCGCGGCGCCCTGTGCTTCCATTTCAGACATGATTACTCACCTCCTTCAGCGGGAGCATCGCCGGCTGCGTCTGCGGACGCGCCGCCCGTACCCAATTCAGCCTGGAGCTTCTTCATCGCCTCCGGGTCCTGGAGGACTCCTTCGAGCAGCCCTTCAAGCTCCTCGGAGCGGTCGACCTTCGCCATCAAGTCGTTCAGCCTTCCGCGTGTCTCGAGGAGGCGCTTGAGGGGCTCGACCTGGTTCGCGACCTTGGCCGGATCGAAGTCCGCCATGTCCTTAAACTTCAGGTTGACCGCCATCTGGCTGCCGTCGCCGGCCAGCGTATTGTCGACCTTGAGGTTCAATTCAGGGGCCACGTCGCCCATCACCTTGTTGAAGTTGTCTCGGTCGATCTGGACGAACTTCTTTTCCTTGAGCGAAGGCAGAGGCTTATCGGGGTTGCCGGAGAAGTCCCCCATAACGCCAACAACGAAAGGCAGCTCCCTTTCGATCTGCGCGCCGTTGGTCTCGACTTCGTACGTGATGTGGACACGCGGTTTGCGGACGCGCTTGAGCTTGTCTTGGGTACTGGCCATTTCGTGATGAAGTCTGTTGAGTGGACTTCGAGGGGGGGGGAGCAGGGACAGATGGATTCAGGCGCTATGCCTGGCTCGGTCCTTCGGGAGGGTTTACGCCAGTGAGGGCGTTGAAAGTATTCCGGGCTGCCTGGTCGGGAATCAGCTCCGAGAGGAGCTCCGGGAGCGGCGTATGGCCCCAGCGCACGGCCCGCTCTAGAAGGTAAGCGAGGGGCGAATGGGGCTCGGTCTTCCGAAAGAAGTCCGCGATCGTGCCGAGCTGCTGGAGAGCCTGCTCGCGTCCGGCGACGGCACCGGGCGCAGCAGCAGCCTGCGGAGCGCCGTCTGCCCCGCCCTCCGAAGCCCCTTCAGAGGAGTCATCCGAAGACTCTCCCGACGGCGGCGCTGGGATCTTGTCCTTCGCAACGTGGCGAACGCGACTGAGCACCTCTTCGAGCGCGCCACGGATCTGGCTCGACGGCGGGGAATCGGGTCCCGCTCGCTCATCGAGCGCTGCGCCCAGCGCCTTCCACTCCTCAATGGCCCCGTTGATGTCGTCGACAAGGTCACCAAAGAACGCGGCATCGGACTGCGAAACCGCCTTATTGACCTGCTCCATGGACGTACTGCCCGTGGCAATACGCTCGGCCTGCTTGGCCGGCTCCAAGCGCTCCAGGTCCGTCGCCTGATCCACGTTCCACTTCGCGAACGGGCCTTCGTCTGCCCCTTGCGTGATCGGAATGCGCGCGATCGGGCCCAGCAACACTCCAGACCCGCCGGACCCGTTGAGTCCAGCGAGCGGAGAGACCCGCGTCTCCATCCCGTACTCATCCGGCATCGGGTGGAGATCATCCCAGAAGCGCTCGACGCATTCGCGCGCCAGCCGGAAGCCGTCGCGCATGCCAGCGTAGCCATGCGTCCGAGCGAGAGCTTCGATCAAGAAAGCGATGATCTCGAGGTCCTTCGCCTTGCCCGCGAGGATCGCCGGTGCCATGTCGAGTATGGGTCGCCAGCGATCGGCCTCAGCCGAACCAATGACGCCATCGAACAACCCCTGACGTTCGTCAGCGCGGGCAGCGCTGCGCACGTCTTTGACCTCGTAGTACGCCGAAGTCGGCGATGGGTCAGCGCGAAGATCGACGCCGCTCTGGGAGTCGTCGGAGATCGGTTGGAGCAGGGACTCCAAGTCGAAGCTGGGTGGGGACGCCATGTGGCGGGTTTCCTTCAGGGCCGACAGACTAAGGAACGGGCGAGAGAACCGAATTGTACTGGGATGCGGTCAAAACGCGCAAGGCGGATAGGCGGGCGATGTCGGCCCGCCCCCTTCGCTGGAGGCCTACCCGCGAACGCAGATGCGCGCCCGCCTGCACATTCTTTACATACTCTCAGCGCCCGCGCCATTTCCCGTATCAGGTCCCGCTACGGGCTCGGGCGCTGATGAGCGGCCCGCGCAGCGAATCGCTGAGCGGCGGAGTCGCTTCGCTGGGAGGGACGTGATCGTGAACGATGCGCAGGTCGGCGATGGCGTGGTCACCTGTACCGAGCGTCGAAGTCGGTGGCGCAAGCCACGCCTGCTGGGAAGGGTCGAGCGGCCCGAGGAGGAATGTCACAAAGTGCGCCGTCGGGCCAACGTCCCCTCCGATCGGAAAGAACATCGTCGGCACTCCGCTTCGATCGACGAGCTGCAGCTCAACGAGTACCCCCCACCAAGCGTGCACCTGCGGGATCGATGGGAAGCCGGCGACAAGTGGCAGCCGAATCGGGCCCGCCCAGCGCAGCTTCGCCAGATGCGTAAGTGCTACCAGAAGATCCACGAGCTCATCGCCCCCCCCATCGGGCCAGAGTGTCTCGACCCAGAGATCGAAGTCGACGCGCTCACGATCCTGTGCCGGGACGCTCGCTATCTGAACCTCCTTACCTCGCATGGCCGTAAGGAAGCTCTGACCGTCGCCGAAGCTCCTGTGCGCGGTATGGACTCCCATCAGCTGTTCCCAGAGCGGGCGCAGGGCGGTCGCGCCTGCGGCCCAATCTGTCGAGAGGACCCTTCTGCGGCGCGCCATGAACGCGGTGAATGGGAACGGTCGCAGACCACCGGAGTCGCTGCTTGGCCACGAGCACCCCATGAGCGGGTCGCCCGAATAGTGCCCAACGACGAATCGACCGGGCCACGCGAGCGTGGGCGGCGCGTCCCGATCGCCGAGCGTCGAGAACCCCTGGTCAACCCAGTCTCGAAGCGCGATACCCGCCCCGTTGCCGCCACCGATGCGCAGGTAGTCCTTTGCGATCGGCAGCTTGCCATACAGCTCGATGGCCGCGACTTCTTTTCGAAAGCGAGTGAACACGCTCCTAGCCCCCCAAGAGGAAGTCGAAGTCGAGAGTTGGGCGACGCGGCGGCGCGGGATCGATCGCCAGATCGAAGGGCGCGCGCTCATCAGTCGTGACGTAAAAGTCAACTCGAGCAGTGCGCACCTGCGCTTTGACATCGACGTCAGCCCAGGTCTTCGCATCACTCCAGAAGAGCAAGAGCGGCGCCAGGGAGGACCGAAGCTCATACCGCTGCCACTTCGCCTTCTGCGAGCCGACAGGGGGATCTTGCCAGCTAAGATCGAAGACCTTGTCTTCGTGGAATCCCCAACCAAGGACCGGTTCCGTCTGGATGACTGCGGGGTCAACGACGGGATCCTGGATCGATGTTGAGCGACCCGGTGTGAACAACTTACTTTCGAAGTTGTTCCAGTGGTTCCACGTTGCCTCGTGCTCCGACTCTGAGGAGTAAGCCGCCAGCTCGATCTTCAGCTTTTCGATCTGCGCCAGTGGATAGCTCGGCCGCTCCTCCGCGGTCAGCTGCGCGAGCTCCTCCACGTGGCGGACGTACAGCAGCATCTGCTGCATGAAATGGTCTAGCTGCCAGCGTCCCTGCTCCCGGGGGTCGAGCGCAGCACCGGGCAGAGCCTCCATGCTGATACGGAAGTCCGCGCCCGTGTGCTCCAGGACAGAGTAGCCGTCGAGGAGTCGCAGGTACTCGCCGCCGTCCCCGAAGAAGTGCCCCACCGATTCGATCTTCGGCCTCACACCAGTGCGCGGCTTGGCGGGGTTGTACCAGAACTCCTCGAGCTCACTCCGGCTCGCCCCAATGACCCTCCTTGTGAGTTCGTCGAGGTAGTCCTTCCGCAGCTGGGCCAGCACGATGTCGCTGAACGATCTCGAGAGCTCACGGCTGAACTCCAGCAGGACCCCATGCCGTCCGTCATCGGGATCCCCGTCTAATGCCGGGAACTCAAGGGGTGCTTCGTAGTAGGTCTTAGCGAGAGCTTTGCCCTCGATCGCCTTGGAGCCGGGGTAAAAATTGTCCACGTGCCTGAACAGTGCAACCGGCGGCTCGCTACCGCGCTCAAAGGCGCCGAGCTGCGCGATACGCTTGTAGTCCTTGAGAGCGCTCGACTCGCCGGCGGGGAAGAGTCCGTAGTACGTCGCGAGGCTCGCGTCGTTCGGCTTCGGGACTCGCAGATCCGTGTACATCTTCTTGATCCAGGCACGGAGGGCGCCGAGCGCCGATCCGCCTATCAAGACTTCCTTGATCCGCTTACAGGCGGCGCCGAGGTCCGCTAGATCGTCGAGATTCGCGCGCTGACTAACGGCCTGCTGGACCAGTCCGCCGTAGACGCCGAGCCGCTTATCCAGCAGCGATGATGTCCGCTTGACCCACACAGTGCGGCCGACATCCATAAGCGCATCGTCACCGGGGAGCATCGCCCTCACCGCGCGGATGTGAGCGGCCGCGTCAGCCGCAATCACAGCCGCGGCGGACGCGCCTTGCTCGGTCTCCCAGAGTTCGACGAGACCCTCCCAGTGAGCATCCAATTCGGTGCGAACCGCGAGAATATGACCCTGAATCGTCGTGACGCAGTCTGCCCCGGCACCCGGAACCTCGCTCCGGGTGCGAAGGAGGAGGGCGACCGTGGCGGTGTCCAACCCTGAGCGATCGAGACTCGCGTCGATGGCTTTGACGCCAGCTAGAGCGAAGCTCCTCAACCTATCACCGAGCGGCTCCAGGTCGTCCGGCGCTGATGTGAGATCGATGATGGAGTCGAGGATGAACTTCTGGGTGATCACCTTCTGCGCGAGAGTCTCGGGCGCAGCGGCAGCGCCCTCCAACTCCACGGGCAACAGCGTCGCGTGGATCGAGTCCCAATCCCCGTAGTCAGCCAGGAACTGGTCCCGGGCGAGGCGCAGCTTGAGTCGCACGATGGAGCGGACGACATCGTCGTCCGAGCCTGCCCATTGGATGGCCTCCTTCAGCTGCAGGATGAGCTTGGCCGGCGTGGCATCAGCATCGGGGCCGAGCCAGTTGGCCCGCGCCACCTTACGGAGCACTACGTTATTAATGAACCCGTCGTGAAGCGGCTTGAGCACCGCCGCATCGACGGTAGTGCTCAGCGAATTCTCGATCAGCGCAGCGAGCCCCATGCCGTTCAGCTTCAACCAGCGGACGAAGATCTCCTTCTTGTCCCAAGCCGGAACTTCAGTCACCCCGCCCGCGCTGTAGAGCGCTGCGCGCAACGTCTCGAGCTCGTGTCCCTCGCGCTGGAACTCCCCGATTGGAATGGTCTCGACTTCGTAGTTCGGATTCTTGGTGTAGGCATCGAGCTCGGCAAGGACCAAGAGCGCTCGTTGACACGCGTCGTGCACCAGCGGGTCAGCCGTACCGACGGCATCCATTGCTAGGCCGTACTCCAGCACGTCCTGCTCAAAGAGCGTCATCTCGTGCCAGTTGAGGCAGAACCCAACGCTACCGCCTATATGGACCGGATCGACGGGATCCAGCGTCGCGTCCCACAGGGTTCTCAGCTTCTCGATCGCGGCGCGGGTGGCCACGCTGGAGCCGCCCACACTGGCTACGAAGCCGTCCCCGCGGTGCTCGTGCGCCATCCCCACCTGGTCGAGGTCAATGCTCCCGGGGACCACCGAAGCGATGATTCTCGCGGAGTCAGCGTCTGCGACTCCCCCCATCAGGGTCGTGGCGACCGTAGCCTCCTTGATCAGGACGTCGTAGTCAGCCGGACGCTTGCTGGGGTCCGCTGGATCGTAGTTGCGGGTGGTCGCCCGGAGCGTATTCGCAGCCACAGTCTGAAGGCGGTTGCGATAGACATCATCATAGATCGTCTCGTACAGCGCCTTCAGGTGAGGCTGCCGGCTAGCGTGAAGCCGCTGCATGACAGTTGGATTCCTGTCCCTCGCTGTCTGCACGGACTCAAGTGCCCCGAGCAACGACGAAACCTTGGGGTACTCATCGCCCTTAGCACTGAGCGCTTCCAACGGCCCAGGTGTCAGCTCGGCCGCGGCGCTAATGGCCGCATCGTAGATGTCCTGGCCAGACGCCTTGTGGTACGCCCGGATCTCGAACGCTCCCCAGATCAGGCTGACGAAGGCGACGCTCGCCGCGAGTCCGTAGCCAACCCAGGCCTTCTTCTTAGCTCGCTCGACGCGCGTGCTGGTTGGCTTGACCAGGCCCCGTTCGCCGAACACTCGCTTCCGAACGAGGTCCTTGATGAAGTAGGCCTGCTGACGAACGAACAGCTTCTCCAGGTCGCGGCCGTCTGCTTCCCCCGGACGATCGAGAATGTCGAGGAACACCTTGGCGATGGGGGCGCCGCTCTGGAGTCCCGACGTGAGGTAGATCCCTCGGAAGTAAAGCTGATCGACAAGCTCCGAACCCAGGAAGATCCGGTTCAGGTAGGCCTCAAGCGGCTCGGCCATCCCCTTGAGCTCCTCTGGGAAGCCGAGCATCCTGTCGACCTCTGGAAGCCCCTCCGGGAGCCTCAACGTCCCCAGCATCTGGTCGCGGAGCGCGGCGCCGCGCTGGACGATCCCGCCCCACGCCTCGTGCAGCTCGTTGGAATCGAAGGGCTCTTCAAGGCGCTCGGCGCTGCGGGACCAGCCGAACATCTGATGGCGCTGCTCGAGCGACAAGCGGTGGACGGTCTCTGCGAATCCAAAGATCTTGTCCGCCTTGGTCAGCACAACGTAGATCGGAAGCTTCGCCTCAAGCTTCCGCGTCAGCGACAAGAGCGCCTCGCGCGTCTTGTTGGCCTTTTGCGCACACACCTCCAGCGACTCGCCCAGGAGGCCGTCGCAGGGGATCACGAGCATGATTCCATTGGCTGGATCAAGCGGGCGGAAGTCGTTGACCAGGTCGAGGAACGCCTCCCACTCCGCCTCGTCAGCGGCGCCGCCTTCGTGGGTGAACAGGCGACCGGCGAGGTCGAGAATCACGGCCTCCTCGGTGAACCACCAGTCGCACCCACGGGTGCCGCCGATGCCTGAGAGTCGGCTCTGGCCGAACAGGAACTTGAGGTCCGAATTCTGCAGCAGGACGGACTTGCCGGACTGCGGCTCGCCGACGAGCAGATAGAACGGTAGCTCGTAGCGGTCGATGTTGTTCTTCTCGAGCTCGGCGACCCACGAATGCCACTCTCGCTTACGGTCGTCGATCCCCTCGCGAGCCGCGATTCCTGCGTCGAACTTGCGCTGCCGCTTGCGGCGCCCCATGCGCAGAAAGAGCGAAATAAGCAGCCAGGTCAGCGCCAGCGCAGCCAGGCACACGGCGCCGACGATCAGCGCGGCCAGGGCCGTGTCGTTGTCACCAAAGAGACGGGCGACCAACACCAGGAGGACCAGGACGGCGCCACCGATGAAGACCCAGCGCTTGGCCTTCGCCGGGAGAAGCGATCTGACGGCGCTATTCATAGGGGTTTTCCAGTTTCGATGGCCACGTTGATTTTCTCGATCTCGTCGATGTCGCTGCTCACGCCGAAATTGGTGACGACGCGGCCAAAGGCCCAAGCGAAGATCACTGCCACGATGGCGACGGACGCGATTCGAAGCGTCGAAGCGGTGGGAAGCTTCAGCGCGCTGATCGACGAGTTGCGGTCATAGGCTTCGGGCGCGAGCTTCCGCTCGGCGCCATCCATCTTGTCGACCCGCTCGCTGAGCTTCGCTTTATCGAAGAGCTCCTGCCGCCTCGACTCGAGCTCCTTCCGCTCGCCGCGCAGTTCGCCCTGGAAGCCCATGGCCATGCAATGAAACAGCAGCTCGGCGATCTCCGCCGCAGCGTCGGTGGGCTCCCGCTTGATCTCCTCGACGAAGCGGAAGAACTCCGACCCGCCCTTCGCGCTCGCGAAGTAGGACGTCTCCAGGAGACTCATGGACCAGGCCGTTCGCTGCGGCCAACTCGACCCGAGGATGACCTGGTCGGCCGTCGCGACGAGAGCGTAGTGCGCGCGACCGATCAGCGGCGCCAGGCGCGGGTCGCGCTCGCAGTGCGCCCGGACCTTGTCGAGCTCGGTGCGGAGTGCGTTCTGCAACGCTTGGATACTCAAGCTCGTCGTGGCGGCGTTCCGACGGAACGTCGCCAGGTAGAGCAGCGCGGGAGTACAGGCTTCGGTCAGAGTCTCTGGTTTCATGCTCGGTCGTTCTGATCGTCCTGGTGCCGGAGCCGGCGCGAGGCGCAGGAGGGAGTGATGCAGGCGCAGCGAGAAAGGGGCGAGCAAGGAGCCTGTGGCGCAGAATCCTTGCCGGAACTAGTTTCGAAGCTCCACGAAGAGGCTGAACTCCCAGCTTGCGATAGCCGGGTCGGTCCGAACTATGAGCGCGCGGCCGCTGCTGGCGACCTTGAGCCAGGCGTCGCGCGACTCCCCTTCGGCCTCGATACGGTAGTACTGGAGATCGTCCTTCGGGAAGGACAGAGGCGGCATCCGCGCGTGTTCAATCTTGATCCCTTCCGTGACGCCAATTAGGACGTTGTCGAGGTTCTCCTCGGCGGTCAGCTTGATCGCGCTAGGCGCGAGGCTGATGACCTGCTCCGGCGTTTGGTCCGAGCGGATGCCGAGGAACATGAGTCCATCACTCTCGATCCAGTTCGAGGGGATGTCGCAGACGAGAAGTCCGGCACGCGCGGGGTCGTCCTTGAAGGGCTCCGAGTCGTAAGGGACAGATACCTCGCGCGGAATGAGGTCTCGGATGACCTCGAATGCGCGCCCAAAGCAGCCATCGAGGTCGTTGTGCTCATAGGGCTCGAGCGCAGGAACGGTTCTCGAATCAGAGAAGATCGAGAGACTTCCGACGGCCTGGATGAGCTGCAAATACGCCTGGAACGGGTGGAGTTCGGGGAGCCGCCGAATGAGCTGGGCCCCCGGTACGCACTGGTTGACCGCTTGGAGCTTCACGAACGCCGCGACGTCCGCCCCTTTCTCAACGCTTGCAAGGAGCGTCGTCTGCGGGATCCTTGCCGCGAGGTCACGCGACTGCGCCACTAGCTGATCCGCGATCTCGGCGAGCTCGTTCGCCAATACCGGCGACGCACTCGCGCACAGGACCGGCGGGATGTAGGTCGGGGAGAGGGCTGAGTACGCCTCCGGCTTTCCCTTCCTCACGAGTCGCGCGATCTTGATGCACTCGAAGCCGGATCGATCTTCGTCGCCGAAGAACAGCCGCGCCTGAAGCAGCTTGAAGTCGACCTCTCGCTCCGCCGACGAGAGGTTCTCGTCGAAGACCGTCGCCGCCTGACCGTGATAGCGCGCCGATTCGAGGCTGCCATTCTCGGATAAGCCGCCCACACCGGGGCGTATGGCAGGAATACCGAGGCTCACATCGAGCGTCGGGTCGACAAAGAACTCGGCAAAGTCGCGCTGGCCCACGGTCGCGTTGGCGGGAAAAGACGCAAGGCAACCGTCACGGAAAACCGCGACCGCCCCCAGGACCCGGAAGGTGTCACGCCTCAGGGCCTCTTCGTCGATGGAGAGCGATACCAGGCCCCAGTCACCCGGGGATCCAATGCTCTCCGAGGCGTGAATGCGGTCTGTGACCTCACGCGAGAACGCCTGGAGGTGCTGAGGAGACAGAAACATGCCCTCTCGCCAGAGAACGGTGGGTCGTGCTTGAAAGGCCATGCTGTCTCAGTCCGTCTTGTTCCAGACTGGGGAGCCGTCACCCTGGAGCGCCACGCGAATGGATGGGCCGCTCTTGAAGATCGAGAAGCCGGATGGCTCGATATCGATCGTGTCGATCAAGGTACCGAAGTAGCGCTGACCCGAGGTCGCGCCGTCGCTCAGCACGACGAACCCGAGGCACATGTCGGGGCGCTTCTTGAACCCGCTCTTGTTCACGACCACGGTCACCTCGTCGCCGAGACGGGAGACCTTGTAATCGAGCCAGTCGGTCTTCGGCGACGTCACAACCTTCCACACGTTGGCCGAGTCGTCCGCGTCGGCGAGCCGGAAGGTGGCGTGATCGTAAGTGCCCGAGGGAAGGTTCTGCGCGAAGTCACCGAGCGTTCGCGAGTTGCCTTCCTCGAAGATTGGACGGAGCGTCCCGAAGCCCCCTGCGACGACGAAGAGCTGCTTCACCTGCGGTGCGTCCGTCGAAAGATGGACACGCGTCGGGGCGCAGGAGGCGACGACGAGCGCGGCCATTGCAGCGACGCAGGGACGGCCCGCAGAGCGGAGCAAGGTGGCGATCAACATGGGGGGCTCTTTGTCGAGTCGGACTTTCGTCTAGGGGAATGGGTTGCGCGGAGTCTAGCAGAGAGGTCAGGAACTTGCCATGCGGAGGGGAGCGCCGAAGGAGCGGTCGGCCGGACCCAATAGTCATCAGGTCGCCTCTAGCCGGCTACTCCTCGCTTAGCTAGCAGCCCGCTAGTCGAGACCGTCGATGACTTCGGCCGCGTAGCCGCGGGCGAGCCGCTCGACGCCGTCCTGCACCGTTTCGTCGGACAATCGATTGAGGACCTTCGTTGCTCGCGCCCAGAGCTCACCCTCGGCGTGACCGGAGATGCGCTTGAGGCGCGGAATTGGATCCTTCTTCGTGAGGCTCTCCTCCGACAGGTCGTCTCGGAGCTTCTTCGCGTAGCTCTCCGCTGCACGCGGGTACACCTGGACCGCAACCGCCAGCCACTTCTTGAGCTTCTCGAGGTAGTCCGTGTACGCCACCCGGAGCCCGGGGTCGTCGCCCGCGTTCACCAGGTCGATAGTCAGCTCGCGCAGCGTCTTCTCCGTGTCGGGGAGCACCGTCTGCGGGTTGTAGATCTGCATGAAACCGCCGGCGAGGCGCGTAATAACCTTCTCGCCCTGCCTTACGAAACGAAACAGCTCAAGCGACAGGAACTCCGCGGTGGGAAGCCCCATGTCCGTCGGCAGCTGGGCGACATCCTCGTCAGCCGCACGACGCAACAGTGCCATAACATCGCTGGAACTACCCGGCCTGACCGCAGGAGTCGAAGGCGCCAACGCGCCCTCTGCCGTCTGGCGCATTGCAGCGAGCTCAGCGAGCATGTCCGCCTTGCTCATGCGCTCCCTGTGGAGCTCGCTCTCGAGTTCCGACACGCGCGCAGCGACAGCGGCCTCGGAATCGCTCGTCGCAGGCTCTGTGGTCGGGCCCTGAGCTGCCTCGAGCTCTTTGCGGAGGCGCGTGTTTTCCTCACGAAGCTCGAAGAAGAGCGCTCCGCTCCCTCCGTCGGCCCCATCGGCGTCCCCAGAAGCGTCGCTGCCGGCGGGAGCCGCCGAGACGGCGAGCTCGCTCTTGAGTCGCTGGATCTCCTTCTGGAGCTTAAAGAAGATGTCGGACGAGGGCGCCGCGGCGGCCTGCTCCTTCTCTTGCTCGACGGCCTCCAGCTGCGTGCGCAGCCTCTCCGCGTCCGCGGTCAGGTCAGCCCGGAGTGACTCGAGTTCGGCGACTCGATTCTCAAGGACCTGCTTCGCGACCTCGACATCCGCACGCCCCTTCTCTTTCTCTAGCACAAGGATGCGAGCCTGCAGAGCCTCGTTCTGGTCTCGGACGCTCTGCATCGCGTCATGGGCGAGCCGCGCCTGGGGGCTACTCGAGTCAGCGGCTTCCCGCGCCTCGATATCCTTCTTGAGAGTCGCGAGCCGGCGTCGCAGGCCGGCGTTCTCGCTCCCCAGCCGCTCAACTTCCTCTAAAATCTCGGCTGAGATTTCCCCGCTGGTCCCGGGGCCCTCCCGAGGCATAGGGGACGCGCCGCGGGGCCCGTCCTCGCCCGCTTCCGCCGAAGCCAGCGCGGGGGCCTTCGGGAGATCTTCCGCGTGGGGCTCCTCGTCGGGATGGCTGATAAGGGTCGGCTCGAAGTCGAACTCGTCGACGAATCCAACGTCTCCAACCTCGGCAAGCACCTCAACCGCGAGATCCGTCCCGAGCATGAACTGCCCCTCCGGAACGAGGGTCGCTTCCTGAACTCGCGTGCCTCCGACGAACACACCGTTGGTCGAATTGAGGTCAACCACCACCACTCCCCTGAAGATCCTCGCATGTCGGGCGCTAACCTGCCGGTTTGCCACGACCACTTCTACGCCTGGAGCGCGACCGATGGTCGCTTCGTCCTGCGCCACCTCGTGGACGACCACTTCTTGCACGCCTTTCAGGTCGGTGATGCGGATCTTCAGCAAGGTGACGGGGTGGCTTTCGCGCCGCACGTCCGGCTGCAGAAGAGCAGCACGGCAAGGACTCGATGGAGAGGGAAGCTACTAGGTCCAATCAGGCTAGCGCACTCGCTCGACAAGCGCCCCACTCTAATCGAGATTGACGGCTCCAGGGGACACCGCCTGGACGGCGGACGACGCTGGCTCGCGAATCGTGTGCCGTCAGCGCTGCCAGGATTCTGCGCCACAGGACGTGGCGCAGAATCCTGGCGTCAACGGCTGCTCGAGAGCGGCCAAACCGGCCGGAAGCCCGGCGAGCGCGTTGACTTGTTCGGGCTCATACGTGCCCGCCCGTACGTAGTCTCAATGTCGTCCTTCGCGGTCCTGGTCGAGCCGCCCCTGATCACAGATCCGGAGCGCACGCTGGTAAGAATGCCCTTGGGATCCCTGGCCTCGGTCACGGCCCCGGGAACGAGCTCGTCTCGGCAGAGCTCCGCAAGGTTCCCGGACATCTGGATCGCTCCGCACCATGAGCGCCCGTCGGCGAATCCATCCACCTCCACAGGCTTGGGTTTCGTCGCCAGCGCACTTTTCTCCGGTCCGTTGCGAAGCGCCTCGTTCCGCTCGTTGCCCCATGGATACTTGGAGTTCCTTGGGCCGGACGCCGCGTACTCCCATTGCGCCTCGGTCGGCAGGTCGAACTCCAGACGGTAGCACCAGGTACCGGCGTCGTCGCGGTTGGTCCGAATCGGGAGTTTGGAACTCTCAAGATTCCCCTTCTCGTAGCCCACGATATCCGCGCCTGCGACGAACTGCTCGCCAGAGACCTCGGTGCGCGCGAGATAGAAACCGCTCATCGAGACGAGCGCCTCATTGCCCGGTGGCCCGTACTGGAACTCTCCCGCAGGAACGTAGACAAAGACCATGCCGGTACCCCCCGTATGACGGATGCAGCGCGGAAACCTCGAGGACCCCTCGACGACGTAGGGCTTCGCTCCGAGCCGTTCCCCGAGGAGCTCGACCAGCTCGCCTTGGTCGAGAATCGCCACGGCGTCATTGCGGATGAAGTCAGGGACGGCGCCCCATGGGTCGTGGGTCACGGACGTCTCGGCTTTGATCGTCCGTTCATTCCCAAGCGCGTCCCCCACCGTCAGCTCAACGGTCACCGCGCTCATCGGTTCGAACGGCAAGGCAATCTCGATGTCGACGGCAGAGCCGTTGATGACCGGCTTCCCCTCGGGCGCCGCAGGAGCTAACCGCGCACCATCCTCGCCCGAAAAAGTGATCGAGGCCGTGGCAGTCGCGACGGGCTCGTCAAACTTCCACACCAGCGAGAGGGCCCTGCCCGTGGTCGGCTTGAGCTCGGTCGCGGCCTTTCCGTTCCACTCCGGAGCCTGCATGTCGCGAACCACAGTCAGGTCCGCCTGCGCCTGGTTGCCGACACCGTCCGTAGCGCGGACACGCAGTCGATGCTCCCCGTCCGACGGGAGGGCCGCCGTCGCACGCCAGCGATCTCCTGTCTCGTCCATCACCATGGGAATTTCCGCGCCCGAGGGATCGACGAGAACCACTTCCTCGAGCCCACTGTGCTCGTCCTGAATCACGAAGACCACCTCCGCAATCGTCGCACTAAGCCCCGAGCCGTTGGCCGGGGCCTGCAGCGTCATGCTGGGGCTGTCTTCGTCCAGTACGACGCGGACCGACGCCACCGGGCCGCTGTCGGGGAGGCTCATCCGGAAATGGCCGTCGGCGCCAGGCGCAAGCGACAGGGGCACGGCGAAGGCGCCCGTGTCGCGATTGATAGAGTGGGTCCTTTTCACTGTGATCCCCACCCCGTCCACGGTCGCGATCACTTCCGGCGAGCGGGACCCCTCCGTGGATCCGGTGACCACGAGATCCCTCGATCGCGTGTATAGATCCCTTGAGCCGTCGGCGGCATCCCTGAGCTTCCACGCTCCACCTTCGAGGGTGAGCGCGATCGCTCGCTCGGGAGGATTCGCTATGCGATCGGAGGCCATATCCATCACCGCCTGTCGCTTAGCGATCAGCTCCCGCTTGGTGCCCTTTGGGATGGAGGCCGACTGCACGCTCTCCTTCCACCTTTTCATGGCGGCGTCCGTCTCGGCCAGGTCCCACGGGTGCAGGTCGCCTGTCGCACCCGGGAAGTCGGCGTGAAGCCCCGCAACAATGTTCTGTTTGGCGTACACGTCGAACTTGACGGAGTGCTTCGCTTCGTTCCCGTACGGATCGCGGAACAGGAATTCGCGAGTGACCTCCCACTTGTCGTCGTTCTCCTCGCTGGGAACCACGAACTCGTATCGCGCCTGCCGCTCGGACCAATTGAGCTCAAGAACTTTCGCAGGCACCTCTCCGAGGTCCTGGACCTCCACGCCGTCCTCACCGACGCGGAAGGTGACGACGATTGGCTCCGACTGCGGGTGCGACCCCACGCCTTCCACCTTCACGGGGTTGCCGGGCAGCGTGACGCTCCGATCAACGATGAGGTTCGACTGCCCGAGGATCGACGCACCATCGGCGGTAGAGACCGTGATCTTGTGGAGCCCTTCGGTCGGAAGGTCGACCGTCACCTCATAGCGGTCGTCACCCGATTCCACGGGCCGAACGAAGACTGGAGGCTGGTCGTCGACGGCCACACCGACCTCTTCGTCTCCGGGGCTGCGGTAGTCGAACGCCAGTGTAGACGACGTGCCGTTGACGACCGTCGTGCCGTCTAGCGTGGGGAGTTCCGGGTCCACCAAAAACTCGGCTTGACCTCGCCGGATGCCGAAGGGATCGAGGGCGAACGTGACCGCCCCTGCGGCGAGCAACGTGGCTCCGATCGCAATGATCTTTGGCCAGGGCCCTAGCGTCGCCGCCTGGGTACCCAGCGTTCGATCGCTAGCCTCGTACAGGAACTTGTCGAAGCTGTCTTGCCGCCCATCGGGATCGAACGACAGCGCCCGCATGATCGCGGCGTCAAACGGCTTATTGCCTGAGTCGATTGGCTTGAAGTCGCCGGCCTTCAATTTTGCAAGGATCTCGTCCAGACTCCTGCCTCGGACGGGCGGCGAACCGCAGTACAGGTGGTACAGCGTCGCGGCCATGCTGTAGATATCGGCGCGGTGATCGGGTCGCGCACCCGCGATGACCTCGGGCGCCATGTACGGCGGCGTGCCCGTCGGGCGCACCTCGTCGTCCTCGGCAACCTGCTGCTGAACGAACGCGATCCCAAAGTCGCACAGCTTGATCTCGGACTCCACATCCATCAGCTTGTCGTCCGCGTCGAACGCGTGGGTGAACATCACATTGCCTGGCTTGATGTCCCGGTGCGTGATGCCCTCCGCAGCCGCGTAGTCGAGCGCAGGTGCAAGTCGCTCGAGGAGCCACAGGCACTCGCCGACATCGAACGCAGGCCCGTCAGGATCGACCGCCAGGCGGCGCTTGTGAACACCCTGGAGGCTCGGACCACCCAGGAACTCCATCACCAGGAAGATGTGCGACCCTACCTGCTCGATGTTGTTCAGCCGCACGATCCCCGGGTGGGTCAGATCGAACAGAACGCTCGCCTCGGACCGAATTCCGTCGATCGCCCACTTCGCGCTCACCAGCTCAGTGTTGATGAACTTCAGCGCGAAGTTACGCTCCGCTACCTCGTTAAACGCGTGCCAGACGCTGCCCTGCGCGCCCTTTCCGACGACTTTCTTGAGTCGATAGCTGCCCACACGGGCGTTAACCATCAGCGGGATTCCCTTGGGCTGATCTGGCTCGAGCGGGGCCTTCCCCTCCGCGCGCTGGCTCCCATGCGGCGGGGCCTCAGCTGCTCCTGAGGGCCCACCTGTTCCCGAGAGCATCGTGCCGTCACCCCCCTCCCCAGGTGCGGCGCCAAGAGCGCTCGAGGGACGCCGCTCGCCGACTTCCCCTCGGTCGGGCTCGGACACCATAGTCCCCTCGATCATCGTGCCTTCGCCTTCTCCCTCGCTCGTCGGCGTGGGCACGGGCTTTGGACCCGGTCGCGCGCCGAGCTCCGTTTCGTCGCCGCCGTGGAGCGTGGGGTCGAGGTCGTCGGGGTCTGATTCGTGCATGGGGGGACAGTCCTCGGGCCGCGCTCCATCATGAGCTGCTCATGATGAGCTGCCCACTATGAGCTACGGAGTGCAGTGATTGGGTTGAGGCGCGCCGCCTTCATCGCCGGGTATAGCCCGGACAGCACTCCCACCAACAAGGCCATAGCGAGAGCGGCACCGACGCTAGCAGGCGTAACGACCGTTGACCAGCCCGCAAGGCTAGAGATCACCGCGGCGCCCGCAGAGCCGAAGCCGAGGCCAGCGAGTGCGCCTATCATCGTAAGCACGAGGCACTCGACGAGAAACTGCACGAGAATGTCGGCGCCGTTCGCCCCCACCGCGCGCCGCAGCCCGATCTCGCGCGTCCGCTCGGCCACGCTGACGAGCATGATGTTCATGATCCCGACGCCGCCAACGGCAAGCGACAGCACCGCCACCGCCCCGAGCACCGCGCTAAAGATGCGTTGCGTCCGGCCAGCCTGCTCCAGCAGCTCCGCGGGAATGATCAGCTCGTAGTCCACCGTCGTTCGATGACGACGCTCCAGCGACCGCCTCACGGGCCCGGCCGCCTGCTCGGCAGAGCGCGCATCCGCGAAAGTCAGCGACACTTCGCCCGGGATGTCAGCCGAGACTCCGCTATCGATCGCGGCGCTCGCTGAGAGAGGGACGAAAATAGTCCGATCGAAATCCCGCGTCGCGATCACACGCTGGCGCGACGAGGGCAGGCTCCGATCCTCGAGGATCCCGA
>JBLIHL010000018.1:0-23396 GCA_047635895.1 Paracoccaceae bacterium | reverse complement strand
TCGACTGGGATACGTGGATTGGCACCGCGCCGAAGCACCCGTACAGCAGCAAGCTCCATCCAGGGAACTGGCGTAGCTGGTACGACTACGGCACCGGAGCCTTCGGGGACTGGGGACCACACATCCTCGACACCGTTCACCGCTTCCTGGACCTCGGCATCCCGCACAAGGTCACCGCGCTGAAGCAGGAAGGGCCCAAGGACCTCATCTTCCCGATGGCCACAACGATTCAGTTCGACTTCCCGGAGCGGGGCCCGGAGCCGGCCTGCTCGGTCACTTGGCACGACGGAACGAGCAACCGACCGGCCCGGCCGGCCGAGCTCGGCGAGGACCAAAGACTGGGCAACGCGGGCAAGGTCATTTACGGCAAGGACCTGACATTTGCGGGGACCTCGCATGGAAGCCCGCTGCGCATCATCCCGGAGTCCAAGATGAAGGAGATGGAGAGCACGCTGCCCGAATACGAAGTCGGTTCGGGGCACCACCTCAACTTCATCCGCGCGGTCAAGGGTGAAGAGACGGCACGCTCCCCGTTCCACGTGGCCGGTCCACTCTGCCAGATGTTCAGTCTCGGTGTGATCGCCCAGCGACTCGGTGGTACGTTCGACTTCGATCGCGAGAGCGAGCAGATCACGAACCACGAGCGCGCTAACCAGCTCCTCGTCGGCCCTCCGCCGCGCAAGGAGTGGGAGGAGTTCTACCGGCTGTAGAACGCGGCCTTGCCGAATCACTGCACCAGATAGGGGAGCGAGCGCTCCACCCCACACACGACCATGATCAGCACCTTCCTTTGCCTTCTTACGCCGATGACCCTCGGCGCTTCCGTCGCATATGCCGCGGACGCTTCGGGCGCTGCAGGCCATGATCTCGTGATCTATGGCGGAACCAGTGCGGGGATTGTCGCCGGGATCCAGGCCCTGAAGATGGGGAAGACGGTGGTGGTCATCGAGCCAAGTGAGCGCGAGGGCGGACTCACCACCGGTGGCCTTGGCCAAACGGATATCGGCAACAAGAGGGTCATCGGTGGTTTGTCGCGCGAGTTCTACCGTCGCATCGCCAGTCACTATGCCGAGCCGAAGTCATGGACTTGGCAGGAGCGCCAGGGCTACCGCGACGGTGGTCAGTCACGCACTGGCAAAGGCGAGGCAACCATGTGGACGTTCGAGCCGAGCGCCGCACTTGCGGTCTTCCGAGAGTGGGTCGCAGAGGTGGGCCTGGAGCTGGTGCTGCAAGAGCGCCTCGAACGGGAGGGTGGCGTGACGATGGAGGACGGGCGGATCGTGGCGATCACCATGGAGTCCGGGCGAGTCTTCACCGGGAAGATGTTCATGGACTGCACCTATGAAGGCGACCTCTTGGCGGCGGCCGGAGTGAGCTATGCCGTCGGCCGCGAAGCCGTTGCGCAGTACGGTGAGACCCTCAACGGTGTCCAGACTCGCCAGGCTAAGTACCACCAGTTTGTCGACGGGGTGGATCCTTACATCGTGCCTGGCGACCCGGAGAGCGGGCTGCTCCCATTCGTTGATCCGGCCGGCCCTGGGAAAGAAGGCGCAGCGGACAAGCGCGTACAGGCCTACTGCTTTCGCATGTGCCTCACCGACCACCCAGACAACCGCATCGCCTTCGAGAAGCCGAAGGGCTATGACGCGCAGTGGTACGAGCTCTTGTTGCGCAACTACGAGGCCGGCGAGACGGGCCTTCCCTGGATCAACTCGGCGATGCCGAATCGCAAGACGGACACGAACAATCGTCTCGCCTTCTCCACCGACTTCATCGGCCAGAATTACGCCTGGCCTGAGGCCAGCTACGCCGAGCGCGACGCCATCAGAATCCGCCACAGGCTCTACCAGCAAGGGGTCATGTGGACACTCGCCTATCACCCACGGATGCCGGAGGAAATCCGCGCTCAGATCTCGAGGTGGGGCATGTGCAAGGACGAGTTCAAGCCGGGGGGGGGCTGGCAGCAGCAGCTCTACGTACGCGAGGCCCGCCGCATGGTCGGCGACTTCGTGATGACGCAGAACCACTGTCAGCAGCGGGAGCCAATCCAGGACTCTATCGGCATGGGGGCCTACACCATGGATTCCCATCACGTGCAGCGCTACGTCGACGGGAATGGACACGTTCGCAATGAGGGCGATGTTGAAGTCGGTGGCTTCCCCCCTTACCCGATCAGCTTGTCTTCCCTTCTTCCGAAGGCATCGGAGTGCACCAACCTGCTGGTCCCCGTTTGCCTGTCTGCCAGCCACATGGCATTCGGATCGATCCGGATGGAGCCTGTGTTCATGGTGCTCGCACAATCGGCGGCCACGGCAGCTAGCCTGGCGATCGATGGCGAGTCGCCGGTGCAGGGAGTTGACTACGATCTGTTGAAAGCGCGTCTCCACGCCGACGGCCAGGTCTTGAGCTACGGCGTCGCGGCGAAGGGTGATTGAGCTCCAGGCCTGCTAGACTACGGTTCCTCGGGCGCGGACCGAACCACCCACGAGACATGGACCGATGAGAACCTCCCCAGATCGATACGTATCAAGGGCATGCTTTGCATCCCCCGTCGTCGCCGTTCTCGCAGGCCTCTTGACGTTTGGTGGCTCTTCGCTCGCCAGTGCCCAGAGCGAGAACTGGATCAGCCAGTTCGGAACACCAACTGGCGATAGCGGGACGGTGGTCGCCGGCGACGGCTTAGGCGGGGCGTTCGTCGCAATGAACTCCGGGGCACCGATCTTCGGGCCCACCAGCTTCATCTTGGCGCGCCACGATGGAGCCGGGCAGCAGACCTGGATCCAAACGCTTGGGACCCCTGGCAGGGATGATGTCCTGGGCGCGGCGGCCGACGGCGCCGGGGGACTGCTCGTCGGCGGCTCCACGACAGGGAGTCTGGGCGGTCCCCTCGTTGGAAGCTCTGACGCATGGATCGGCCGCTTTGATGCGAACGGCAATGAGGTCTGGCTGACCCAGCTTGGGTCGGCAGGCTTCGATGTTTGCTGGGCGGTGGTGGGGGACGGGACGGGTGGAGCCTTCGCCTGCGGAAGTACGGACGGCGCCCTCGCTGGCACAGCGGGGTTCTTTGCCGATGCCTGGCTCGCACACTTCAGCGCCGCTGGAGCCCTCACCTGGATACGCCAGCTTGATTCAGGCTCTTCTGAAGCGGCTACAGGACTTGCGATGGACGGTGCGGGCGGCGCTTACGTCTGCGGGCATACGACCTACGAACTCTTCGGATTCACCTCCGGCAGCTCGGACGCATGGCTCGCACGCTACGACTCCGCGGGGGGTCTGCTCTGGGGCCTCCAGTGGGGCTCCATCGAGGCGGAGAACTTCCCCGTGGTGGCCCTGAACGGCGCGAGTGGAGTCTTCGTCGCCGGCAGTACCTCAGGCGTCCTCGGGTTGTTTAGCGCCGGTGAAACCGATGTCTGGGTCACGGCCGTCAGCCACGCCGGGACGCAGGGCTGGATCGAGCAGTTCGGCACGCCAGAGTCCGACTCTTGCGCCGGCATCGAAAGCGATCTTGCGGGAGGCTTCTACCTCACCGGTTCCACGAGTGGAGTCCTCGGCGCCTCATCAGCGGGCGTTCTCGATGCATGGATCGCTCGGTATGACGGGAGCGGCTTGCGATCCTGGCTCCGACAGTTCGGCACCGCGGGCGTGGACCGCTCCTCGGGCGTCGCCGTAGACCAACCCGGGCAGTTCTTCTTGAGTGGAAGCACGACGCGCGACCTGGCGGCCGTCAACGCCGGCGACGAGGACGCGTGGGTCGCAAATTTCGATAGCTTGCTCTCTTCGGGCTACTGCGCCTCGCCTGCGAACTCGACGGGCATGCCCGCCGTCATCACCGCAACCGGTTCAAGCGCGATCGCGTTGGGCAGGCTCAACCTCCGCTGTGAGTCTCTCCCCAGGTTTGCCTTCGGGTTCTTCATCTTGAGCCAGATGCAGGGCTTCGCCGCGAACCCAGGTGGAAGCAGCGGCAACCTGTGCGTGAGCGGATTGGTTGGACGCTTCGTGGGTCCGGGCCAGGTACAGAACTCGGGAGCCCTTGGCGCGATCAGCATCGACGTCGATCCGCTGATTCTGCCGCACCCCCTCGGCCCCGTGGCTGCACAGGCGGGTGAGACGTGGAACTTTCAGGGCTGGTTTCGAGACGCGAATCCGCAGGTGACGTCGAACCTAAGCAACGGCGTGGCCGTCACGTTCTACTAGGCTCGGGTTTCGCATAGCTGAATCCGAGTAGCGGGCGCCCAGCTTCCGGAGGCTGCGTAGCCCCAGCACCCCTGGGACTCCAGGCTCGACCCACAAGGCTAGGGCTCGAGAAGCGTGATGCGCTGATTGCGCGGGACGAGGGTAAGGGTAGAGGTCCAGGCGTTCGGCAGGACCGAATACAACACGCTCCTAGTGGGCCGACGTTGGGCCGATCGGATCCGGCAAATTAGTGATTGTTCGCCTGGCCGGCCTATTTTTGGCCGCCAGAGGATGGCGACTGCCTGGCAGAGGACGCGATCCACAGGTTCACTCGCTGGGTGGCAACGGACGCGCCGGATTCATTTCTGGCGCGGCCCGCGACGGTATGGGTCAGGAATCACGCCGTCAGAGGCCAATCTGCTTCAGAAAAACGCACCTCTGGCGGAGTCCTCAGTCTCCCGCAACTCCGGTTGGGCGGATCGAGTACCGTCCTTTCAGATGGACATTCTCAACAAGACAACCAAGGCGATTCGAATTCCCCTTAGCGGCGGCAAGCGACTCTTCCTTGGACCGGGTGGGCTCGGACAGATCTCGCCCAAGGCGGCGGAAGAGCCCGCGGTCAAGGCCCTCCTCGACGACGGATCGATCGAGATCAAAGGCGGCATGTCGTCGAAGCCCAAGAGCGCGAAGGGAAGGACGCAGCATGGAGGCAAGGGCGGCCCCGCTCCGGGCGACGGTAGCCTCCGCCACACCGGCGATCGCTAACAGCGTTTCGCGGAAAGCCGAATCCGCGAAGCCGGGCCCCCAGCCCCCGGAGGCTGCGTTGCCCCAGCACGCCCGGGACTACTGCCACGGTAGTCGGGGCTCCGCCCAATGAGTCGAGGCGCTAAGATCGCAGGATGAACCAAGTCATCCTGAGAGCTCTTTCGATCCTGAGCTACGTCCTCGCGATCGTAGTCTTCGGCATCATGCTCTCTGAAGACACGGCATCGAGCTCCCGCCCGCAATCGACAGGGATCAACATCGGCGAGGCTCTCACTCCGCTCTTCACCCTATTGGTCGTGGGTGCCGTCCTTGGCGGATTGGCCACGGGCCTCGGGGAGCTCAAACGAATCCGCGAAGCGAGTGAAGCCGCTCACTCGTGAGCCGGCCCGCTACCCAGCGACGTCTCAGAAGCCTGGAATCGCTACGGGGAAAGCGTGCGAAGCCGAGCTCCGGAGCGCGCCGAGCCCAGATGATGGACTCAGACAAACGACTCGCAGGAGAGGATGTGATGGACCATCTCATCCTTCTCCATGGGCTTGTGGAACAAGAAGCCTTGTAGCGTTGAGCAGCCGGCGTCGCGCAGGTGTTCGCGCTGCTCCTCGGTCTCGATGCCGACGGCGACGGTCTCCATTTGCATGACGCGCGCGAGATGCAGCATGCCGTGGGCGAGCTGATTGATGCTCTCGTCGGACATCATTTCGTGCACGATCCCGCGGTCCAGCTTGAGCGTGGTGACGCGGAGACGACGCAGGTCAGAGAGGGTCGTGCGGCTTCGCCCAAAGCCGTCCAGAGCGACCGCCACACCCAGGTCGATCAGCGAAGAGATCACCTCCTCGGCCTGGTTCATGTGGGCGATCATCTCTTCCTCGCGGAACTCGATCTCGAGTAGCTCCGGGTCGACTCTGGCTTGGCTGAGCGTCTCGCCGACAAACTGGGCGAAGTCCGGGGCGAAGGCCGTCTCAGCTCGGATGTTGACGGAGATCGGGTAGATCGGAATGAGGTCCGTGGTCAGCTCGGCGAGCGTGCGGACCGCGCGGGTCAGTACCCAGCGATCGAGAGAGGCCGTTAGGCCGGACGCGCGGGCGTGCTCTAGAACCTCCAGGGTCGGGACGAGGCCGGTTTCCTCCGTCTGAAAGCGCAGGAGCGCTTCGGAGCTGACGAAGGCCGCAGAGTGTGCGTCAACCTTGGGCTGGAAGGCCAGTCGAAGGCCCTCAGCGCCCTCGAGCGCGTTGGCCACCAGGCGGGAGATCACGCGCTGGCGCTTGGCCCGGATCTCGTCGGTGGGGCTCCGGTGGACGATGCCGATTCCCTTTTCGCAGGCCTGGGAAGCGGCGGCCGTTGCCAGGCTGATGGCGCGCTCCAGGTCGACGGTCCATGGGTCCATCTGGGCATAGCCGATCCCTACGCCGACGTCATGGGGCGGGACCCCGAGCGCTGCCGCACTCTCCACGATAGTCGCTGCCACAGAGACCCAGCGGTTCGCCGCGTCGGTCACCATGACTTTCCGGCTGTCTCCTAAGTCGCCAAGGAGACGGTCCTCTCCAGAGGCTTCCGCAACGCTGCTCCAGATGCTCTGCAGCATCTCTGCATCCCAGGCGCCGCCCTGAATCGAACGATCCTTCAGCTCGATGCAGAAGACGCCCCTGGTCTCATTCCCAGCGCCCGTCCGCGGATGTGCCGAGGCGTGGACCCCGAGCTGTTTCCATTCGGCCAGCGGAAGGACCTGTGTCGACGGTGTACTCAAGAGTCGCTATCTCGATCAGAAGGGAGAGAGGGAGATGGGGGCGGTAAGTGACTTCCTTGCCGCTACCGGATGAGATCCAGAGAGAGGTAGAAGAGGCGGCGAACCTCGCTTGTGCCGAACTCGGAGCGGGTCGGGTCGTTGAAGCCCTGAACGCCCACCGAGAGGCGGAGGCTGTCCGAAGGCCGCCAGCCGACACGGAGGTCGCCACGCCAGTACTCTGGCGTGGGCGCTCCGTCTAGCGCGTCAAAGCGATCGACGAGGTAGAGGGCGGAGTCGAGCTCCCATTCGTCCGCGAGGTCGAAGTAGGAGCGAACGTTGAGCATGTGGACCGGGTACTGGCCGTCCACGGCCGTGACGTCGATGTCATCGGCCTCGGCGTTGTGCTGGCTGCGGTGGAGGGAGTACGCGCCGCGCAGTGTCCAGCGATCGTTCGCCTTGACGTCAACCGCGAGCTCCGCGCCCATGGAGTGCCCCTTGCCGTCGTTCGTGAAGGACTCGTCGAACGTGAACGGGTCAAATGAGTGAACGCGTACGTTGTTGTAGTCGTTGTAGTAGACCGCGAGGTCGATTCCGAGGCTCTCATTGAGCTGACCGCGCCAGCCGCCTTCCACGGCGACGACGCTCTCGGCGTCTAGCGTGCCGAGGCCGAGGACCTCCTCCTCGATGGAGGGCGTTCGGATCGCTCGGGAGGCCGACGCCCAGAGAGTTCCGCGCCCCTTGGGGCTCCACGCGACGCGCGCGCTGGGCTGAAGATCCAGCCCGGAGAACTCGTGGTCGATGGCCTGGAGGCCCAACGAGAACGCGAGGTTGGCGGAGGGGATGCGCCAGGTCTCCGAAGCAAACGCGCGAACGTTGTTCTGGAGGATCGCATTCACGGCGAATCCGCCGTAGAGGTTGGTGTTGGAGAAGATCCGGTCATAGCCGAGACCGAACATCAGCGAGCTGTTCTCTCCTGTTGCGACTGTCCGCCGTGCTTCCAGTTGGATCTGGTCGATGTCCAGGCTGGTTCCGATCAGGGTCAGCGTCTGCCGGTCCTTGACGTAGGCAGCCTGCAGGAAGGTGCCACTCTCAGGGTCGTTCCACTGCAGGGAAGCCTGTCCACCGTGCTTGCGATGGGGGAAGGCCTCAAGCGTTCCCGTTCCGAAGATGTCGTAGGGTTGCGCGACTTTGGACTCATACCCGCGCGCCGAAGCGCGCCAGGTGCGGCCATTCTCGCCGGTCCCGTCGACCTGGAAGCCGCCGCTCTGGATGCCCCAGTCGCCGACGTCGCTCAGGTCGCCGTTCAGGCTGTCATCCTGGAAAGCCTGGGTGTCGTAGCGCGTGCGGCGGGCGAAGGCGCTCACGCCGAGCGTGTCGGAGAGGTCCACGTCGCCACGCAGCGTGACAAAGCTGTTGTCGTTGGAATAGCGGACCGAAAGGCGGCTCTCGGTCTTCTCACCACTCGTCTTGGTGATAATGTTCACGAGGCCGTGGAAGGCGTTCGCACCCCAGAGAATTCCGCTGGGCCCGCGGATCACTTCGATGCGCTCGATGTGGTCCATATCCATGTCCTGGAGCCCCCACCACATGCCTGCGAAGAGCGGCGTGTAGACCACGACGCCATCGACCATCACGAGGACCTGGTTCAGGTACGCGAGGTTGGCGTTGGCAATGCCAGGGCCGAACCCGCGAATGGTGGCGTCCCAGTCGGATGAGGCCCAGTGCGACACAAAGAAGCCAGGGACCATGCGCAGGGCTTCCTGGACGGAGGCGTGGCCCGCGCGTCGGATCTCCTCTCCATTGATGACGTAGACGGCGGCCGGAGCGCCCTGGAGGCTCTCGGACTGACGGCTCACGACCGTACAGTCAACCTCCAGGAGCTCCGACAGATCCAGGTCTGCGAAGTCCTCGTCCTCCCAGTCATCTTCTTCCGCCTCGGTGGAGGTGGGGGACATGCCGGGGAGGAGGTCGTCTGAGGAGGACGGCGACGCATCGCCGCTCTGGATCGAGGCAGCATTCGCCGGCGTCCCGGCGGCGGTCGCGACGAGAAGCGCCACGCCGATGAGGAGGCGACTTGGCCCCCACGGATGTGGTCGGTTCGATGCGAGCGTGTTGCTCAGGAACCTGTTGATCAGGAACATAGTGCTCAGGCTCCTCGCCTGGATTGGGGTGGGGTTCCGCTGCTCCAGGCGTCCAGCGCTTCGTAGAAACGGCTGGCAGAGATCGGCTTGCTGAGGTAGGCGTCCATGCCGGCGTCGTAGCAGCGCTCAGCGTCACCCTCCATGGCGTTCGCCGTCATGGCGATGATGGGGACGTGCGTGCCGTTCCTGGCCTCGCGTTCGCGGATGGCCCGGGTCGCTGCGAACCCGTCCATGACGGGCATCTGGCAGTCCATCAGGACGAGGTCGAAGGGCAACTGGCTTAGCATCGCAAGCGCCTCCTCGCCGTGGTTGGCGATGTCACACTGGAATCCCGCGCGGTCGAGCATCGCCTTGGCGAGTCGCTGGTTGACAGCGTTGTCCTCGACAACGAGGACTCGCGTCCTCGCCCTGCGCATCATGAGAGCGTCAGACGCGGAAGTCGCCTCCCCGCTGGATTTCACAAGCCGCATTTGGGCCCGTGGATCATCGCTAAGGAGTTCCCTCAGGCTGCTCTCAAGCGAAGACTGCTTGACGGGCTTGCGAAGCTGCTTGGTCACGCCGCTTGCGCGAAGCTCCTTGAGGCGCCCCTGAAAGGAAGCAGACGTCAGCATGAGGACCGGGACGTCCGCGTACTCCTTGGTCCGTTGAAGGGCTTCGACGACTTCCAAGCCGTTCATCGTCGGCATGTGGAAGTCGAGGACGAAGATGTCCGGCGGCTCGTCGAGTTCGTCGAGGAATTGCTTGGGGTCGCCCGAGGTGCAGACGTCCATGTCCCAGGACTCGAGCTGCTTCTTCAGCACGAAGAGGTTGGTCTGATTGTCGTCCAGGCAGGCGGCGCGCTTGCCGCGGAGGATGCCAGCGCGCGGGCGGGCGGTGTAGCGCGCGGCTTCACCGCGGCCAAACTCGAGCGTGACCCGGAAGGTCGTTCCTTCACCCTCAACGCTCTCGACGACGAGGGCGCCGCCCATCGCTCCGGCGAGGCCCTTGCAGATGGCGAGCCCGAGGCCCGTACCGCCGAATCGACGGGTCGTGGAGGCGTCCACCTGGGTGAACGCTTCGAAGAGTGAACCCAGCCGATTTGCGGGAATCCCGATGCCCGTGTCGCGCACCTCGAAGCAGAGCTTCACGCCTTGATCCTGGGCCTCGACCACGTCGACGTGCAGGTGGACCTCGCCCGTCTCCGTGAACTTCAGCGCATTGCCGAGCAGGTTCGTGAGAATCTGACGCAGGCGGGTGGGGTCGCCAACGAGCTGGACTGGGACCTCGCTGGGGAGGAGGGTGACGAGCTCGACGTTCTTGTCCTGGTAGCGCGGACCGAAGATATCTCCAAGGTCTTCGACGACGTCACGCAGGTCAAACTCGATCGTCTCGACCTCGAACTTGCCCGATTCGATCTTGGAGAAGTCGAGGATGTCGTTGATGAGCTCCAGGAGCTGATCGCCGCAGCGCCGCACCGTCTCCAGCATCTCACGCTGCTCGCCATCCATTTCTGAATCGAGCACCAGGCCGGTCATGCCGATCACGCCGTTCATGGGCGTCCGGATCTCGTGGCTCATGTTGGCCAGGAAGTCGGCCTTGGCACGCGTGGCTTCCTCGGCCATGTCCTTGGCCTTCACGAGCTCAAGGTTGGTTGCCTCGAGCTCCTGGGTACGCTCCTGGACGCGGGACTCCAGCGTGAGCTGCTGGGCTTGAACCGCCTGCTCGCTAGTTTCCAGGCGGTCAAGCATCCGATTGAAAGCGTCGGCGAAGGCCCCGATTTCGTCCTGGGTGTTGACTTGAACGCGGCGCGCCAGGTTGCTGTCTTCGGTGATGGCCTCCGCTGCAGCGGCCATCGCGAGAATCGGTTCGGAGATCCGCTTGGAGAGCCACCGTGCGAGTGACCAGGCCAATAAGAGCGCAATCAGCCCGACACCTAGCGCATCCAGCAGGCTGCGGACCATGACGGCGCGCGCGAAGGACCGGTCAGCTTCGACCTGGATCCAGCCAAGCGTGACTCCGTTCTTCCGGATGGGCGAGACGATCCAGAGGCTTGAGTCGACGGTCTCCTCCGCACTGGCCTTCTGGCGGAGGGTGACCGACTTGGCGGTACGCGCCGTGGACCAGCCAGCGAAGGAGGTTCCGTCAGCTTCGTACACCCAGGCGCCGGTGATGCTCTCGTCGTTGAGGCGGATCGCAGAGAGCGCCTCGGTCGCGTAGTCGTCCTGGGCGAACTCTAGGGCTGAGCGACAGTTGAAGCCGGCGCTATACGTCGCGATTCGAACGGATTCCAGTGCGCGACGCTGCGAGAAGGCTGCGTGGCGCGTCGCGAGGATCGCGGTGGTGAAGACGAGGATCAGTGACGTCGTGCCGAGCACGGCGAAGTTGACCTGACGCTGGATGGAGTATCTCTTGGGCACGGTCCTAGCGATCCTCCGGCCCTGGGATGTCATGCGACTTCACGATCCGCGCGAGCTTCAACAGCCCCGCCTTCAATGTGATCTTGGTCGACTTCTGGCGCGCACTGTTGATCTCGAACCTGACCTTGCCCCTATACATGTAGAGGTTGATGAAGCCGCCAGCCTCGGCAAAACCTGCCGTTTCACCCACGAGGAGCGTGGGCTTGTGCATGAGAGTCTTGATCAGCGCGGCTCGCGCCTTCTTGTCAAGTCCCGAGGTGAAGACGAGCTGTGCATCGATGATCTTGGGCGTCTTCCGGACGCGGAGGATCTGTATCGAGCGCCCACGGACGTCCTTCTTGCGGAGCACCTTCTCAAGGATCGGCCCGAAGGGATCATCGCCGATGATGAGCACCTTGATCGGGCTCCCTTCCTTAGGGAAAGTCTTGGGGGGGAACTTCGCGTACTTGAGGAAGTTGAGGAGCAGCGCGGCCTTGACCTTGTACTCCTTCTTGCGTCCGTCCGGCTCCGACGTCCCGTTGTACGGTGCCACTCCAAAGAGAGCCGCTGCGGTCGGCGCGGTTTGGCCGGAGCCTCCGAAGAGAAGGTCTCCCTGGCCACAGGAGGCGAGCAGCCCCAGCCAGCAGACGAACGCCTTCACCGGCCAGGTTGGCCAGGATGGTGCAAATACTCGTTGCTCTGGTGATTCGGAGGACATGGGCAGCGCCCTCACGAAGGAGGGACCTGCCTTGGCATCGAACGCCGGAACGATTTCCTTGAGGACTGGGCTCACGATTCGCAGCCAAAGGCCAAGGATCGATCCACATGCCCCGTTCTTGCCCGTTACTTACGGACCAGGAGCTGAACCTGGAGCGAAGTGTCACCATCCACTACGGTCACGAAATCGATGCGACCGTCACCGTTCAGGTCCCTGGGGCGGATCTCGCGGTCGTCCTTGCCACGCCAGAGCGCGGCCTGAGCCACCGGCTTGGTGCCATTGGACGCGTCCCTGAGGGCCTTGCCCGGCGCCACGGCGAACGCGTCGAGCTCACCTATGTCGATGATGCTCTCGCCACCGTCGTCCAGCTTGTCGAGATCCTTCAAGACCACGCGCTCAATGAGCCCATCGATGCCTGCTTTGAGGGACAGGTTCTCGAACTTCTGCTCCGGCGGTGCGCAGTTCCGGTAGACGAACAAGGTCCCGTCCTTCGCGTCCACCACGTCGTTGGTCAGGCCGTCGCCGTCCCAGTCGAGGCGGCGGGCTGGGATGTCCCACTGGGCCTCTAGCTCGTCTGAGATCTGTTCGAACTCGTCGAATAGCTTGAAGAGGCGCGGCACGCGCAGGCCGAGAGTGGTTCGCTTCGTGGGCTTGCGGGAGAACACGCCCTTCTCGTTCCCGTAGGTGAAAACGTCGAAGTCAAGCTGGCCGGGAACGACGAGATACTTCAGGAGCCGTGCCAGGGACACGCGCTCACCCCGCACGATCTGCAGATCAGGGCGGGCATCGCCGATCACGTCGCGAACGAAGAAGTAGAGGACGTTGCCGCTCGCCTTCAGCACCTGATCGGGCTTGTTGATCGGACCCGTGGCCGCTCCGCCGAGGTACACCTTGAACGTGCCCTCGGAACCAATGACCAGATCCTTCGGGGCCTTGCCGTCCAGGTCCTCGACGCGCCACTGGGCAAAGCCGCTTACCACGCTCAGAAGGTCGTCGAGATCGATGTCGCTGGCGCTTGCGTCGTTCTTGAGCGCCGTGAGATCGAGCTCCCAGGAGGGCAGCGCGTCGATCTCGGGCCGGGCCAGGTGAAACGCCACGTGCTCGTCCGTTTCGCTGACGAGGTCCTGGGTGCCGTCGCCGTCCGCGTCGAACATGCTGAACCACGGCACGCGAACGCGCTGGCCAAACGTCGAGGACAGCCGTCCCGGATCGCCCAGGTCGTATTCGATCTCGGGCTCGTAGCCGACCTCGATGGGCTTCGACCAGCTCAGCTCGCCGCTCTCTGGGTCGACGCCGCGGTTGAGGCGCAGGTGGAATCGCCCGGGGCCTGGAAGCACCAGATCCAGTCGATCATCACCGTCGATACTGCGCGCGAAGGGAACGCGCGCCACGCCGGCGGGAAGGTAGGTGGCTGCCTGGAAGAGCTCCTTGCGCTCGCCCCAGCCGCTGGCTGCGTCGAAGGACATCGTGGTGATGGACTTGCCGTCCGTGACCAGCAGCATCTCGGTCCGGCCATCGCCGTTGAGATCGGCGAGGTCCCAGCCTACCGTGGCCGTGCGCCACGGGAACAGCGTGCCCGTCTCCGCGTAGACGCCGTTCGGGCGCAGCTGCCGCACGAGGACGCCGCTTCCGTCGATGCGCACAAGCTCGAGCGCACCGTTGCCGGTGAGGTCACGGAGCGCCAGCGTGGTCCCGCGCCGGTTGACGCTCAGGCGCGTCTCCGCGAAGGTGACGGCCTCCTGCAGCGGGTCCGCAGGTAGTTTTAGCTCAGCGAGGCTAAGCGTTCCGCTGATCGCCGCCAGAGCGGCCATATAGTCGAGTCGCAGCATAATCAGCGCCTCTGCGAGAGGTAAACGGTGAGGATCGATTCGGACCCGCTCACGATGTCGCCAAGGCCATCACCGTTGAGGTCCTCGACGCTTAGCGACGAGACGGAGCCACGCGAGGCGTAGCGCTTCCAGTATCCATCGTCGATGGTCCAGGCATCGCCGCCGAAGAAAGAGGACTCCTTGCGCAGCCTTCTGACGCCGAGCTCACCCGCGAGGTTCACCTCGACAAGATCCGCCACGCCGTCGCCGCTACAGTCCATCTTGAGGACGCGGTTCGCGAGTACGGCAGAGACGCTTTCCTCGTCAAAGGTCTGGGACTGCTTGAGCGCTGGCCGCCTCGAGAACGTTCCGCTCTTCTCGCCCAGGTACATGATGTGGCTGTACTTGAATTCGAGTCCCGTGACGGTCTCGAGCATGGTCGGCAGCTCGAAGCTGCGGATCGCCAGGTCCGGCTTTCCGTCTCCGTCCACGTCGGTCACGGTCGCCCTGAGTTCGGCGGCTGTGAACCGCAGAACCTGATCGGGCCTCTCGGGAAGCATCGCGTCCTTCCGCGAGAGCATCACGTAGATACGCCACTCTGCGTTCTCGAAGCCGTCCACGTCCTCGCTCCAGATGCCGAGGAGGTCCACTCGACCGTCGCCGTTGATGTCGACGAGGCGAAGCGCAGCGCGGGTGTCATCGCGGGTCAGGAAGTCCGGCACTACCTCGGTGCGTGATGGCTCGCGGGGAATCCCGCCGGCCCCCGCGAGGTGCACCTTGAGGCGATCTCCATCCAGCAGAAGCATGTCGCGTCGCCCGTCACCGTTGATGTCAACAAGCGCCGGCGCCTGGATGCGGAAGTTATCGTCCACCAGGCTCTGTGTGGAGCCAGTGCCGAGGAAGGGCTGCAGGGTATCGCCGACCGTCGCAGAGAGGCGGACCTCGCGGCGTCGGCCCTCGCGCTTGGCTTCGGCCGTGCGCCGTGCCTGGTCCTCGGGATCGTTCGGGGCCTTGTCGGACGAACCCTGGAAGGTGGCGAGGGCCCGCCACGGAAGCTCGTCGCCATCGGATTTGCCCTCGGGCCGCGGACCGAAGATCCGGAAGCCTCCGCGCTGGGGCAGCAGGAGCAGGTCGGAACCGTCCTCCGCCTCGAGGACGTAGGACCAATACGGCAGCTCCCGTGGGCTCGGGACGTCGTACAGGAGGCTCGTCTCACAGAGCTTCTCGATGTTCCCTTTGTAGCCGGTTTGGCGCGGATCGAAGGACCACGCGCCTTGGCGAGTCAGAAGCACCAGCTCGTTGCCTTCCAGCTTGGGCCGAACGTCAGCGATCGTCCAGGCGATGATGTCCTTGAGGATAGGGATCGTCCGGAATGGCTCCGGGTCGATCGACTGCGCCGTCATGCGGTGGAAGCGCAGCTCTCTCTCGCCCCGCGGCGTACGCACCGACAGACCGAGCTCCTTCGCGCCGTCCCCCTCGATGTCTACGAAGGTCCAGTCGAGCAGAATTCCGTCCACGCGCACCGAAGCATCGATAAAGGAGGCATCGTTAGAGGAGGCCTCGCTGACGGAAGCATCGGAGTCAACCGCAAGGGCTGGCGTACCGAGGACGGCAAAGAGCGCGGGGACCAGCGAGCGGGTCCATGCTATTGAGGAAGGGATACGCATTATTCGTCGAGCTCTCCAACGCCGCTGGACCAGTGGAAGAAGCGCAGGAAGCGCCAGTTCTTCTCCGAGCCTTCCCGTTCGTAGCGGAAGAGGGATATGAGGTAGAGGTCGATCAGCACGAAGGTCTCGCGGGTTCGATCTGCCTCGGCGTCGTAGGTGGCGAGGACCGGGACGGAGAACCGAGTGAGCCGACGACCCTCGTCCTGGAGTGTGACCTCGACTTCGGACTCCTTGCTCGAGTCGGGCGGGCTGACGAGCATTTGAACGGTGTCGCCGGGCGCGCGTGAGATGAGGCGACGTACGAGGCCTCGGCCCGAAACGATGCGTTGCCCGTCGAGTGCGATGACGCGCGTGCCCACGGGCAGTTGGCCCACGGGGCCGCCCTTGGCGCGTGCGACCAGGATGGCCCCGTCGTTCGTGCCCCAGGCGCCGCGGGTGCGCGCTGGGTCGAGCACGAAGGACTCTTCGGCGCTCGACTGGCTCGCCGTGCCTGACGAACCTCCGGCGAGTGTAAGACTGACCTCGAAGACGGCATCGCCACGCTGCAGGCCGAGGGTCACACCGTCGCCGCCGGAGGCCGCGGCCAGCACCGCCTCAAGGTCGCTCGGCGTGGCCATGCTCGTCCCATCGAAGGTGAGCAGCACGTCGTCGACGCTGATGCCCGCCGCCTGCGCCGGGGAATTCTCGATCACCGAGTGCACTCTGACGCCTGGATCGAACGAGAGGCTCTCCAGGGAGCCAGAGTCATTCTCTCGTACGTCGAGGCCCAGGAAGGCGGTGCTGTCCACGGCCGGCAGGGCCCACTCAAGGGTCTCTGGGAGCGGGTCGGGGATCGATCGATCCGGGGCCGACTGGCAGGCGCACAGAAGCGTCAGCAGGCCGAGGGCGTAGTTGGGCAGAAGTGATCTACCGATGCGTGGCGAAGGAGGAGTCATCGCCGGTCATCGTGGGGGAGTGGGCCGCCAGGTTCCAGCACGCGGTGCATTCGATTCGCATGAACGCGACCGAACGTTCATCCTGGCGGTCCCAGTGCCCGCCTATATCGGCCGCTTGCGAAGCGCGAGGACGGCCAGTCCCACGAAGACAACGGCCTGAATAGGGGGCAGGATCATGCCCATGTTGATGACCGCGTCCGGGAGCCCGGCGTCGGAATAGGCGCGAGCGAATCCCGCGAGCTCCTTCATGGCCGAACCGTCGGCGAAGGTCGGAGCGTGAGTCGCAAAGACGTAAAAGCGGCTTTCGCCCATGTCCTCCTTGAAGACATCCCAGAGGAGAATGGCGGCTAGCGAGCCTGCTAGGGCCAGGACAGGCCCTCGGGAGAGGCTTGAGATCAGAAGTCCGAAGGCGTGAACGGCCACGAGTCCGGCGGCGACGGGCACGAGTGATCGGATCAGCTCGGCCCGAACTTCCGCACCCAGGAAGATCGTGAAGTCGTCCTCGATGAGGTCTCCGAAGTCTCCTCCCACGCCCTTGGTGGCGAGGTACGCGCCGATGCCCGCGAGGGCCACGGTAAAAATCACGAGGATCGGCCCGAGGAGAGCCCGTCCAACCACGGCCCCGCCGCGGGAGGCAGAGCGCGTCACCGCTAGACGAAGCACGCCCGTCTCCCGGTCACCCGCAATGGAGCGCGCGCCCTGGACCAGGAGGAGCGCGGTCCCGAGCATCAGCCCGGCGCGCCAGCCGTCGACCAGCATCGCCCAGCCCGTCCCTTCGGTCAGGCCGATCTGCTCCGCGCCGGTGGCGGCGCGCTCGATATCCTTGGCGCGTGCAGCTAGCCCCGCAGCCCAGACGCGGAGCGCCGGAACGAGCACGAGAAGAAGCCCCGCCACGACGCCGGTTCGCGACGTGCAGAGGCGAACGAATTCGGCCCGGAGGACCCTGAATGCGCCGCTCACGCCGCACCTCCCAGGGTCGTCTCGGATCCAGCGGCTGCCCGCGCGCGCCGGCGCTCGTCCACAAGAGTCTCGAACGATGCCTGGAGGCCCATTCTCTCCTGGGCGAAGTGCAGGAGTCCCGCACCTGCACTGGTCAAGGCGCTGGCGATGCGCTCGCCGGGGACATCCGGCGCCTCGACGCGCCACACACCGTCGGGGGCAATGTTCAGGGTGCCAAGGCCGGCCAGGGCCTTTTTCGCCGCGTCGGCGTTCTGGACCCGAATCTGCCAGGTGCCGGGCTGGCCGAGGAACGCCTCTAGAGGGGCCTCCTTCACAAGCTCACCGTCAAGAATCACGGCGGCGTGGGTCAGGATCTCTTGCATCTCGTGGAGGCGGTGGCTCGATACGATCAGGGTCTGCCCGTCGGCCTTGAGCTCTTCCAGAAGGCCCAGCATTCCGCGTACGCCCATGGGGTCGAGGCCGGAGAGGGGCTCGTCGAGTACGACCAGTTCAGGCCTGCCCATGATCGCTCCCGCGATCGCAAGGCGCTTCTCCTGGCCCAGCGACAGGCCACCGGCCCGGCGCTTGGCGAAGCCTGCTAGCCCAACGCGCTCCAGGGCATCTTCCATCCCGCGGCCACCCTTGTGCCCGCGCAGCCTCGCCTGGTAGTTGAGGTTCTGGTGGATCGTATGCCCACGCAAGAGCGCAGGTACGTCGAAGACGCAGCCGACTTTCCCACGCGTACGATGCAGCTTCGAGGCTGGCTCGCCGAGCACCGTGCACTTCCCCTCCGACATGGCCAGGAGGCCGAGAGAGCAGGAGAGCGTCGTGGTTTTGCCGGATCCGTTCGGCCCGAGGAGGCCATACATCTGGCCGCGCTCCACCGTCAGATCGACACCTCGCACGGCCACGGTCGCGCCATAGCGCTTCCAAAGCCCGCGTACTTCAAGCGCAGCGCTCATCGCTGGCCTCCGCCGCTCGGACCGCGCCCGGACGGCCCTTCATGGGCGCTATCCGCGTTTCCCCCTCTGCCATTCCCTCTTTCCATGTGCGGAACGTAGCGACTGGCAGGGGTTTGAGTCCAAGGAACGGGGGGAGAACGCCCAGGGGACTCAGGATTCCCGAGGTCACAGGGCGGGTCGATGCAACCCGGTTGATCCCGGCGGCTACATCAGTGGGGATGAGCGGCTTGCTGCTCAGCCCGGGTGCTCTGCCAAGGGAGGTTTTGGCAGGGCCCCCTTCCACTCACCTCGGACCCGCCAAAGCGCCCCTTCGTTCCTATTTCTTTCCAGCTTCCGGCGACTTCGCGGCCGCTCTGAAGCTCGACGAATCTTCGGACTCCCACCAAGCCTTCCAATCGGAGAGTCGCCCGCGGCCCGGCGTTTGGCCGGCGGTCAGCGAGAGCGCACCGAGGAGTGCTCGGCGCTGGATCGTGAGGCTGACGGTCTCCAGGCTGATGACGCTGGCTCCCAGGACGGAGCCTTCCATCAGCGTGTTGACCACGGGATCGGCGACGCTTGAGCCCGCCGCGACCTCCACGTCGAAGTCCTGGACGTACGCGCGCTGGGTGCCGATGAAGACGTAGGCGCGCGGCGGGCGCTGGGCGCCTCCCCTTGAGCCGCCTTGGGCGGCCATCATGTAGACACGCTCCATCAAGGGTTCAACGAAGAGCGAGTCGCGCGTTGTGCCGAGAGCTTCGGTTGCCCGGAGGCGAACGGTGGAGTTCTGGCTCATGAGCGCCTTCACGAGTGGACCGCACACTTCCTTGGATCCCATGTCAGCGAGGCCCAGCGCGGCGCTCTTGCGCACCTCTTTCGCTGGATCGTAGACCGCGTGCATCAGCAGCGCGCGCGGGTCCTCGGTCGGGAACAGGCGGCCCATGGCGAGCGACGCGAAGCTTCGGCGGCCCGTCTTGCGCGAGCGGAGATCCGCTTTCAGCGCGGCAAGAACTTCGGCCCTTGGCGCCGCGGTGGCCAGGCGCTCGACCACCGCCTCGGCGACCAGCTGCGACCCGCCGGCCCCAACCTTGCGCAGGTCTTCGAGCTCATTTTCGTCACCACGCACCGGGAGCCCCGCCACGTAGCGGATCGCCTTCCCTGCGGCGACCATGCGAAGGTCGGTGTCCCTTGGGAACTCCGCGAGGAGTCGGTCCCCAAGCGCGAAGGCTTCCTTGAGCAGGCCGGCCCCGAGCGTCCACTCCAGGAGATCAGCCGGCGGGAGGGCTTCGTCCTTCTTGCGCGTTTCCAGTTCGTCCAGAAGATCGGACTCCGCAGCGGCGGACTCGACCGCAGCGGCGGGAAGGTCGGTCCAGCCGCGCTTGAGCTTTACCTGCCAGGCGCCGCTTTCCGTGAGGCGGCTCTTCCCGCGGATGATTCCGCCGCCCGTGGTGTAGAGAACTCGGCGCTTGGTGGGCTTGGATCGCTCGGAGGCGTTGGGCCCCGTGGATCCTTGGAACGCCGTCGATCCTTGGAGATCAGTGGATCCCTGAATCCCAGTGGTCGTTCCGTCCAGATCGGGCGTGAGCGGGGTCTCCGGTGCCGCCATGGCGGCAGCGACGAAGAGAGTGAAGGCGGTGGAGAGCATGGTAATTCGTCGTCAGGGTCCGGGATGGGTCAGACCGTCAGGCCTATCGTGCCTGCGTGTGGGCGTTACGTTGTGTCTCTCAATCCGTTGCTTTTTTGGCCTCGCTGGCGGGCCAGCCAGCCAGCAAGGAGGGCCAGCAGGGGGGATCGGCGTCACTGGCGCTCGTGGGAATCTGCTTTCCAGGAAAACGCGCCTATCTCAGCGGTGGACCGCACCACGAGCCCCCGCCTCTCGAGTTCCTCACGCTGAACAGGGGGATCGCTGCCGCTGACCCAGACCTCACGTGGCTGAAGGTGGTCGAGGAGCCAGCCCAAATGGGTGGTCGCAGATCCGTGGTGGGGAAGCAGCAGGGCGTCGACGGGGCCAGGCTCGAGGGCCGCGGGAGATGGGTCGCTTGCGTGCAGCATCGCGCTGAGTCCGTGCCCCTCGGCGTCACCCGAGAGGATCACGCGGTAGGACGGGCGGGTGCCGGTGCCGGGGGCCGTCCAGCGAACGTCGAGCATGCTCGAGCTCTCGTTCCTATCGAAGTCGCCGCCGTGAACGGCGAGGATCTGGAGGGCCGCAGCGCGCTCCGTCACGCGCTGGGACCCGGGGCGTAGCGCGATCCTTCGCACGCCGTCGAGGGGATCTGCATCGATGCCGCGGGCCTCCTTGAGCGTTGGCCTTGGGCCCACCCACAGGTCCGACCCCCAGCGCCGCAGGATCCAAGGAAGTGCCTGTGCGTGGTCGGAGTCATCGTGCGAGAGTGAGAAGCGCAGCCGGCCCACATCCAGCGACCGCAGTAGCGGTGCGACTCCGCTCCGCGCCACGCCCACCCGATCCCGGGATCCCGCGTCCACGATCCACGTCGGTTCCCCGGGGGCGCGCACGATGACCGCGGTGCCGTTGCCTACATCCAGCACGTGGACCTCAAGGGTCGCTGCTCGTGCGGAGGGTGCGTTGACCCGCGTGCTCGCCAGGTCCGGAAAGAGCGCCAGACCTAAGGCGGCTGTACCGATCCGAAGCCAGGGCGCTGGGCGGCCTGGGGGCGAGCCCGCGGCTCTGCGCAGGCCGATGAGGATGAGAATCGCCGCTGGTGCCAGCCAGAGGACGGAGCGCTCGGGCAGCGGCAGGGGAGACCAAGGGACGCGATCGGCCCAGCTCAGCAGCGTCAGCATCCGGTCCGCCGAATCCGCGAGGAGCGCGGCCAGCGAGTCGGCTAACCACGATCCCGCGTGAGATCCGACGGTCGCGAGGGGCAGCGCGGTCATGGCCAGCCAAACCCACCCGCCTATCACGAGCACCACCAGGGGCGGAAACACCACCGGCGTGGCCAGCATCCCGATCGGAGCGAATTCGCCAAACCTCGTCCAGATGATGGGAAGCGTGGCGATCGACGCGACTAGTGACGTCGCGAGCGCCATCGCCATCGTTCTCAGGCACCGCTGGAGCGCGACGCGAATCCAGGGGGAACGGCGACGACCCGACGGCCACGTGTCCCGGACCACGCCCCCGCCGGGCAGCGAGTTGAGTACGGCGCGGGCGGACTGGGGCGCAGCGGCGATCAGGGCCGCAGTGGCGAGGTACGAGAGCTGAACGCCCGCGCGGAGCGGAGCGATCGGGTCGAGTGCGATCTCGAGGATGAGGGCGACGCCGACGAGGTTGAGCCCCATGGGGCGACGCCCCAGCCTGGGGGCCAGGGAAGCCAGGGCGAGCGCCATGGCGGCGCGCGCAGCGGGCGCACCCTGCCCAGCCAGGGGAATGAACGCGAGCGCGAGTGCGGCGGCAGGAAGCGCGGGGGAAGGGCGCCACCGAAGTCCGAGAAGCGCCGCGAGGAAGCCCGCGATGGAGCAGAGGACGCGTGCGAGCGGCAGGGCAATCAGCACTCCGAGGAGGCCGACGTGCAGGCCTGACAATGCGAGCATGTGCCGTGTTCCTGTTCGCGTGAAGAGGTCCGCCACTCCCCGGGGAAGCCGCGCGGTCTCCCCGAACAGGAGCGCCGCAAGGAGCCCGCTCGTCGCGGGGTCGTCGAGCGTCTCCACGCGCTTGACACCGGCCCGGCGCAGGCGCCGTAGCTGAGTCCCCACGCCCCAGATGGATCCATCGGCTCCGGACCGCAGTCGCAGGATTTCGTCCGCGACTGGGCGGCGGGGGAGGGGGCGCCCGGCGGTCGGCAGGTCGCGGCTCCTGGCCCAGAGCCGGGTGCCCGCGGTGGGCAGGATGACCACCTCATCGCCCACGTGAAGGGCTCCGCTCGCCGCGCGGAAACCAGCCTCCACAGGGCTCGATTTCGGGCGCCTCGCCGGCTGGGTCACGTTCCAATCGACCTCGCCCCGAAGGCCCAGGTGGCGAAAGTTGCGCGTGGCCCGTCCAGCGACCCATTCGCCGGTCTTCGCTGGCGTGTCCTTGGCCGCAGCTTCCGCTGCGCCGGATGGAAACGGTGCCGCGGGGACCGGGGCCAGCGCGGCCCGCCCGCCTGCTGCGAGGGCGAGGGCCATGATCCAGGGCCAAAGTCGTCGTCCCGTGGCGCCTGCTCCGCGGCCCGGGGACCCGCCCGCACGGGCGGCGAGGAGCCCCAGCCCGAGGGCGAGAAGCAGGTTCTCGAAGTCCACCAGCCCACCCATGAGGACCCTTCCGGCCCAGGATCCGCAGGCCGTGCCGCCCACGAGCACCCCCGCAACGCTGAGTGCGGGCGCATGCAGGGGGCCAGGGGCGTCATGACGGCTATCCCCGGGCGGAAGCGACGTTGATTCGGGTGGGGGCTTTGCCGGGGGTTGGGCCTGGGGTTGGGCCTGGAGTTTGGACGGCGAAGCGGCGGGAGGCATACCGCAGAGGGACCGTTTCACCGCGGCCGAGGTTGCGGATAGACTTCTCCGCCATGAGCAGCGCCAACGAACGACACGCCGTGTTCCCCGGAACGTTCGATCCGGTCACGTTCGGTCACCTTGACCTGATCGAGCGCGCCTCGCGTCTGTTCGATCGGCTGACCATCATCGTCGCGGCCCACCACGACAAGCGCCACGTCCTCTCGGTCGAGGAGCGCGTGGGGCTGCTTGAGCAGGCCACCGCAGGCCAGGATCACGTGGGCGTCATCGCGCTCGATGGTCTCCTCGTCCATTGCGCCCAGTCGCTCGGCGCGACGGCCATCGTGCGCGGTATCCGGAGCGCTGGCGACCTGGAGTACGAGCGCCAGCTGGCTCTGACGAACCGGGCGATGGCTTCGGAGATCGAGACGGTCCTCCTGCTGTCCTCGTCCCAGCATGCTCACGTGTCCAGCACGCTGGTGCGGCAGATCGCGCGCCTGGGCGGCGATCTCACGCCGTTTGTTCCACCCGCCGTGATCGAGGCCCTGGTGGGCCGCTTTGACGACTAGCAGGCCGGTGAAAAACTCCGTACTTAGCAACAGCGCCCCTCAAAGCCCTGCCTGCGTTGCTCGAAGGGCCCTGAATAGCTCGCTATGAGGGGCTTCGAGCGCCTTGCCAGGACTTCGATGGACACCATTGCTAAGCGCGGACTTCTTCAACGGCCTGCTAGCCCGCATAATTAGCGAGTTGGAGCCACCGCAGCGCCTGAACGGCGCTGCGGTGGCT
>JBLIHL010000017.1:0-23595 GCA_047635895.1 Paracoccaceae bacterium | reverse complement strand
ATGCCTCCGGCGCTCGCCGCGCAGGCGTCCTCGCCGGACGGGCGTGCTGCCGCACGGGCCTCCTCGCCGGAGGGGCCGCGAGGGCGAGCCTCGCGCGGGCCGCACGGAGCCCTGCGGGCACCGCGCTATGGCCCGGGCGTCCTGCGGACGCGTGGGGCGGCTCCGGGCTTGGCACAACGGCACAACGGCACAACCTCGCCCATTCGGGCGAGCGGGCCTCAGCGCTACAGGAACTGCATCGCGCCGCCCGGGAGCAGATAGACGATCAGCATTCGCCCGCCCGCCACGGTCGGGACATGTTCGCTCCCAGGCGTTTCGACGACCCAGCCCGGGGCCTGGCCCTGGAAAGTGGGCTCGCCCTCAAGGGCCACGCACCAGTTGATCTCGCCGTTGGGATGGAGGTGGCGCGGGCCGGCGCCGGTCATGTCCACGACGTCGATGGAAAAGTCGTGGGTCTCTTCGGTGGCCTTGGCGGCGCGGCTGAACTTCACAGGCGCCTCGCCTCGGTAGGCGACCTCACCCTTCTCAAGGAGTTCGATGAGGCCGGCACTGACCGCTTTTCCCTCAGGAGAAGCCGGGTCCAGGCGTGAGTTCAGCTCCGCGCGGGCGGCTTCGGGGTCGGAGAGGTCGATGCCGGTCGCGGCGTCGAGGAGCGGTTGGAACGTGTCGAGCATCAGGGTGGAAATCGGGGGGCCGCCTGGACGGGGACCCGGTACTGGAGCGGTGAAGAGCGCCCTCCGCAACAATTTTGCGGCGTCGAGTCGGTCCTGCAGAAACGGACGGGCGCCGGTCAGGGTAACCTCCCAGACGTGCCTGCACCCATCAAGCGCCTACTTGTCATCGCCGTCTGCGTCCTCGCGGCCTGGTACGCCCACAAGCCGCTCCTCGGCGCCGGGTTCCTTGGATCCGACGCCGCGGTGCTTGAGGACGTGGGAGAAGCCTTCGAGGGGGGCCGGGACGGCGCGGCATGGAGCGTGGCTGCGCTCGATCACCGCCCGGCCGCCGCGCTGTCGCTGGCCTTCTCCCGCTCGCTTCACGCCACGGACAGCGTTTACACGCCCGGGGATGCCGGGCGGCTGCGGCTGGAAGGGCTCCTGATCCTCGTGATCGCGGCGTTTGGGGTTCGGGTGGCCGTTATCCGCGCGCTACGTCCGTGGACGGGCGAGGATCACGCGCGGGCAGCAGGAGCGACCGCGGGTGCTTTCCTGATGATCCACCCGCTCATTGTCCCGGTCGTCGGGCACCTCAACAACCGTGGGGACGTGGTGGCGCTGGCGGCTAGCGCTTGGTCCGTCGCCCTGCTCCTGAAGGGGCGCCAGGATCGGCGCGCCGTGGCCATTGGCCTGGCGTTCGCGCTGGCGCTGGTGGCGGCCGCGTCCTCTCCCTCGGCCCTGGCGCTCGTGCCCCTTGGGTTCGGGCTGGAATTCATTGCAGCGAGGCGGCATCGGCCCCTGGCGCAGAAGATCCGCACCGGAATTCAGGTGGCTCTCGGCTATGGCGCTGCGCTTGGGGTCGAAGCGCTGCTGCGCTGGTGGATGGTGCCCACGCGCGATGCCCTTAACGCCGACATGGTGTCCATTCACCCCGCCGACCTGCTCGCGGGTTCCGAAACGGGGCTTGTCCACGCCCTCGGCCTGGCGGCGGAAAAGACAGGCGTCGTCGTTCTACCTGTCAACACGACGGGGCTCGGCATGCTCGGGTACGTGCTGGCGGTGGCTGCGCTGCTCCTCTCCCTGCACCCGGGATTCGTGGCCGCTCGCGCAGCGCCGCGGCTTTGGGGCCGGGTCCTCGGCGGCTGGGCCATCGCTCTGGTCGTCCTGCTCGCACTCGGGGTGACGGAGCGGGCCGCGCCTGGGCGCCTCGCGGACGCGCCCGGGACGCTCACGCTGGCCGTTTGCATGGCGGTGGGTCTCGGAGTGTCGGGGACAGCGCTCTCAGGCGCTCGCCGATCCATCCTTCCCGCGCTCACCGGCGTGGCGTACGCCGTACTGACGGCGGGGAGCGGCGCAACGATCCAGGAGGCCGCGGCCGAGACAGGGGCGGTCCACGAGGCCGTGCTGGACGCCCGCGCGCACTTCGAATCCGAAGGCCATACGGTCAGCGAGATCTGGGTGCTCGATCCACCCAGGACGATCGCCGGCGTCGAGACCCTTCGGCCCAGCGACGACAGCAGTCTGGGCTCAGCCCCCTTCCTTCCCAAAGGGGCCAATCCCGTGCGAGTTCGCGGGATCCCGTCCGCTTCGTTCTGGGTGTTCGCGACCGATCCGACCTTCCAGGAGGCGCGCGCCGCGGGGCTTGTGCTCTTGCTCCCGCCGGAGGTCAAGGATGATCTCACTGGGGGGCCCTTACTCGTCACGACGCAGGGCGACGACGTCGCGCCTGCGGATCGACCGGGCCGGCGTCGCAAGCGGATCGCACGGGACGTCACGCGCCGCGGGCTCTTTGTAGAGCCCAGCGCGACGCAGAACCCACGCTCAGGCCTACGCGGCGCGGCCCCGTCGACACATCCCGGCCTCGGCTGGGTGGGCGAGGGTTCGTCTCCCACAGGGATCAAGATCGATCCACTTGAGCTGACGGCGATCATCGCCACGCTGTCGGGGCGTGCCGCCACCGAAATTGACCCAACTGAGCCTCCGCTCGTCCGCTTCCGGGGCTCGTCGGACCTGGAGGTCGATGGGACCCAGCAGGGGGTCTGGATAGTTTCGGAGAACGGCGTACAAGCGATCTTCTCGATGGCCGCGGATCCCAGCTGGCTGCTGGCGGGGCCGCTCCGCTCCGTCTGGTTCATGGGGAAGCTGCAGTTCGCTACGTCCACGCGCGTGATCGCGGGACCGTCCCCTCTGCCCGAATCGGTCCAGCCTCGTCTGGTCGGCGAGGGGCGCGACTGGAGTTTTGACGTCACTGAGGCTGGACCCATCCAAGCGCTGGCGGCCACAGACGTCGAGACCTGGGTTCTCTGGGTGGTCGACAGAGTCAGCGGCGAGGCGGTGCAGATCTCGCCCATCCTGACGGAGAACGGACGCTTGCACGTCCCGGACGGCGGCGCATTCCACGAGGCGTCGGTGGTGTGGATTCTCGACCGGCTAGTCGGTGGAGTGGCTGTGGCAAGAGCGCGCGGCGTTCGCTGACAAGTCGCTGCCTGCCCGGATTCGACCGGCGTCTAAGCCCCCCGCCAGGCGCATCCGCCAAGCGCCCGCGAGGACCTGCGTTGAGCGGAAGTGCCTCAGGCAGTACTTCTGTTCATGCCGTGAATTGGACGCGCTCCGCGAGGCAAATATACGCAACGTCCTCGCAGATCCGGCTGCTGCAATGGCACCGAAGAAGAGGGTCGTCGAAGACGACTTTGAGTGCCGCTGACGTCCGCGAAGTTCTGGTTCCTGGACATGTTCGGCTGAGCCAAGACCAGCCGCTATCATGACGCGATGCTCCAACGCCTTGCGATCCGACTGGTCACGTGCTGCTGCCTCCCTTTCCTTGCTTCCTCCACTTGCCTTGCGCAGGTGGCGGAGGCGACGTACGAAGACCTGGTCGCGGGCTTCGGGGATCCGCCTGCCCGTGCGCGTCCCGATGCCTTCTGGACCTGGCTGAATGGGCACGCGGATCCGGAGCGAATCACGGAGGAAATGGAGGCCTTCAAGGCAGCCGGATTCTCGCGCCTGCAGGTGTGGGACGTGCGGGCCCACCGGGATCCAGACGGCATCGTTCCTGAGGGGCCTGCGTTCCTCAGCGATGAGTGGCTCGTGAACCTGGCACATGCGAACCGGGAGGCCCTGCGGGTGGGCCTCGAGCTGGGCATGGTGGCGGCGAGTGGTTGGAACGCGGGAGGAACCTGGGTGACGCCGGAACGCGCTGGGCTGGGGCTTTTCTCCTCGGTGACTCGCGCCCGCGGCCCGCAGCGGCTCGACCTCACGCTGCCGTTTCCCGTGACCCCGGAGCATGCGCCGCGTGACTCGGAGGGGCGCCCACAATACTGGGCCACGGTGGCCGTTCAGGCGGTGCCCGCCGGGGAAGGCGTCGGTCTCAGGGCCGACGCGGTGATCGACCTGACGGCCATGATCGACGCTTCCGGTCGCCTGGGCGCGGAGCTGCCCGCTGGTGATTGGGACCTGCGCTGGTTCATTCGCGCAAACTCGGGCCAGCGGCTGATCGTTCCGAGTCCCCGCTCCGACGGCCTGCAGATCGACTTCTTCGACGCGGACGACAGTCGGTGGTACTTCGGCCACGTCCTCGATCGACTGGAGTCCGCGCTCGGACCCCTCGAAGAGTCTGCGCTGAAGTACCTCGAGGTGGACAGCCTGGAGCTGGAGGGAGGGCGGCTCAGCGCCTGGACGGAGGACATTCTGGACGAGTTCGAAGCGCGTTACGGCTATGACGGAGTGCCTTGGTTGACTCTGCTGATCGATTCCGATTCCGAGTCGCCTTCAGAACCCACTGCAGGACGCGGCGACCGCTTTCTCCACGACTGGACCCGCCTCGTAAGCGACCTCATGATCGAGAACCACTACCAGGTGGGGAACGAGGTGCTGGGCGAGCGCGGCCTGCTGCTCTCCGCCGAGGCGGGCGGTCCGGGGCCACCGATTTGGAATAGCTGCCCCGTCGACGCGATCGGAGCGCTGGGCGCCACCGGTCTGATCCGCGGCGAGTTCTGGCCCAAGCAGCGCAGCATGTACAACGTGAAGGAGATCGCCTGCGCCGCGCACGTCTACGGTAAGCGCGTCGTCGACGCCGAATCGTTCACCTCGTGGCGGCACTGGCGCGATCTGCCCTATTACCTGAAGCTGCTCGCCGACCAGGCGTTTCTCGACGGTCTCAACCACATCACGTTCCACACCGCGCCTCACGGCGGCGGCGAAGCCGGACTCCCCGGCTACGCCTACCACGCGGGGACGCACGTCGGGCCGAACGTCGCCTGGTGGCCGATGGCGACGCCGTTCATCGACTACCTGGCGCGCTGCTCGTTCCTGCTTCAGGAGGGGACGCCCGTGGCGGACGTCTGCTTCTACCAAGGAGCCGGTGCGCCCGTGTTTCACCCGCTTGGGGAGGACTGGAACCCGACCGTGCGACCCCTAGGCTACGACTACGACGTCGTCGACGTGCGCATGCTCCTCGGAGGCATGACCGTCGAGGAAGGCCGGCTGTGCCTGCCGAGCGGAGTCAGCTATCGGATGCTCGTCATGCCGGACTCGGACGCTATCGAGCCCGCGGTGATGGAGAAGGTGAGCGAGCTGGTGCGGGCCGGGGCGACGGTGGTGGGGCGCCGTCCGAACCGGGCCTCCGGAGGGACCGGCTCGGATGGAGCCGACGACGCGGTTCAACGGATCGCGGGCGAGCTCTGGGGTGCTCTGGATTCGGCGGCTGGAATGGGCGCTGGGCGCTTGGTTGCGGAGTCCTCGCTCGGCGATGTGTTGGCCGAAGTGGTGCCTGATTTCAGCTGGGAGGGCGGTGATACCCGTACGCGCCTCGGCTTCGTGCACAGGAGCGGTGCGGCGCTGGAGATCTACTACGTCGTCAATCAGAACGAGCGCTGGGAGAGCGTGGTGGGGGCGTTCCGCGTGAAGGGCCTGCGGCCAGAGATCTGGGATCCATCCACCGGTGGACTCGAGACGCCCGGTTGGGAAGTCGGCGGTGACGGGCGGACGCGCGTGGCGCTGACGCTGCCGCCGGGTGGCGCTCGGTTCGTGGTGTTCCGGGCCCCGCGCGTAGGCGAGGCGCCCAGCAGCGTCGCGCCGACCGGCTTCGATCGTGCTCCCTCGGCTGGCTTCGACGTGGCGCACGGGGCTACGCCGAATGGGCCCGCGTGGCTCTCTTCCGGAGAGAGTGTTCCCGCGGACGAGTTCATCATCTACGACCTCGGGGCGGAGTTTGATCTCAAGGCCGTGGATCTCTGGAACTACCAGGATCAGACGCGGGGCCTTCTGACCCGGGGCATCAAGGACGTGACGATCTCCGCTTCTTCGGACGGCAAGGAGTTCAAAACCATCAACCAGCTCGAGCTTCGCCGAGCGCCCGATATTGGCGAGCGCGGCTACGAGCAGCGCGTACCCCTGACGGCGCCACGAACCCGCTACGTGCGGCTCGACGTGGACACGAACTACAGCGACGACTGGTCGGGTCGTACGAAGATCGTTGGGCTGGGACGCGCTACGTTCATAGCGATGAGCGGAGCGACGGTGGAAGGCGTGCGCGTGCATGCCGTTTCGTCCGGAACGGCCCATGACCCGGCCACTGACGACCAGCGAGCGAGCCACCGCAGCGGCCTGGATATCGTGGGGCCGTGGAGGCTCGCATTCCCCGTCGCGGCCGGCGCTCTCAAGACCGTCGAGCTGGCCGGACTGCGGCCGTGGCAGAGCCTCGACGATCCGGACCTTCGGCACTTTTCGGGTGTCGCGAGCTACTCGACGCGGTTCACCGCGCCGGTGGGGCTTGCGGGCCCAGGGGATATAGTTGAGCTGGATCTGGGCAGACTGGCGGGCGTGGCCCGCGTCTTCCTGAACGGCGTCGACCTCGGCGTGGCATGGCATCCGCCCTACGCGGTGGACGCCGCGGCGGCGCTTCGACCCGGCGTCAACGAGCTGCGCGTAGACGTCGCGAACACCTGGCACAATCGCCTGGTGGGGGACGCGGCGCTCTCTCCGGAAGAGCGTTCAACGGTGACCAACCTCCGAGGCCCCTTCGAGGAGAACACTCCGCTGCTCGAGGCGGGGATCCTCGGGCCGGTGCAGCTGATCCGTCGTGTGGCGGCTCCGCTTCCGCGCCCTAGGCCCGCCCAGCTGGAATGGCAGCAGGCCGAGTTTGGCGCGCTCATTTCCTATGAGCTCCACACCTGCGGCGAAGGGCGCTACGTACAGAGCGAGGCGCGCGTCCAGCCCGTAGCGGACATCCAGCGCTTCGCTCCTGGCCAGCTGGACACGGACCAGTGGGTAAGGGCTGCCAAGGCAGCGGGCGCGCAGTTTGCGATCCTCACTGGCTCCCATGAAACCGGTTTCCGCCTCTGGCAGTCGGACGTCAATCCGTACTGCCTGAAGGCGCTCGAGTGGAGCGACGGTGAGCGCGACATCGTGGGGGAGTTCCACGCCTCCTGCCTCAAGTACGGCGTGAAGCCGGGGATCTATCTCGGCACGCGCTGGAACGCGCAGCTGGGGGTCTACGACTTCAAGGTGACCGAGCGGAGCACGATCACCCAGGCGGAGTACAACCGCCTGATCGAGCAAGAGGTCGAGGAGATCTGCACGCGCTACGGCGACTGGTTCGAGTTCTGGTTCGATGGAGGCGCGCACGGCCCTGACCAAGGCGGGCCGGACGTTCTGTCGATTGTTGAGAAGTACCAGCCCGGCGCGGTTTTCTATCACAACCTGCAGCGCGCGGATGCCCGCTGGGGCGGCTCGGAGTCGGGCACCGTCGCGTATCCGTGCTGGTCCACGTTTCCGTATCCGGCGACCGGGGCCGGGGAGAGCGCTCGGTCCGAGATCAGCGCGAACGGGTTTGAGCTCCTCAAGAGCGGCGACCCGAATGGCGCCTTCTGGCTCCCCGCCATGTCGGATGCGCCGCTGCGTGGTAACGGCGGGCACGACTGGTTCTGGGAGCCCGACCAAGAGCATCTGATCTATCCGCTCGAACGCCTCGTCGACATGTACTGCCGGTCCGTGGGCCACAACTCGACGCTGATCCTGGGCCTGACGCCGGACGACCGAGGGCTGCTGCCAGACGCAGACGTGGCGCGTTTGGCTGAGCTGGGGCAGGCGCTCGATACGATGTTCGGGAAGCCGCTCGCGGAGTCAGCGGCTCCCGTCGCGGGCAGCCGGATGGAGCTGGAGTTTGGCGAGTCCGCGGCGTTCGACCTCGTGGTGATTCAAGAGGACGTGGCGCTCGGCGAGCGCGTCCGGAGCTACCGCCTGGAGGTGCGCGACCAGGGAGCCTGGCGGGAGATCGCGGCGGGCACTTGCATCGGCCACAAGCGCATCCACCGTCTGGAGCAGCCAGTGCAAGGGGACGCGCTACGGTTGGTGATCGACGAGTCGATCGCCGTGCCGCGCCTCCTGCGGCTGGCGATCAGTGCTCGATAGAATTCCGCCGGACAGCGCTACTTGAGCATCGCAATCAGCTTCGGCAGCACTTCGGCGTAGCGCCGGTCGAGTCCGAAGTGTCCGCCACCGTGCTCTACGTGTTCGAACGGGACGTCGAGGCGCGTTAGCTCCTTCACGAGCTGGCGCAGGCCGAACTGCAGGCCAAATTCGTCCTTGAGGCCTGCCTCAAGGTAGAGGCCGTCCAGTGCGGTGAGCTCTTGCACGTGGTCCCTTGCGGCCACGACGGGATCAAAGCTGAGGAAGCGCTGCCAAACGTCCTCGCGACGCTCGGCGGTCTCTGGGTCGAAGGGCAGGTCGAAGCCGCACTCGCTGTCTTCGTTGGGTGCATAACAGGCCGACATTGCGATCACGTTGATCGCTGCGTGGCCGTCGCCGCTGAGGGAGTGGTCGTTTTCGAATTCGTCGACCCAGGTGCGCGGATCTCCGCCGTGGGGGAGAAGCGCGCGGGCAGCCGCTACGATCTCCTGGCCCAGTGGAAGCTCAAAGGCGCAGTCACCGCTGATCGAGGCAGCGACCTGGAAGCGGCCCGGCTTGGTCATCGAGAGGTGCAGCGCGCCGAATCCGCCCGAGCTCTTGCCGCAGAGGATCCTGCGCTTCGGCGCCGTTGCGTACTGATCGTCGATGAAGGCCGGCAGCTCGTCCGCGACGTAGTCAGCGTATTGCCCCACGGCCGAACTGTTGACGTATTGGCTGCCGCCGAGCCTCGTGAATGCGTCGGGCATGACGAGGATCGCTCCGCGATCGCCGGAGCGCTGGAGGCTCTCGTCGTACTGAGCGACGGCGCCGCGCTTCCAGGGGTGAGTCTCCAGCATGGACTGACCTCGGCCGGTGAACCCGGCCAGGAGGAACGCCACGGGGAGGGGCTCACCGTCCAGGGCGGCCGGCGGAAGGTAAACGGGGACTTCGCGCAGGCTAGGATCGCCGAGGGGGTTGCCCTTCAGGCATAGACTGTCGAAAGAGCGCGTTTCGACCCGGCCCTTGAGCGTGGACTCACGGCGCCCAACTCCATGGGGACTCATGACTGGCTGTTCGGGACAGAGTTGAGCTCGGCTTGGAGCGCGTTGTAGCCAGGCTCGATGCGTTCATCGATGATCCGATGCCGCTCGGCATAGGGGTAGAACGCCGCGTTCATGGCGTTCACGGTGACGCGCTCAAGATCCTTGAGATCGCAGCCGAAGGTCTCCACGGCGACGCGGAATTCGTCGGTCATCGTGGTGTGGCTCATCAGGCGGTTGTCCGTGTTGAGCGTGACACGGTAGCCTTCACGCAGCAGGTACGGGAAGGGGTGCTCGGCCAGGGACTTCACCGCGCCGGTGTGCACGTTGCTTTGCAGGCAGCACTCGATCGGGATTCGATGGTCGAGTACGTACGTCGCGAGGCTGCCGACCTTGACGACCTTGCCGTCGTAGATCGCGATGTCGTCGATCAAGTGGGTGCCGTGCCCGATCCGGTGGGCGCCACAGAACTGCAGGGCTTGCCAGATGCTCTCCGGCCCGAAGCTCTCGCCCGCGTGGACGGTGATGGACCCGTTGCTCCGCTTGATCAGCTGGAAGGCGTTGATGTGGTGCTTGGCGGGGTGGCCGGCTTCCTCGCCGGCGAGGTCAAAGCCGCAGCAGCCGCGGTCGAACCAGGAGACGGCCAGCTCGGCCAGCTTGAGGGACAGCTCGGCGGACTGGTTCCGCATGGCGCATACGATGACGCCCGACTCGATGCCAAAGTCCGCCTTGGCGCGCTCAAGTCCTCTGAGCACCGCACCCATCACCGCGTCGAGCCCAAGGTTCTCGGCCGTGTGGAAGACGGGGGCGAAGCGCACCTCGAAGTAGACGCAGTTCTCCGCGGCGAGGTCCTCGCCGAGCTCGTACGCGACCCGCTCAAGGGCATCCGCGCTCTGCATCACCGCGATGGTGTGGCGGAATCCCTCGAGGTATTGGGGCAGCGAGCCCTTGTCGGCACCCTCGAAGAACCACTTCCCGAGCAGCTCTGGGTCGCTCTCGGGGAGCTCCAGGTAGCCGATCTGCTGGGCCAGGTCGAGCACGGTGGCGGGCCTGAGGCAGCCGTCCAGGTGCTCGTGAAGGAGAACTTTTGGGGCGCGGCGCAGGATGTCGCTGGAAAGGTGGCCCGCTGAGTGGGCTGAATGGGGCGAAGAAGGCATAGCGGAAAGTGTAGTGCGCCCGGAGCCCGGTTCAGGGGTGTCTGGCCCGGGAAATAGCCAGGGCTCGCCGCGCACCTTCCGTATCCTCTCCGTCCCCCCTGTCCGCTTTTCGTCTCAACCGCCTTTCTACCGTGACCGACCTCCGCGTTCGCATCGCACCCAGCCCCACCGGCGCCGTTCACCTCGGCCTCTGCCGAACCGCTCTCTTCAACTGGGCCTACGCCAAGAAGCGTGGGGGCGCCTTCATCCTGCGCGTTGAGGACACGGACCGGACGCGCAGCACGGAGGAGAGTGAACGCGCCATTATTGAGGGCCTGCGCTGGCTGGGTGTCGAATGGGATGAGGGCCCCGACATTGGTGGTCCCCATGCGCCTTACCGTCAGTCAGAGCGCGCCGAGGGCCACGCTGTTCAGGCGGCCTCGCTCCTTGGCTCGGGACAGGCCTATCGCTGCTTCTGCTCGGCAGAGCGACTCACGGAGGTACGCGAGGCCCAGGAGGCTGCCAAAGAGACCCCGCGCTACGACGGTCTGTGCCGCGGGCTCGATAGCGCGGAGTCCCAGCGGCGAGCCGACGCGGGCGAGTCCTTTGCGATTCGCTTCCGGATCCCCGAGGGATCGACCCTGATCAAGGACCTCGTGCGTGGTGACGTGACGTTCGAGCACAAGGAGATCGATGATTGGATCATGGCCCGCCGTGACGGCTCGCCTACCTACAACTTCGTCGTGGTGTCGGATGACCTCGCCATGGAGATCAGCCACGTCTTCCGGGGTGAGGAGCACCTCGTGAACACGCCGAAGCAGATCCTCCTGTACCAGGCGATGGGCCAGGAGCCGCCGCGCTTTGGCCACCTGCCGCTCATGCTCGGGAAGGACCGCAAGAAGCTGAGCAAGCGTTCGGGTGATACGGCCCTGGGCGACTACATCGCCAATGGCTATCCGAAGGCGGCGATCATCAACTTTCTCTGCCTACAGGGCTGGGCGCTCGATGGTGAGACCGAGGTCTTCGACGTGGAGACTTTCGTCGAGCACTTTGACATCGAGAAGGTCCAGAAGGCAGGTGCCGTGTTCGACATCGATAAGTTCCTGTGGCTCAGCGCGGACACGATTCGGCGCATGGATTTGGCCGAGCTCAGCGCTGAGGTGGCCCCCTTCGTCGTCAAGGCGGGGATGATGTCGTCAGGCGAGATCGCCGAGCGAGGCGATTGGTTCCAGAGGCTGGTCGCGGGTGAGCAGGAGCGCATTGAGCTGTTCTCCGAGTTTCCGGATCGGGTGAAGGCGTTCTTCGAGCCCGATGCTGCGGTGACCTACGAAGAGAAGGCCGAGGCAGGTGCTCGCAAGCATGAGGCCCGCGTCGAGACGCTCGGGCGATTCAGCGACTGGCTGCGCGCCAGGGATGAATCTGAGTCTGTCGAGGCCATGGGAGCGGCGGCCAAGGGCTGGGTGAAGGAAGAGGGGCTCAAGTTCCCCGCGCTGTTCCAGCCCCTGCGCTGCGCGCTGACGGGCATGCCGGGTGGTCGGGACCTGTTCGACTGCATCGGGCTCCTTGGAAGGGAGGCCGCGCTGGCGCGGATCGACGCCGCCCGGGCACGACTGGCATAAACTGATCAAGGGAACGGGCTGAGACGCCGATGCTTCTCCGGGGTCGTCATTTCTGCCCCAGTACGTTCCGTTCCCTTAGCGCGCTCAACCACTGGATCCCATGACCTCCGACGACCTCCCAAAAGGCCGACTCTCCGAGGGCGAGCTAGAGTCCCGCAAGGACGAGCTGCTGCGGGACGTCCAGGAGCGTCTTGCGGGCGGTCCCGGGACCCTGAAGCGGCGCCAGCGCGAAGTGTCTCAGTCGGGGATTCGCCTTAGGACGCTGCTTCTACCCGCCTTTGGGATCGTGCTGCTCCTCCACTTCGGGAGCCGCGCAGGCGCGCCCCTGGGGGTGCATGCGGCCTTCACGCCGGGTGAGGGGGGGTCGTTTGCTGGCCCGCGAGTGTTCGCGGCGGAGCGCACAGGCGCGGGTGAGAACGGAGTGTTCCAGCTCGTCCCCGGCGACGTCGTCGGAACCACCAGCGGCGCCCCGAGCATGCTGGAGCTGGGCAATGGGCGCCTGATCCTGGAGGTCGGAGCGCGCGCCGTCGTGGCCAGCCTGTTGCCGCCGCGGGTGCGGCTGCTCGGCGGAACCGCCATGGCGGAGGGGCGCCTGCGCGTGGTGACGGCCCATGGAGTCTTCGACCTGGAGTCAGGTTCAGCTCGGTTGACCCTGGGAAGCGAGGCCGGCCTGGTGGTCGAGCAGGCGGATGGATCTGGCGTGCTGATCGGCCCGGACGGCGAGCGGAAGGTCGCCGCGGGGATGCGCGTCAGCAGCCGCTGAATTGCCGCAGTACCGTTCCGCAACCAAAGCTGCGGGAATGAAATGGAAACAACCAGAGTGCATCCGCGAAGCGGATGCACTCTGGTTGTTTCCATTTCATTCCCGCAGCTTTGGTTGCGGAACGGTACTGCGGCAATTGGATCGGCGTGCTTGACGGGCTATAACGCGCTTACGTGATTGAGCCCCGCCGCTTCAGCCGCCTTCGTCTGGCCGCGTTCGACGCGGTCGAGCGGGCCGCCGTCCTCTTGGGCGGACGCCGTCTCTACCGCCGCCTGTACCTCCAGCCTGGGACCCTGCGCACCAGGGAGATCTCTCTGGAAGTGCCTGGGCTACCGTCTGGGCTCGAAGGGAAAGTCATCGCTCACCTTTCCGACATCCACGCGGGTCCTTTCCTCACTGGCTCGGATCTGTCCGGGGTCGCGAGCTTGATGGAGCAGCGCCAGCCCGATTTCGTCTGCTGGACGGGGGACTACGTCACGCACGGCGTCGAGGACATCCAGCCCGTGCTCCCGGACCTCCGGCGTTGCGTCGGGAAGCATGGCACCTTCGCCGTCTTTGGCAACCATGACTACAAGCATCGAAGAGAGTGGGAGATCGTCGCAGGCCTTGAGCCGGACGGCTGGCAGTTCCTTCGCAATTCCTCGTGCCGCGTCACGTTGGGAGGAGCCACCGTCGTTTTCGCGGGCATCGAGGATCCAGAGGAGGGCAAGGTGATCGACGTCGATGCTGCCCTGCGGGATGCCGGTGGTGCCGACCTCGTGATCGCGCTCTCCCATGGGCCGCGGGGGGCAACGGCCTTCGCCGACCATCCGGCGTGCCGCGTTCATGCCGTTCTCTCGGGCCATACCCACGGGTCGCAGGCGGATCTACCGTTCCTGCGTGATCTCGGGCCGCCGCACCCCGGCCTGCGCGTGGAGCTTGGCGAGACGACGGTGTTCGTCTCGCGCGGCCTGGGGGTGGTCGGCCTGCCCCTTCGGCCGGGAGCGCCCGCCGAGGTGCCATTCATTACGCTTCGCGGCGCGCCTCCCCAGGAACTTGGGCCAACATCGGATCGCGGGGACGAATCATGCAGGGCAGTCTAAGGCTCCACGGAGGCGTGCTCTTCGTTGGGCGCCAGGGTACGACGGCCGAGGTCGCCAGCTACGATCTTGGCGGGCGGCCACTTGAGACTCGCTTTACGTTCAAGGACGAACGGGTCGGTCGGTCGAGCGTAAGCGGCATGGACGTCGACGCGGACCGCCGCCTCTGGATCGCGGATGGTGCAGCATCGCGCGTGCGCTGCTTTACGCTGTTCGGCCAAGAGATTGCTTCGGTGGGCGACGACCTGAGTGGGGTGGATCCGGCGGCTCCGAGGGCGCTCGGCGCGAGCGATCACCACGGCCTGATCGGCTCGCCGGTCGATCTGCGCGTGACGGGTGAGGACGACGATACCGTGCTGATCGTCGCGTCCGCGGGCCAGCGCAGGCACGGGCTCCAGATCCTCCATATCGCCAGTGGGCGCGGTCGCTCTGTGCCGCCACTCGGAGACCCTGAGGGGCGCTTCGAGCGGATCCGCGGGATGGACTGGAAGGCGTCCGAACTGGCGGTCGTCGAGGCCGGTGCCCGCCGGGTACAGGTGTTCGAGGGAGACGTCGCAGGGCGACTTGTCTTCCGGTTTGCCTTTCCGGTCGCCGAGTCGCTGGGGGAACCCGAGGCCGTTGCGCTGGTAGGGGATGGCAGGCTCGTTGTCGCGACGGCCGGTGAGGCCAGCGGCGTTTACTTGTTCGACGTGATGGGCCGGCAGCTTGCAACGATCGCAGGTGACGCCCAGCGGGATCCGGACGCGGAAGCGCGCGGGGAAGCCGTGGTGGACCAGCCGTCGGCCCTCGCGCTCGACCTGGGCGCGAGCGACCGGGAGTCGCGACTCTGTGTTCTTGATCGAGACGGCGAGCGCGTACAGATCTTCTCCCTGGATGGACGGAGCTTTGGCAGCGTCCTCGATGGATCCTGACGGGCCCGTCCACGTGGACCCACATAGGTCGTCCGCCCGTTAGACTGGTCGGAACCAGCCTCCCGCTCGCTGGTTCTATCTATCCATGCGTGCCTCCCCAAGATCTCCGCTCATTCCCCTCCTTGGACTCGCACTGGTGGCGGCTCTAGGCCTTGGCTGGCTGCTTTTGGGTTGGGACGGCTCGGCGCAGGACGGCCGCAGCTCAGCCGTTTCAATGGAGGGTATGGGGGGGCAGGAGAATGGCTCCTGGTCCGATCGCGGAGGTGATTCTCTTCCATCGCTCGGCGTGGATCTGGCGGGAAAGGAGGCCATGGACCTTGAGACTGGAGGTGCCGCTGGCCCGAGCCGTTCCTCAATCTCGCCCTCACGGACCTCCCTTTCAGGCGGATGGGTTGAGTACGTCTCCGTGCTGACGGTGGAGGATCTGGATTCGGGAATGCCGGTGGTGGGTGCCTCGGTGGCCGAGTACTTCTACGCCGACGTGGCGCTTATCGGCGAGGACGCCTGGCGGGCAAGCCTCTCCGGCGAGGACGGCCGATTGGAGGTTGTCGGCCGCGTTCCCATTGGCCGAGACGAGAACGGTCAGGTCCCGGAGGAGATTCGAGTGGACCTTCGGCTCTACGCGGACGGCTTCATGGGCGCCATGGCGACGGCCGTGCTGGCCAGGGTGGAGGAGCCATCTGAAGGGCTCGAGCTGCAAGAGGTGAAGTTGGGGTCGTCCCGCGTCGTTGGGCTCGAGCGGGCGGGCGCACTGGTGCTCGACGTCCTGGGTGCACCACCTGGTCACTCGGGTGAGCTCGCCGTCTGGTTCGACTCGAATGCCCGTGATCGAAAGGCCGATCTCTCTTTCGATTGGCCCATTCGGGCGACGCGGAGCCAGGGCGCTGCAGACTCGGTGAGCGTCGAACAAGGAGCCGCCGGCGCCGTGCGCGTGACGCTCAGTTCGCTGCCTCCCGGCACGCTCTCCGCTGCGCTTGCGATCGAAGGGCACCCCGTCGCGTTGCAGCAGTCGCTACAGCTGGCCCCAGGGGAGCGGCTCGTCGAGACGCTCAAGGTGACCGCAGGAGAAGCCGCCCATGGCGTCGTTCTGGACACGGCTACGAAGCAGCCGGTGGAGGGAGTTCTGGTCCAAGTGACCCCTGGCGTTTCCGGGCTGACGCAGCGCCTGGACGAGTTGCCCTATCCAGCGCAGACCACGGATTCACGGGGTGGATTCCTGATCGCAGGACTGCCGCAGGGGGAGATCGAGGTCAGCCTCATCACCGTCGACGGCGCGCGACATGACCGCAAGATCACGATTGTGAAGGGGAACCATGCCCGCGTGCACCGGCTTGGGGTTCGCGGCTCGGCGTCCCTCAGCGGCCGTGTGGATCTCCCGGATGGCGTATCTGGTGCGGGTCTGCAGGTGCTGGTCACGACGGCGGATGCGGCGGCCCAGGTGCGCCGCCGTGACGGTGGACTTGCAGCTCGTGGGGACCTTGGCCCCGGGGTCTTCGCCGACGTCGATAGCGCCACTGGCGAGTTCGAAGCGGCCTCCGTTCCGTCCGGCCGTCAGCTCGTCATACACGCAATGGCCAGTGCCACGTCCCTTGGAATCGTTAGCGTTCCGGCCCTGCAGCTGGGTGAGGCTCGCGAGGACGTGGTGGTGACGCTGACGCCGCGATCGGAGGTCCTCTTTCGGGTGAACTCGACGTCCGGTGACGTGGTCGATCATATCCGCGTGAGTTTCCGCGGGCCCTGGACCACCGGAGCGACAGGCGCAGGTAAGAAACGCCGCGCGCCCTCGCGCTGGACGAACGGAGCGACTCTCGAGGTGCGCGGCGACGGGCTCTTTGCCGCCCTGCCGACGGTGGAGGAGATCGAGGCCATTCGCATTCGCTGGGGGAGCGGCACCTCTGGCGACTTTCCCTGGCCAGGGACTAGCGGTTCCGAGGTCCCCGCATTCGAACTGGATCCGCTTCCCGCCGTGCTCTTCGACGTCGTGGGGTCGAATGGAGTGGCGGTTTCCGGGGCGCGTATTCGCGCTGTTCCCGCGCAAAATAGCCAGGCGAGGGCTGCTGGAAAGGCTCCACGCCTACGCGGCCCCACCGCCAAAGCGAACGAGTTTGGTCGCGCGCGGCTCCTGCTCCCCAGGTCCGTGGAGGGCAGTCGGCGCGTGACCTATCGGGTCCGCGTGACGGCTGAGGGCTTTGCGGCGCAGGATGGGCTGCTGATCGGGCTGGAGGATGCGCTGCCCGCGGACAGCCAACAAATCGTGCTGGAGCGTGCGGAAAGAACCGAGCTAGCACGGATGACGGGCCGACTCGTTCGCGGGAACGGCGAGGCCCTCGCCGCGCCCAGGTTCGAAGGCCTTCGCGGCGGTACCGCCCACGTTGACGAGCACGCGTTCGAGCTCCGGGGGCTGCGGCCAGGGAGGCTCAGCGTCGCGGTCCATTGCAACGGCTACGAGAGCCTCCTCCTCCCTCGAGCGACGCTACAGCCGGGAGAGCGCCTTGATGTGGGCGAGGTGGTCATGCGTCCAGCCACACGCTTGGACGTGATCGTGAAGGACGCGAAGGGCAAGAAGCTGCGTGAGGCCCAGGTGCGCCTCATACGCCTTTCTGTCAAGCAGGGGGGGCGCAAGGGCCTGCCGCGATCCGTTAATTTTCCGCGTCAGAGCGAGCCAGTGGGTCGTTTCCGCAGATCGAACGTGCCTCGCGCGAAGTGGCGTCTCGTTGTGAACCATCCGAAACACCGCACCTACAGCCAGATTGTCACGGTTTCGGGGGCGGCGAAGACCCTTCAGGTCGGCCTGAAAGCTAAGCCATGAACGGGATGCCATAAGTGTCGCCGTTTTCAAGGGCAAAGTCCTTGGCCAGACTCATGTGCCGGAGTGGCCAGAGTGTCCTATTATTACGGGCAGTCCAGCCGCCCGTTGCTGGTTAGTGGTTCGTGGAGGTCGCCGGCCGTCCGCCAACCGTGATGCCTTAGCGGGCTGCTCGCCGCTCTTAGCGGCGTCACTGCTTTGCCTGTATGCCCATGCGCGTCACCAGCCTTCTCCTCATCGCCGCTCTGCTGGCTTCTTCGTGCGCTGACTCCAGCGCCGTAGACGTCACGGCCGCCGATGGGACGGCGTTCGGAGGAGGCTCTGATGAGCGCCCCCGGGACCCCGTAGTGTGGACGCCTGGCTGGCGACAGCCTGCAGCGACGGCCCAGGACTACGGGCCCGTTCAAATACAGCTCAGTAACTCGACGCTGGCGTACATCACCCGCGTGGCGACGCCGGCTGAGGCCATGCCGCAGCTCGCTCCCGGGAGCACTTACCTCACTTACAGTCTCTTCGTGGAGGAGACCCAAGCGGTCGAATGGTTCTCCCTATTCGTTCCCGGTTCGCCTCCCCCTCAGCGTCGCCCGCTTCTGACGGCGTTCCATGGGTTTGGCACTTCCCACTTGGACATCGTCACGCGGACGAGTTTCTTTCAAGAGGCGCAGGCGCGGGATTGGTTCCTGATTGCGCCCTATCAGCGCAATCTGGCCGGGGGCCCTGGTGACATCAGCTATGGCAGTGCCCAGAGCCAGCTGCACGTCGAAGCCGTGATTCGATTTGTGCTCCAGCGCTACCCGATCGACAGGGACCGCCTCTACGGCGTCGGATTCTCCATGGGCGGCGGGGCCGCGCTTAGCTACGCCGCGCGGCATCGCAGCCGCGCAACGGGTGCGTTCGCGGCGGTGATCAACCATACGGGGACCGTGGCTCTCAGCGATGAGTACATGAACCTGCTGGTGGGAAGTCTTGTAACCGGCTACATGGAAACCATCTTTGGCGGGACACCCGGTACGGCGCGATTCGAGTGGCAGCGGTCGTCGATGCTCGAACTCGACGCCATGGCCCAGATCATCCCCGGTGGGCTTCACATGGCCCAGAACCTGCGGACTGTGCCGGTGCAGACCTGGTTCAACGTTGACGACGAGCTCGCGCATCTGGTGCAGCAGTCGGAGAGGCTGGATCAGTACCTACAAGGGGTGCCAGGAGCTCAGCACAGCGTCGTGGCCGTCCCTGGCGGCCTCGCCAACTGCGACAAGCAGCACTGCTGGGACACCCTGGACCAGACCGCCGCCTGCGACTGGCTTGAGCAGCAGTCGCTCAACTCGTTTCCCGATGAAGGTGCCATTCTCGCCGACCGCGATGGTCGCTGGGAGTACTTCGACCTGACGCAGGAGTTAGCAGGGAAGTTCTCAAGGCTCACCTACGGAGTGGACAGTGACGGGAACTCTCTGACGTTAGCGCTGCCCGAAAACCTGGCCCGGATTCGGGCATCATGGGGGGCCCTCGGCTTCGACCCAGTTGACCCGCTGAAGCTGACGGTAGAGGGATTCGGGTTCACGCCGTGCCCCATCGAGATCACGGGCCTTCCGACCACGCCCTCGGCCGTCTATCACAACAGCGTTCTGCTGGCGGAAGACTGCTCAGCCGGTGCCGCAGGGCCCAGCTGGTGCTTCGATGCCAGCACGGGAACGATCGTACTCTTGGAGGACCAACCGGCTCAATCGAGCTGGAACGTTCAGTTTTAGCCCATTCGTTCGCAGGAGGAGAGGCTACCTGCCCTTCAACCGCACATGAAACCGCCAGCCACATCCCCTAGAACGCCGCTCTCGCTGTGGAGAGGGCGCGCATCGGCGCTCCTGACGCTCGTTACCGCCCTTGCGGTCACAGCGTGTGCGGGCTCGGAGGGCGAGATCCCAGAAGGTGCGGCTGATGCCGGTGCCGGAGGAGGATCTGGCACAGGCTTCACGCTCGAGACGGCTCTGCAGGGCACGATCGGTAGCGGTTCGAACCTGAATGACGTGGGTCCGGCCCAGATCGCCCAGAGTCAAGCGGCCTATGCCTACCTGACCTCCGTCGCGACGGCCACGGAGATGGCTCCCCTGATTGCGGCTGGCGTTGGCGGAATGATCCTGAACTACAGCGTCTACGTCGAGGCGACCCAGGGCATCGAGCTCTTCTCGCTCTACGTTCCAGACACCCCCGCCTCGCAGCCGCGTCCCCTGCTGGCGGCGTTCCACGGCGCGGCCACGTCCCATGGCGACATCTACTTCAGGGCGCAGGAATTCTTCATCGAGGCCGATCAGCGCGGCTGGTTCCTGGTTGCCCCGTTGCAGGCGAACCTGACCGGCCCCCAGGACATCAGCTTCGCCAGCGTCCAGAGCCAGCTTCACGTCGAGGTCCTGATCGAACTGATCCTGGACACCTACAACATCGACCGCGACCGGATCTACGGCGCAGGCTTCTCGATGGGGGGGGGCAACGCTCTCAGCTACGCGGCCCGTCACCGGGATCGGCGCACGGGCGCCATGGCCGCCGTCGTGAACCACACGGGGTCAGTCGCCCTTGCCGACGTCTACCGGAACGCGCCGCCTGTGACCGCGGGGGTGATGGAAGTCATCTTCGGCGGCCCGCCCAGCGGCCCGGTCTTCGAATGGCAGCGCTCGTCGCTCATCGAGGTGGACGCGTTAGGCGCGCTCCTGCCCCAGGGGATGCACATGGCCCGGAACCTTGAGCATGTCCCGGTACAGACGTGGTTCAACACCCAGGACAGCTTCGGCTATCTCCGTAGCCAGGCGCAGGAGCTAGGTGCCTTCATCCAGGCGCTCCCCTTCGGGACGCACCAGATGGTCACGGTGCCGGGCGGTCTCCCTAACTGCGTCGATCAGCACTGCTGGGGCACGCTGGATATCAACGCGGCCTGCAGCTGGCTCGACCAGCAAACGCTCGAGCGGAACCCCTCCTCCGGCACGATCCTCGCGGATCGAGATGCCCGGTGGGGCAGGTTCGACGTAGAGCAGCGCTTCCCTGGTACGTTCACCTCCTTCGACTTCACGGTGACAGCCAGTGCCAACGAGCTCGAGCTGCGCAACGCGCTGAACCTGCGCTCCGTGGCCGCGAGTCGAGCCGGCCTCGGGCTGCAAGTGGCCCAGCCGATGACTCTTCGGACGCGGAGCTTCCCGTCCCAGGGCGCCGCCGTGAAGCTCAGCGGCTTCCTGAGCGCGCCGTCGTCGGTGCTCCGCAACGGCTTGCCCTTCGGCCCGACGTGCGGGGGAGCAGCGAACTCCATTGGCTGGTGCCACGATGCCCAGACCGGAGTTCTCACCATCCGCGAAACGAGCAACCTTTCGGTCATCTGGCAGGTGCTTTAGGTCGGTCGCCGCGCGACGCTCGCCGCGCGGCATCTGCTCGCTTACTTGCCCGCTGATTTCTTCGCTGCATTCCCAGCCGAGACCGGCGGCCTTGGCGCGGCTCCGATACGAGTCACCGTGTAACCCCGGTTCTCCAGTAGCTCGACGACGCCGAGCTTGGGCGCGCGCGCCTTGGTGCCGTTGGCTGTGTCCCCTTCAGGGTCCCCTCCAGCGTTCGCCTTTGGGGCGACAGCCTCAGGCGCGGCCTCGTTCGGAAGGTGAAGGGCGCCGATCGCAAAGAAGGCGGTCTTGCCCGGGTGCGCCGCCATCTCGCGCTGCATTCTCTTGGCGAAGCGAGTGTTGCGCTTCCAGAGCAGTTCGTTCTCAGCCCGCTCGCGCAGGATCGGGTCCGTTCCAAAGCCGTCTTCCAGAAGCTTGACGAGCGCCTTCTCATTGCCGGACATCCACGCGCCAATCATCTCTTCCATCACGTTGCGACCGGATGCTTCGTACTCGTCGAGCAGGTCGAGTGAGTCCCTGAGCATCTGAATCTGTTCCGAGCGGGAGAAACTCTCGAACACCGAGACCTGCTCCTCGACGGTCTCAAGTCCGGCAACGGCCTTCCCCGATGCCACGGCTCGTTGGTAGAGCATTTTGTCGAGCGCCGGCTGGGTGGCGAGGGCTTCCAGGTAGTCGAGCATGGGGAGGAGTGAGCTGAACGCCCAGGGCTCCATGGTCCCGAGCATGCGAGCGACCGCCGCCGGCTGGCCAGCCTTGATGAAGCGAGCTTCGATGCGTGACCAGGTATCGGGCCCAACCAGCTCAGGCAACGAGGTGTCCTTGGGGAGCTGGGCCATGGCCTGCACCTTGGTCTCAGACTCGGTCGTCGCTTCGATCTCCGCGTAGAAGCGATCGCTCTCCAAGAACGCGGCAGCCACGGAGTTCGGGAGCGAAACGACCCGCTTGTCGGGCAGGTGAACGGTGCCGTAGAGGAAGGCAGACGTGCCGTTGCCATCGATCTGGTAGAGGAAGGGAACCGCCACAGCTTGGGGCTGCGAGACGGGGGCCGTCTCCTGGCCAAACGAGCTACCGGAGACAAGAAGTGCGAGCGAGCCGAGTGCGGCGAGGAATGCTGGTTGTGCCATGCGGAAATCGTGGGCCAAAGCCCTCGAACATCGAAGCAAAACCCCTCAGATCAGTCCCCAACCAGAACCAACCCAGTACAAAACCACCCAAGCCACCCAATCGCCCAGCCCCAGAATCCCCCGACAGCAGCCAGCGAGAGACCTCCAGTGAGAGACCTCCAGTGAGAGACCTCCAGTGAGAGACCCCAGCGAGAGACCCCAGCGAGAGACCCCAGCGAGAGACCCCAGCGAGAGACCCCAGCGAGAGACCGGCCGAGCTACCGTCCGAGCTACCGTCCGAGCTACGAAGCTCGCAGAGGTCGGAAACCCGTAGCCCCGGAGCCCAACCGCCTCCAGCTCTCGGCGCACTGCCGCCCGAGGGCCGTCCAACCTCAATCCCCCCGTACACCTGCCAGCGGACGCGCTCCGCGCGTCCCCCGCTCCATCCGCGTAAGCGGATGGGCCATAAATAACTTTTTCGTAGCCCGCGCTTCGCGCGAGCTACGAAAAAGGGTCGGTGAGCTAGCATCACCGACCCGAGGGAGAGAGGAATCTATCGAGCTTCCCGGGTGATCAGCGGCTCGCAACGCTAACCACCTCTCGACAGACTCTCATGCGCGACCACTCCGAAGAGCGGCCACGCCCGAATAGTAGTTCGTTTTGGAGGGTTGTGAGGGAAGGCGTTCCAAAAAATGAAGAGGGCTCGCTCCTGAGATCCCTGCTGGTCCCCCTGCTGGCCCCCCTGCTGGTCCCAGTCCGACCGGAGCTCGGGTGACCGCACACCCTGGTATTCCGGGAGCTTCTCCCATGGGATAGGCGTTCTAGTCGGCCTGGCGGCTGTCTGGATCGTTTCGGTCGCTCGCAGGGAGAGGGCCCGCCACGGCGTCATGCGAGTCAGGGCCTGGGCCTTCGACCTCGGAAGATTCTCCGTCACCGATGAGCAGAGTCTCCGCGAGAAGCACCAGAGTCTCGAGTTCTTCCTCCCTTCGATCGCGTTCTCCGTCTCGGTCGAACGATTCTTGTGCGGCCACGAGTGCTCCGTGATCACCAAATCGGAACGTGACGGCAGATGTGCGCGCCAATCCACGCGGGTGGGGGGACGAGGTCCCCGGATGATCCGTCCAGCCGATGGCCAGGTCAGGCTCCGGAGTCATGCCGCCGAAGCCGCGTCTCTGGACCCAACGCATGGTGGAGGCGTCGCCGGCGGCGGCTGGGGTCCAGAAGGTGGCTGCAGAGGTCAACCCCAGGGCTACAGCGGCCCTCAGTAGAGTTCGGACCAGTGCATCGTCTCCTTCATCCGTGGCCGCCCGGACGAGATCCAGGGCTGCGCCGTCGAGGGAAAGCTGGCTCTGGCTGGCCGTAGCGGCGTCGAGCGGTGGCTGGCCGCGCTCGGGCCTGTGGTGGGGATTCTGCACAGGGGACTTATCGAGCCATCAAAGCCTGGCCTTGAACCGATCTGATCCGCTTGAGCTGTTTGATCCGGGGAGGGGCAGGGCACACAGCACCGGCAGCGGCGGAGTATCCTCTTGGCCGTGCAGATCCCCGGACTACGACTCGATGGCGCCTCAGGCGGCCTGGACGACCTCCCCTGGCGTCCCACCCGGTATCCCGGCGTGGAGTGGTTAGATCTCGTCCCAGAGGCCGAACCGGAGGAGAAGGGGTCACCCAAGGCCGCTACGCAGACCGTTTTGATCCGTATGGCACCTGGCTCCGGGTACCCGACCCATCGCC
>JBLIHL010000016.1:0-23919 GCA_047635895.1 Paracoccaceae bacterium | reverse complement strand
CCCCAGATCGGCGTGAACCAGCTGCGGGTATGGGTGTCGAGGCGGAGCCGGAGCCGGCTCTTTCCCTCGCCTCGTTCCTCGAACCAAAACTGCAGCCGAACGGGGCGTGCGAGCCGCAGCGAGACGGCGTAGCTCCCGTAGCTGTACAAGAGGTCCCGATATTCGCGGTCGCGCACCTCGCCGATCACGCCGTGGAAACTCATCAGCGGACCGTGGTGAACGTTCAAGCAGCCAGGGACGAACCCGCCCGGCTCCCCGCTCGGGAGATCCAGGAACTCCACCTTGAACGGCGGAATTTGGCCGCGCGTGAACGTCCGTGGATCGTTCAGCCAGTCCCAGAGGACTTTCCTTGGGACACTGAAATCCCACGATCGGTCCAGAACGTGCAACTTGAATCCCTTCGGTACAGGGGGCGTCAGGAGCTGTGCGGTGAGCACGGCCGGGTCGATCGCGCTTGCCTCACTGCCATGTTGAGTCGTCTTCACGAGTGACTGTTCGCCGCGCACAGGCTCGCTGGATGCGAACGGGCTCTCTGAGCGCGAGGCCGTCGTCGATCCTGAGTGAGCCCTGGAAGGTGAGTGCACCAAGACTCAGCCGGCCGCCACCCGTCGACGTCGCTGGACTCCTCACCGCCATCTGCAGCCGACTGAGCCCCTGCCGTTTTCGAGCGAGCGCTCGGGCGGCGGGTCGGGATTCACAGGATGAACATGGGCTTCGCATCTCCCTGGCAAACTTGTCTCAGCGACGGCGGACTCACACCGGAGCCTCTTGGGTGCCATCCATAGGTTCATTTCAGCGCAGCGGGATGCGGCACTCGTAGAGCCGTCCCTCGTCCTGCACGAGGGCGGTTCGCACAAGCGTCGCCCACGTTGGTTCGGGAACGCCCCGGAAGACTTCCTCGCCGTCGAGCGTCACGGTCACTTCCTTCTCCATGTCGACAATGGCGGGTGAGAGCATCACGCCGAGGCCTTCGAGGCTCTGACCGTCGCCCTTGATGTCGATCTGGTTCGCTTCGCGGTTCAGCGTTGCTTCGATCAGCGCGTTCATCCGCGGCTTCGTCCAGTCGAGCCAGTAGAACGACGTTCGCCAGTCGAGCGCGGGCTGCCAGAGAAGGTGGTCCGGGTGTGCGTTGCGCTCGAACGATTCGATTCGTTCGAGCAGCGCGTCGGTGCCGCCGGTGGGGTAGCTGTGCTGGCGGTCGTCGACCTCCCAGTACGTGAAGTTCTCGTAGCCGCCGTACTGTTCCTTCACGCCCTGAAGCTGCTTGAAGGCGAACTGATTGACGTCGGGTGGCACGCGCGGGTCGTCCGTGCTCTGGAACACGCACATCGGCAGGTTCATGAGGTTCGGGATGACCCCTTCCTGGATCGCTACGATCCGCTCGGTGCCGCGATCGCGGATGGGGGTAGGGGCGCCTGCCGAGGGCACAGCCGCAGCGAACAGGTCCGCGTGATGGGCCCCGAGCACCCACGACCCATAGCCGCCCATGGAGTGGCCGCCGATGTAGATGTGGTCGGGCGAGACGTCGTAGGTTCGCCGCGCCTCGTCGATGAGCGTCATGATCCACTCTTCCGTGCCGGTGTCGGTCCAGCCGCACTCAGTGGCTTCGATCGCCTGCGGAAAGATCGAGAGCCAGCCGCGGGAGGCCGCGGGGCCCTGGTAGGCGCCGCGGGCGCCCGCAGCATCGGCGGACCCGACGCCCCCGCCATGGAGGCCAATGAAGAGACCCTTGGGCTTCGATGTCTTACCCGTGACGAAGAAGCGGCCGCGACGGCTGTCCTTCTCGTCCCAGTACCAGTGCTCACCTTTCTTGGGGAGCTCCCGGAGCTTGCCCCATGCCTTCTCGATCTTCTTGAGCAAGGCCTTACGCCCCGACTTGGACGGCGCAGGGACCGCGGCGAAGGGGGCGAGGAGAGCGTCGATCTTCTCCCGCGACCTGGCCTTGTAGGCCTCGACGGCGTAGAGGCCGTCGATGAGCGTGGTCAGATTCCTGCCGGTCGGTGCCTTCTGGGTGGACTCCGGAGTCGATCTCTGGGTCGAGACCTGATTCGATTCCTGGGCCGATTCTTGGGCGGACTCCTGCGAGGGGAGCGCCGCGGCGGCGAGGGCGAGCAGTGAAGCGGTGAGCAGTGGGTGGGTCATCGTGCACCCAGGATACGAAATGAGCCGCGACGTGCGGCGCTATCGGTGAACCGGTAGCGCTTGGTCACCGGAGAGTCCGAGCCGGCGATTCAGCTTCGTGAGATCGCTGTCCACGCCGATCTCGGCTCCGGGGACGAAGCCTGGCACGGTGATCACCTGCACGACGGCGCCGCCCAGTCCACGATGAACAACCGTCCTCGGAAGGTAGATCAGGTCGCCGGCGCTGAGCGGGATTCGCCGCAGGAGGTCCTGGACGTCATCCCGGGTGACGGCGGCCAATCCCTGGATCGCGTCCAGGTGCTCGGAGACGATGAGCTCCGCGCCCGGCGGGGCCTCCTGGACGAGGTAGAACTCATCGAAGCCGCCTTCCTTCGGGTGGTAGTGCGTGAACGAGTCGAGGATCCGAACGCGGTGGGCGTTGATGGCGTGATACAGGTACGGACCCACCTTGCCCTGCCAGGTCAGCAGGATGCGCCGATACGCATCATCTTCCTCAGCGCAGCCGCCCGGCGTGTCGGTGAGGAGCGGGTCGAAGTCCGGTCGCACAAACGTGGGCACGGAGGCCGGAGGAGCCATCGGAACGTCGAAAACGAGGGCCGAGATTTGCGGCTCGAAGGCAATGGACTCGCCCGCTCTCAGCACGACGATGTCGCCGACCCGTAGTTCGCTGGTCGTTGCTTCCTCGGAGTCATCCGACGAAGCGATCGTCCCGCGGCATTCACCGGTCTGAACGAAAATGACTCGCGCCGAATCGTCGGCCTCGCAGCCGTTGGCCTCAGCGATCCAGGTCAGGCCATAGCCAGGGTTGCCGCTTTCGAACAGGTGGCTCAGCGATTCGAAGGGGCGGTCGGACGGCCCGGCGAGTGAGCACGCGATCGCCCGCGGCGAGGCGTCGGAACCCTGGCCCGCTGGAGCGGATGCACAGCCGCTCCAAAGCAGCACGGAAAGCGCCAGAGCGCCACGGTGTAAGTCGCTGAAGAAGGCCATAGAGGCAGTCTATCCCCTGGCAGAGTTGGGTCGGGGACGGTACTGCCAGTTACCAGCCCCGCCACAGCTGATCCCAGAAGGCTAATTCGTGCTCGGCTCCGGCGCGGTAGGTCGCCGCGAGGGCCGCTTCATCGCCCAAGACGCTATCGAGCTCGGATTCCATCCAAGTAACCGCTTCGGCGAAGGCCGGGTCTGCGTAGGTGCGGATCCAGTCGGCGTAGCGGAGTTCGGTAGGCAGCGGCTCCGCCGCGAGCTCTGTCGCAAGCGTGACGTAGCCGACGCCGCACGGCACCAGACTGGCTACGCCGTGGCCGTAGGACCTATGGGCCTGCTCCCGCAAGAAGCCGGTGTAGGCGGCGGTGGCCGGGGCGTCAGGGGCACCGTCAAGGTGAGCCTGAGTCAGGCCGAAGCGCGCGGCGTAGGTCCGGTGCAGGGCGAGCTCCTCGCTTCGCGTGAACATCGCCATCTCAGTCCAGCGCTCCTTGGCCGCGGAGTTCGGAGCGGTCGCGGCGACCTGGTCTAGCACCTCCACGTAGGTCTGCAGGTAGCGCCAGTCCTGGACGACCCAGCGAGCGAAGACCTCGGTAGGCAGGCTGCCATCGGCGATGCCGTTCACGAAGGGATGGGCCCGACAGGCGGCTCGCAGGGGGGCGGCGCTCGCCCGGAGCCGGGCCGCACGACTAACCACGGCGGGCGACGATGGCCACGTAGTCGCCAGCTTCATGGCCGTCGCGGGGCATCTCGACCCCGTGGGGCGCATTCACCGGGTGCCGAGTCAGGGTCTGTGCGGTGCGTACAATCTCGAAGCCACAGGCCTCGAGGGCTGCGATGCGCTCGGCGGTGGTGTGCCATGTGGCCGCCTGGACGAACGGCAGGGGGTAGGCGGCGTCGGGCTTGACTCCGTCAAACACCGGGTGGTCCCAGGTACCCAGGGCGTTGGCGAGGCAGTACAGCACGCCGTAACCAGACTCCCGGGGCACATCGACGACGACCACGTGGCCGCCAGGACGAAGGGCGCGGTGGGCCTTGGCGAAGGCCGTCTTCAGGTCGGGCACATAGGAGGTCGAGCCGTTGTACATGAGGATGTCGACGGCGCCTTCGCCTAGATCAGCGGCCTCGGCCGTGCCGATGCTCACGGTCATGCCGCGCTCGCGGGCGATGGCGGCCATGCCTTCCGCTGGCTCCACGCCGTGCTGGATGTTCACGCCGTGCTCGCGGGCGAGGATGGTCTCGAACAGGCCGGTGCCGCAGCCGACGGAGAGCGCCACGCCGTCGCCGGGCCAGGCGTGGGCGATGAGGCGGACCTCGCTCTCCAGCAGGTCGCGGTTGTCGGCGAACCAGGCGTCGTAGTCGTTGGCGAACAGGCTAAAGGCGGGGGAGTCGGACACGAGGGCCTCACGGTGAAATGATGGGCGACGCTTGAGGGTTCACCGCTTGATGAGCTGCTTACAGAGCTCCAAGCGACCATCAAGGCGGCTGGGTCTTTCCAACCAGGATACGCCATGTGCTGCCATGACCTACAGCACGGGACTCGAACTCCACAAGCGCTCCTGCGTCCTGCGCCTTCAGCCCTGCTGGCCGCTACGCCCGTACCAGAGCCTGCGGATCCGGATGTCGGCTCGTCAGGAGCGGTAAGCCGGGCCGCGCCACCGGACCCAGCCAATCGAGAGGACGGCGACGACACCCAAGCCCAGGCAGAGTGACCACCAAACGTGGGTGAGATCCCCATTCCTCAAGAGCACAAAATAGGCCGCCATCGGTAGAGCAATGATCCACCATGCGATGAAGTTGAAGACGGCTGCTGGAACCGTCTTTCCCATGCCGCGCATGACTCCAGAGCCCACGACCTGGACGCCGTCAAACACCTGGAATGCGGCCGCTATGGGCAGAACCAGCGCCGCCATCCGGATGGCCTCCGTGTCCTTCGGGACGTATATCGCGGGGAAGTAGTTGCGGCCCAGATAGAGCACTACGCCCAGAGCGGCCATGGAAAGACCTCCCATCCACATCGCCACGACTGCGCTGGTCTGCGCGTCTTCAGGGCGCTTCTCACCCAGAAGGTTGCCAATCCTGGTCGTCGCAGCGAGCCCGATCCCGAGCGGGAACATGAACGTCATGCTGGCCAGGTTGATCGCGACGCCGTGTGCGACCGTGGCCGTGACGCTGATGAGTCCTGCGAGCAGGGTCGTGGCTCCGAAGGCACCTACCTCGAACGCGAAGTGAAGTCCCACTGGGATTCCGATGCGAATGACCTTGAGGATCTCGGAGAATCGGAAGGACCGCGCGTCCCACGGAACCCAGGCTCCGCGAAGTAGGCGCCTTCGCCAGATCACGATCAGCAGCGTCAGGCACATGAACGTGAGCGTGAATCCAGTGGCCACGCCCGCGCCCGTGATGCCCCACTCCAGCTCGTAGATGAGGATCCAGTTGGCGATGAAGTTGAAGACGTTGGCCACCGCTGCGACGATCAGGGCGGGCCGTAGGATTCCGCGCCCCTGGAGCTGCTGGCGGAAGGCGATGTAGACGAGAAAGAACGGCGTCGCAAACGTCTGGGCGAGCGCGTAGCGCTCCGCCGCGCCATCGAGTGTGGACGTACCGCCCTGGGCGTCCACCGCCGGCGCTATGCCGTCCCCGAATCCGCGGATCCAATCGGCGAATCCGCGCATCGCTTCGAGGAACTCGGCGGTCATGAACCTCATGGCCACGATGGGGATCGATGCGAGAAGCGCGACGATGATGCCCCGCTGGAGAGCACGCCCCATCATCTCGCGATCCTTCGCACCGTAGGCCTGGGTCACGAGCGGGTCGATCCCCATCACGAGACCCATTCCGAGCATCTGGGTCAGGTGGATCCAAACCCCCGACAAGAGAGCCGCCGCGACCGCCTCACTCGACCAACGCCCGAGCATCAGCACGTCCACCAGGCTGACCATCATCCAGAAGACGTTGGTGAACAGGATGGGCATCGCCAGCCGAGTGAGGACCCGCATCTCGCGCCTTCGCGGCGAAAGTGCGCTCTCCAGTGCCCTGATTTCCTCCCTGGTTCGTGCCATCGCGCGGGCACCATACGGCCGCCCAGACCCCCATGGTGAGCCTGCACCCCGGAATACGGGACAGCTCTCCTCCCTCTGAGTCGATACTCACAGAACGGGCCGCGGTCCGTAGAGCGCGCTGTGCCAGTTCCCCCACCCACCACACCATCCCCGCGGCATCTCGCTGCCAGCGGCAAGGAGGCCCTTCTGGTCTTCCTGGGGACGTTCGGGGTCGCCGCCCTGATCCTGGTCGCGGCCATACTCGTGGCGCCAGACCGCTTTGGCCTGCGTCGAGCGGTCGATGACGTTGCGCTGGGTTCATCAGGCGGTTCCTCAGGCGGGTCTCCAGGTCGCCCTTCAGGTCGCCCTTCAGGGCGCACTTCAGGGGGCTCCGATGGTGGCCCGGAGGCGGGTACTGGGGCGGTCGCCGGCCAAAGCGAGCGCGTGACGGCTGGAAGTTCCTCAAGCGAACCGGGTCCATGGAGCTCAGGCGGCTCCGTTTCTGCGCTCGATCCCGACGGCTACGAGCTGGCCGAAACCGAGCCCGGCTTCGTGCTCCGCGAGGAGCTTCAGGGGGACCCGTGGTCGCGCTTCGAGCGGGAGTTTGCTCCGCGCCCCACGGAGGCTGAGGCCGACCCCTTCGGGCCTCGACCCTCCGTTGAGCGGGCACCGTCCGACCCTAGCCTCGCCCAGCGTATCTTCGAAGACGCACGGGCCTCCGTCGCCCACGTGACGACGCTCTCGATTCACACGCAGCCAGCGCATGCTGGGCCCGGGAGTCCTGCGACCGAGGACGCAGACTCCACGCAGGTCGAGCCCCGCAGCCTCTACGAATCCGTCGCTGGAACCGGCTCCGGCCTCGTCTGGGATCGCAGCGGTCATATCGTCACTTCCCGCCATGTGATCGAGAACGTCGGCGGCGCGAACGTCACCCTCGCCGACGGCACGAGTTGGCAAGCGAAGCTCATCGGCGTCGACGCTGCCACGGACATTGCGGTGCTGCAGATCGCGGCCCAACGAGCACAGCTCACGCCGATCCGAGTGGGCACCTCCCACGATCTCGCCGTGGGCATGAGCGTCTTCAGCGTCGCCTGCCCCTACGGTCTAGGCCACTCCCTCTCAACAGGGTCGATCAGTGGTCTCAATCGTCGGATCCAATCCACCATCGCACGCACGCTGCGCGGCACCATCCAGACGGATGCGCCGCTGCACCCCGGTTCCTCCGGAGGAGCTCTCATCGACGATCAGGCGCGGGTGATTGGCATGAACACCGCGATCCACATGGACTCCGGCCGGGCCCCAGGCGTCGGGTTCGCCCTTCCGATCGACAGGCTCCAGGTGGTTGTGCCCGCTCTGATTAGCAGTGGCCAACGCTGGTATCCCGAGTTTGGGTTCATGACCGAATCAGCCGCCGGAAGCCGCGCACGCCTTACCAGGATCGAGGAAGAGATTGCACGCTCCGAACTGCCCGGCTCGGCGCTGCTCGCGAGGTTGGGCGATTCGCCGCTTCCACTCTTCGGGCTCGTCGTCACCGAGATTGATCCCTCGGGGCCGGCGGATGAGGCGGGCCTGCGCGGGATGGTGATGCTGGTGAACACGTCCAGGAAAACAGGCTTCTATGTCCGCGACGTCGTGGTCCAGGCCGGGGGGCTGGAGATCCGATCTCCAAGCGACCTCGAGCGGGTCATCAAGACTCTGCTGCCTGAAGAGCCCCTTGCGCTGGGCATCTGGCGGCGCGGGACTCTGGTTCCGCTCACGATCGACCGCCTTCCGCGCTGACCCGCTGGTTCGACGCGGTGCGCCTGTCGGTGCCGCGAGGAAACCATTTTGGGAAGATTCCTCCTAGATCCAGGCATGCACCCCACGATCTCGTAATCCCTCGAACGTTCGACAGGGCTGAATGCCGACGGCACAGTTCCCATGGCTCCATTCTCCTCGTCCCATCCATCCCGGTTTTTCGGTGTCCCTCGCCACATCGGCCCGGGTCTCCTCGCGGTCCTGACAGCCTGCGGCGTGGTCGCCGATGTCCAGGAAAGGCACTACCCCACAGGCGTCATGCGATGCCAAGGTAAGACCTTCCGGCATGAGAGCGGGGCAGAGCGCCTGCACGGCAGCTGGAAGTTCTGGTACGACGACGGACAGATCCAGGCGCAGGGGACATTCGAAGACGGGACGGTCCTTCGGGAAGATGACCTGGCGTCACAGTTCACCCATGTGCCAATGGACGGCCGTGCCGGTGAGTGGTCGGCGTACTTTCCTGGCGGTCAAGAAATGTGGCGGGGCCGCTACAAGGACGGCGTGCGCCATGGGAGCTGGCAGTGGTGGTATGAGGACGGCGGCGCCAAGGCTCGTATGGAGTACAAGGCCGGAGAGCTTGTTGGCGGGAAGACCACCTGGTACCCCTCGGGTGATATTGCCGAGGCGGGCGCGTTCGTGAACGGCAAGCCCGTAGGAAAGCACGCCGCCTACCACCCCAACCTCCGGCTCGCGCGCGAGGGGGGATTCCTCGATGGCAAGGAGAAGGGCATGCACCGGCGCTATGCGGCAAGCGGCATGATTCTCGAGGAGTGTGTCTACAACCGTGGCCTGCTCAGCGGGCAGCGCAGTCTCTGGGACGAGACCGGCGCGCTCTCTTGGACCGGCAGCTACGCAGGCGGGATCCTCGATGGGTCGGTGACGCACTATCACCCCAACGGGAAGACTCGCAAAGTCGGCCTCTACATCATGGGCAAGGCCCAGGGCATCCATGCGGGCTTCGATAACGACGGCGGCAAGATGTGGGAGCAGGAGTACGTCGACGGCGCGCCTTCGGGCAAGCGCACGGCGTTCTTCAACGGGGGCGAGAAGATCTACGAGGGCGAGTTCCTCGGCGGTGAGCCAGAGGGTATCCACCGCATGTGGAGTGACCGTGGAGAGCTGCTCGCCGAGGGTCACTTCCACCGGCAGCCTACGGAATGGGCCTGGCGTCCCGCAGAAGCCACAGTAGCCCCAGTAGCCCCAGTAGCCCCAGTAGCCCCAGAAGCCCCAGAAGCCCCAGAAGCCCCAGAAGCCCCAGAAGCCACAGAAGCCACAGCCACCGCTGACGATGCTCAATAAAGCGTCTCGGTCGGAATCGTCCCGTTAGAAGCCGCTCCCTTGGAAGCTGGGCCCTTGGAAGCCGGGCCCTTAGAAGTCGGGCCAGTCGCGTGGCGCCGCGCTACTTGCTTGAGCTAGCCAGCCAGTCGGGTCGCGGAATCCGCTGAACCTCGAACAGTGCGGCCACGAACTCCTCGTCATCGCCGGCGACCCGCTCGCTGACAAACTCCCAGACGATCTCACCGCTTGCGCGATCAATCTCGATGGCGCGCCCGTGGCAGGACTCGGTCGCGAGGATATTCCCGCCCGGCAGAGCGTCGAGCGTCCCGCAGAACATGCTGCTGAAGGACTCAGCCGGATCGCCCGCCCAGGTCCAGTTCGCGGATCTGGCGCCAGGTTCAAGGGCGACCAGGCGCGAGTTGCCTCCGACGCCCCCGAGGTTGTCGAAGATGAGGATCTCTCCGCGATCGGTGAGCGTGGGGTCGTGGGCGCCACGCCAGTGGGGACGATCGGGGCCGGACGTTACCCAGACCATCTTCGACGCCTCCAGGTCGATGACGGCGACGAGGTCCAGGTTGCGCATGCAGACCAGCGCGCTGCCAGCCCTGACCGCGGGGTTCTTGAAGAGAGCCGCTTCGTGCTCGTCGAGAATCTCGAGCGAGTTCGCGTGCATCACGTCGTCTTCGCGCTCGTTCAGCCGTTCCAGCATCGGCGCCCACTCCGATGAGGTGAAGGCGTCCCAGAGGGACACGGTCAGGGTCTTCTCGCCGCGCGCGTTGACACGGATGATCAGATCGTCGATCACCGGCTGGTCGGGGTTGACCTCGGGCACGATGCGCTCACGGCGGGCGAGCGCGAAGATGGTGGGGCCGCCCGGGCCCTCGAGGACGTCCAGGTCGTGGTGGACACGGTCGAAGAGTGTCCAGCGCAGCTTCGACTTCCGGTCCACGTAGACCAGCGCAGCGTCCGAGTGCATGGCCAGGAGGGAGCCATCGGGCCTCATGTGCACGCGTCGCCAGGGAATCTGGAACGACGTGGCGAGCGGGGGCGCGTCGGGGATGTCGTCGTAGGGGAGGCGCCAGGCGTGCTTGACGGTTCCTTCCGAGTCCATGAGGACGGCCTCTGCAGCGTCCCCGGAGTTCATGAGGTTCAGCCCGGGAGCCATCCGCGCGGTTTGCCGTACGAGGACGCCCGTGGTGGCTGGGGCGTTCTCGGAGCCCTGCGCGTAGCCGAGGACACCCAGGTTCTGCCCCCTCGGTGCGGACTCAGGGGAATTCGGCAGGTCGAGGACTCGCCGGTGTCCGAAGAGTCCTTCCTCACGCACTGCCCAGCCGCGCCCATCTGTGTGCTGGCCGTAGGCAATCGGCCCTTCGGGCGACTCCGCCTTTGGCGCGTCACCCTGGCCGCCGCAGCTCCCGAGCGCGGCGACGAGCGCAGCACACGAGGCCATTCTGAAGGCGGACGAGGCGCGGCTCATGCCTGACGGCGTCGTTCCCGGCGCTTTACCCCAGGAAAAGCGGCCCAGGAAAGGCCAAGAGAGGCGATAAGCAGAATCAAACTCGCCATCATGGTGGCTAGCACGGGTGCCATGCGTTCATAGCGACTGAAGAACGCGAGGGACGTGATGATGAACCAGCCGGCGACGGCCAGGAATCGCACGAACCCCGAGGTGGCGAATCGATCTAGGCCGGTCACTTTCACACAAGGATCATCGGCCAACCTGGGCTATCGTGCCCGGCCTTTTTGCTGCAATCTGTCTCGTTGGCCGCCACACCCGGCTATCCCTCCCGTTCACATTCATGGACCAAGACTCCCAAGAGCCCGACGCAGGCTCTCCACCGGCCCCGAAGGGCGCCGCTTCACGGTCGGGCAGCGCCCGCTCCGAGCTGCCGCTCATCGGCTGGCGCGAGTGGCTGTCCCTCCCGGGGTTGGGGATACCCAAGATCAAGGCGAAGATCGATACGGGCGCGAGATCGTCCGCGATCCACGCGTTCGGCATTGAGCGCGGTCGCGCGGAGGGTAGGGACCGCGTCGCCTTCTTCACCCACCCGCGCCAGCGTGGTGACGGACCGGGCGTGAGCTGCTCCGCCGAACTGTTGGACGTGCGTAGCGTTCGAAGCTCCAATGGAGCGATTGAGGAGCGCTATTTCATCCGGACGATCGCGGGACTGCACGGGATCGAGTGGTCCATCGAGCTCACCTTGACCGAGCGCAACGACATGAGCTTCCGGATGCTCTTGGGGCGTGAGGCTATTCGGGGGAGGTTCCTCGTGGACTCCGGGCGCTCGTTCCTCGACCAGACTTTCGTTACCAAGAAGGCTGCGCCCCGGCGCTCCCGTTCCTGATCCTGTATGAGACTCGGAATCCTCTCCCGTAAGGCCTCGCTTTACTCCACCGATCGTCTCGTGACCGCCGCCAAGGAGCGCGGCCACGATGTACGAGTGGTGGACTACCTTCGCTGCGTGATGAACATCGCGTCCCATCGGCCCCGGGTCATCTACCAGGACGCAGAGCTAGAATGTGACGTCATCATTCCAAGGATTGGTGCGTCCCACACGTTCTATGGGACGGCCGTGGTCCGGCAGTTTGAGATGATGAACGTGCTGTCGGCGAACTCGTCGGTGGCGATCAGTCGTTCGCGGGACAAGCTGCGCTCGCTTCAGATCCTCTCGCGGGAGGGCGTCGGGATGCCGGTCACGGGCTTCGCCCACTCGCCGAAGGATATCCAAGGCGTCATCGACATGGTCGGCGGGGCTCCGCTCGTGGTGAAGCTCCTCGAGGGGACGCAGGGCGTAGGCGTCGTTCTCGCGGAGACCGACAAGGCCGCAGAATCCGTCATCTCGGCGTTCCGGAACCTCGACGCCAACATCCTCGTGCAGGAGTTCATCAAGGAAGCCGGCGGCGCTGACATTCGCGCGTTTGTAGTGGGGGACCGCGTCGTCGCCTCGATGCTGCGCCAAGGGCCTCCGGGCGAGTTCCGATCGAACCTCCATCGGGGCGGAGATGCCCAGCGGGTGAAGCTGACCCCGGAGGAGCGCACCTGCGCCAAGCGGGCTGCGAAAGCGCTAGGGCTGCGGGTGGCCGGCGTCGATATGCTCCGCTCCAACCACGGCCCGCTCATTATGGAAGTCAACTCGTCACCGGGCCTCGAGGGGATCGAGGAGTCGACGGGTGTGGACGTGGCATCGAAGATCATCGAGCACCTCGAGAAACGACATGCCGAACAGGAGAAGCGAGATGCCGAAGGCAAAACACGACGCGTTGAAGGCTGAGCAGGGAAACGAACCCGAGGTAGCCCAAAAGAAGGCCGCCAAGACAGTCTCAAAGAAGGCCCCAACGAAGGCCTCGAAAAAGGTCTCCACCGAGGCTCCAGAGGGGCCCATGGAGTCGGGTCGTGCTCCGTTTGAAATCGCAGGCCACAGCGTGAACGCTGGCGAACGCACACGTTTTGAAATCCCGATCGCAAGGCTTCAGACGGACGCAGATGCGTCGCTGCCCGTCTGCGTGCTCCACGGCACCAAGCCCGGCCCGACGATCTGGATGGACGCCGCCGTTCACGGAGACGAGCTCAACGGCGTCGAGGTCATCCGGAGAGTTCTGCAGGAAGTGGACCCCAAGTTGATGGGCGGGACGCTGATCGCCGTCCCGATCGTTAACGTCTTTGGTTTCCTGAGCCAGTCGCGCTATCTGCCTGACCGCCGCGATCTCAACCGGTCGTTCCCAGGGAGCGCGCGCGGTTCACTGGCGTCGCGTCTCGCGCACATCTTTGTGACCGAAATCGTCGAGCGGTGCTCGCTGGGACTCGACCTGCACACGGGGTCGGACGCACGTACGAACCTGCCGCAGATTCGTGCGGATCTGGCAGATCCGATCACGCGGGAGCTCGCGGAGGCGTTCGCCGCGCCGGTGACCCTTGCCGCTGGGTTGCGGGATGGTTCGCTGCGCAAGGTCGCCATGAAGAAAGGGGCCCGCGTTCTGCTGTATGAAGCGGGCGAGCCGCTGCGGTTTGGAAGCGACGCCATCGAGCGCGGCGTGGCCGGGATCCTGCGCGTGATGAAGAAGCTTGAGATGATCGAGGAGGCGCCCGAGGCGGACGGGAAGACCGCGATTGCCCAGGCGAGTCGCTGGGTCCGAGCCTCGCGCAGCGGCCTCTACCACTCGCGTCAGGACCTCGGCGCCACTGTGGCGCGTGGTCAGACGCTTGGGTTCCTCACGACGCCCTATGACGCCAAACGCGCACTGGTGAAGTCTCCGTGCGAGGGAGTGGTCATTGGCTTTGTGACGAACCCGCTGGTGTTCCAGGGGGATGCGCTCGTGCACGTCGCTGAGGTGCCCGGGCTCCACCCAGGAATGGACTCAGCCTTGGATTATGCGACGAATACGACCACCAGTCCCAGCTAAGTGGGTGGCCCAGCGAGTGGGCCAGCGAGTGGCTCAGCCGGGCCCAAATAAGCCGAGTAGTCGGGAAGCTGCCGCGCCCGGCGCGAGCGATCCCTCGCGGACGGCCTCGACCGTGGCGTCCAGTTCGGACGCCACGGAGGGGTCTTCCCGGAAAGCGCGGAAGAGGCGCTCCTCGATCAGTGACCACATCCAGTGCGTCGCCTGCTCGGAGCGTTGTTTCATCAGTGAGCCGGAGCTCGTCAGCATGGCCTGGTGCTCGCCGATCGCCGTCCATAGCTCGTCGATCCCGGCGCCGGTTTCCGCACTGACCACGAGCGTCTTGGGCGTCCATTCGGGGTGGCGTGGACGGATATACCGCATGGCGGCGGAGTGATCCCTGGCGGCAGCCCGGGCGAGGTTGACGCGGGAACCATCGGCCTTGTTCACCGCCAGGATATCGCCCACCTCGAGGATGCCTTTCTTGATGCCCTGGAGCTCGTCGCCTGCACCAGGGAGGAGCAGCACGACGAAGGTGTCGACCATCTCGCGGACGGCGATCTCGGACTGTCCGACGCCCACGGTCTCGATGAGGATGACGTCGAAGCCGGCGGCTTCGCAGAGCAGCATGGTCTCGCGCGTCCGCTGGGCGACGCCGCCGAGGGTGGCGGCGCTGGGGCTGGGTCGAATGAAGGCGGCTTCTGCCTGGGCGAGGCGCTCCATCCGGCTCTTGTCGCCCAGGATGCTGCCGCCAGAGAGGGTGCTTGACGGGTCAATCGCGAGGACGGCGACCCGGTGTCCCTGCTCGATCAGGTGGAGCCCGAGCGTTTCGATCAGCGTGCTCTTGCCAACGCCGGGAACGCCGCTGATGCCGACGCGGTGCGCTCGGCCAGTCTCGGGGAGGACGGCGTTCAGGAGCTCTTGGGCAACGGGCGCGTCGGCAGATCGAGTGCTCTCGATCAGCGTAATGGCCTGGGCAAGGCGCGTGCGGTTGCCCGCGAGAACGCCCGCTGCGAGTGAGCCCGCTCGGTCCGAGGCTCTCCCCCGTCCTGACTCGGGCCCGCCTGGCCCCTTGGGTGTACCGCTCTGCGCCATGGTGGGGAGAGGATAGCGTACGCGGCGTGCTACGACTCCTCCGCTAAGTCTGGGTGCTGCCGAATACGTCCATCGGACCCTTCTTTCTGCCGGCGTGCGTCGCGTCCAGCGCGTGGTGTCTCTGTCGGCGCGTGGACCCCTATCGCCAGAGCGTCTTCGAGCGCGAGGCCTATCGGACCGAAGCTGAGTGGCGCGACGGGTTCGGATGACGGGGCAATCCGGTGACAGGGCTGCGGCATTCAGACGCGCAATTCAAGGTTTGAGGTGTGTCGCCCGAAAGGACAGGAGGGGGGCCCGCTTCATGCAGCAGCCCTGCCCCTCCCTCTCCGGACCCTCCCTTCCGGATCGACGTCCTCCTACGAGTCCACCATGACCTCTCGCTCTCCCAAAGCCATCCAGCAGGCTCTCGACCACCGTGAGGACGGTCTGGAGGCCCTCCGCGACCTCGCTCGCGAGGCCGTCGAGTCGGAAGCACCCGATGCCCGCGTTCAGGTCTTCGGCCTCGCTAACGCCTTGTGGGAGACGGTCGCGCAGGCTGCTTGGAACGAGGGCAACCGCTCCACTGCGGTGCTCGATCGTGGTTCGGAGATCCGGGACCTGTGCCGATGGACGATCGAGTCTCCCGTGAACGAGGACGATGAGCTCTTCGACCTCGCGGGCGCGCAGATGGTGCTGGCGATGGTTGAGCACGTCTCGGGCAACAGCGCCCTGTCGCTCGAGCTCCTTGCGAGCGCGACGAATCGCGGCACGGACCAGTACTTCTGGGAATCAGCCTCCGAGAAGCACGCGAGGATCCTCATCGACCTGAACCGATTGGATGAAGCGTTGGCCAAGCTCCGCGAGATCCAGGCGGCCCATCCGGACAACGCGTTTGCCCGCAACTGCCTGGAGGCCTACGAAGCGGACCAGTCGAGCGATGCGCCCAAGCTGGAAGCAAGGGCGGGGCTTGAGAGCATCCTCGAACCGGGTGAGGAGCTGACGCCGGCTCACATCCCGGTGATTACCGAGCGCATCGGCCAGCAGTTCCAGGCCGACATGGCGGAGCTCATGGCGATGGACCTGTCGACGGAAGAGCGGATGAAGAAGATGTCCGCCGCCCAGGAAGAGTTCATGGCCGTGATGCAGCAGATGTCTGAGCTGCAGTGCGGCTAGTGCCGGTCCCGTCGATCTCGCAAATCTGCCAGTAGAGGTAAGCGATGGCCATCGTGGCAACGTCGAGAAGGCGCTCGGTGGCCGTCTCGGTCCAGGTGGCGGTCTCAGTGCACGTGTGTCGTGGGGTGGTCGTGGGGGTCATATAGACAGCACGAACCGTGACGGAAATCGGCGACGCGGAAGCGGCGGAAAAAGTCCGAATGCCTGCTCCGAGGAAGTCCCAGGGCTGCTGGGGCAAGGCGGCCTCCGGAAGCTGGGGGCCCGTAGGCCCAGTGAGCACCCTGTGATCGAATCCGCGAAGCGCGCGGAGGCAGGAGGCCTCCGTCTGACGCAGCCACACCGTCACTGAATCAGAACGTGACTAACCAGGACTGCGTCCCGGAGCCGCCCGGTTCGTTGATGTGCAGTTCTTGGTCCGCCGCGGAGTAGCACCACGTCGGCGCCCCGGTCCCGGAGCAATTCTCCGAGAGCCAAGTGCTGCCCCTCAGCACAAGGATGGGGCGATTCGCAACGGAGTGGATGACGACGCTCGAGCCGTTCGGATCGGTCGTCCCGAGGCCGAGCGTGACAGGAAGTAGCGGATCGAGCCCCAGCTCCCCCAGTCCGAGCGTGATGTCCCTGACGTTGTGGATCTCGGTCAAATTGAGCTGGTTACTCAGAGCTTCGATCTGGAACTCGAAACCAGCGAATTCGCCGGTGGTGTTCGGTACGACGCCGAAGCGCCCCCAGCGGCTGCGGCGATCGACGAGAACGATCCCCTCGGCGGGGTTGTCGTCGAGCGTGTGCATCCCCAGCCAGTCGCAGGCCTCCGCTTCGTCGAGAGTCTCCCAGCAGTGGGCGCCACAGCTCACGGGAGGCAGAACGACGAGCTCGTGCATCGAACTAGAGCCCAGCAACGCCGTATATAACTGGTCAAGGCGGTCCGTCTGGTTCACCAGGTAGGTCGGGTCCGCTGCTCCATAGACGGAGCGGATCGAAGTTCCCGACAGGTTGACAGCCATGTGGTCCGCGCCCGGAACAAGATGTCCGCTGGAGTCGAGGACGATGGAGGATGACCGCGTCCACTCGAACGGCGTTTGCATCGGCGAACCGAAGAAAAGCGTCTCCATGTTGGTTCGCACCTGCTGGGTGGACTCCTGATACACGTCGGTCAGTGCGACCGATCCGGTGTGATTCAGGACCGCGGCGAACGCTCCCTTCTGGCGGTTGCGGTGACGGGCGGCGTAGCTCATCGCGTTGCCTCCACCCATCGAGAAGCCGACGCCATAGATCCGATCACGATCGACAGGGTAAGTGTTCAACACGAAGCGAAGCACGGCCTCGACGTGGTGCTGGCTGGCGACCGAGCCGAAGCTCTTATCCCACAGGCCGCCAGGTCCGCCGTACTGAACGGGCGCGATCGCGAACCAACCACGTGTTCGAGCTTCCCGGAAGTAGTTGGTGTTGTAGACGATGTCCGCGTGTGACTGGCCGTACGCGTGAAAGCACACGAGGAGCGGACGCTCTTCGGCCATGGGCGTGCCGGGAACGTAGACCGCGAACAGCTCTTCGTCCCCGGTCTCAGGAACATCGACATACGCCCAACCCAGCGTGGAGTCGCCTCCGGCAGACAGCCAAACGGTCCGGCCGCTGACTCCAAGGTCGGGGAGGCCTTGTGCGTCCGCGGTCGCTGTGCTCGCTAGGAGTCCCGCGAGGAGGAGCCCAATACGGGCCGCTGTGATGCGAAGAGTAGTCATGTCGTGAGTCAGGCAGCGCCAATAGCGGGGCCCTGGCTGGGATTCTAGTAATTGGGGCATGATCTGGCGCCGCGGTTTGCTTTCAGCCACGGTAGGAAGTCCCTAGGTCGCTTTGCAGGGCCCTTACGCGCCTTTCGAGGTCGATCTGGGACTAGCTTCGTCCCGAATCTGGGACAGACTCAGCCATTCGCGGGGGCAGGGGGGGGTGGCAGGACAGCCTCCGATCGTCCAGCGCGGCCCACGCGCGACTGGCCGCATGGAGCAGAGCCCACCGCGGAGCGCCTGGGAGGCTCGTGCATAATGACACCATGCAACAGCTGCTCATCGCCGTCGCCCTTGGCCTCTTCAGTTTCGGCCCGCTCCAGGAGGCCACCGCGAAGGAGCCGAAGGGCCTTCGAGTGATCACGTACAACGTGCACGCCTGGGGGCCCATCGCGTCCACGGAGGGCGGAAAGGCCCGCATCGGACGAGTCCGCCGCCATCACCAGGTGCTCGCGCGCTTGGCCCTTGAGCTTCAGTTGTACGACGTCGACGTGATCGCCCTGCAGGAGGCGCACAGCGAAGAGCGCGTTCGCGAACTGGCGAGCCTGCTCGACATGGAGTTCGCCTACTTCCCGGGCGGCTGGAAGGGTGCGGGCTGGGAGGAGGGGATCTCAGGCGCGATCCTGTCCCGGGTGCCTATCCTCGAGCGCAGCAACCGGCCCGGGATCGATCCGGAGATCCCGGAGGACGAGCTGTTCTCGCGCTGCCTCGGACGCGTCCTTCTGCAGCACGGCGACGAGCAGGTCGCAGTCTTTTGCGCTCACATGCTGCCGAGTTGGGAGAACACGACGCACATCCGTGAGGCCGAGATCGGAGCGCTGGCCGAGGCGGTGTCGAGCGACCGCGCGAAGGGGCGGTCGGCCCTCGTGCTAGGCGACATGAACCATGAACCGGGCGCGCCCGAGTATCGACTCTGGGCAACGCACGCGCTGATCGACACGTGCGAGCGAGCGGGTACGGCGAGCCTCACGTGCCCGAGTACGGATCCCACGGAGCGGATTGACTACGTCTTCGTGGCGGGGCCAATGGCCTCCAGGCTGGTGAGCGCGCGCACACTCAATGAGGGGGCCTTTCGAACCTCCAAGGACGACCCGAACTCGTTCGCGCTCAGCGACCATTTGCCGGTGCTCTCGGTGTTCAAGTGAGGGACCCTCGACCGGCGTAAACGCAGCGCTGCGGGCCGCGATGCGCTTTTTCATCGGGTCGTTCCGCCTGTCGCTCGCGAGGGGCGTCATCGGATTGGGCTGGCGCACCTCTCTCGAACCCGTCGCTTGACGTAGCAGGCGACCGCTACCGAATCCGCTTGATCGCCCCGGTTCTCATTCCGATTCTAGAGATGTCGGCGGCAGCGCCGGTACCGCCGGCCTTGCCGTCGCTGCCGTACGAGCGGATGTCAAAGAAGTGCTCTTCGTCTTCGACGAGAACGTATTGATTCCCCCAGGGGTCGACGGGGACGTCGTCGCGGCTGAGATAACTTGCCCCCCGCGAGTCCTTTTCAACGAGAAGCTCCAGGGAGCTCGGTGTCATCCCGTTGTTGAGTATGAAGCTCTCCACCGCGTTCGAAAGTAGCAGTACATCCGTTTGTGCGACCTTCATCTTGGCCTTGGTGAGCCCGTCCAGGATATCTACCTTCTCGCCTGCGCTGTGTTCGTGGAGATGCTTCTGATCGTCTGCACTGAAGTACACAGTCTTGAGCTCCCTGACGGCCTCGCGTAGGGACTCGGCCTGAGCTACGTCCGTTGACTGCTTGCACTTCATCGCGCAGGTGATGATGTGATGCGAGGCGACGAGTTGGATGGTGTAGCGCTTGTACGCTTCAGTGGACGCTTCCTTGGCGAATGAACTGATCGGCTCCTTGATTCGCTGGGCGAGCCAATAAGCACTCACCTGGTCCTGGACCGCCTGGGCATGATTTTCCTTGGTCGTGACCCAGCGGACGAGCTGATTCCAGTTTGGCTGGTCCGCCGCACTGATGGTGTTGATCTCCGCCATGGCCTTTTTGATCGTTGCAGCGTCCTCGAGGAGCCGCTCGATGCGGAGGTGATCCCCATAGATTCCGCAGGGTACCTGGCAGTGAACGGCGGGCACGGCGACGGTGGGAGGCGGGGGCGCAAGGAGAGCACAGGCAAGAATGACTTGGGCGAACATCATGGCGACGAGTAGCGGCTAGGAATGGGGGGCTGCACGCTCCTGGAAGGCCGCCGGAAGAGCAGCGGTTGGTGGAGTCGTGCCGTCCGTTGACGAATCAAGGCGCAGTAACTTCCCAACGCTTAGACACCCGCTAGATGCCAGCTTGATCGGTATCTCTCGTCGGCACCCATGGAGTTCCAGGTGGGATTCGTCCGAGAGGTCGCTCGGATGGCACCACACGGCTCTTCCATTCATGCTCCCAGGAGGGTGGTGAGCCGAGAACTCCGCTAGCGTGGCCTCAGCCAGCAGAAGTGGCCCGGCGAGGAGGAATCCTTCAACCAAGGGGTATCGGAGGGTCACGAGAGCGGTAGAGATCACAGCCTGATAGCCAAACACGTTCTCCGGACTTTCACACGATCCCGGACCACTGATCACACGCCCCCATGCGAATCGCCGCCGTCACCTTGCTCACCGTCATGGTACTCATGGCTTGGAGTCTGATCGGCGTCGAACCGAAGCAGGACCACGAGGAGATTTTGTCCCTCAGTCGAGGGGACACCGCCTACCCCGGTGCAGGTGTCGATCGCCTGATTGAAGCCGCAGACAGAGAGGTGGTCCCCGACGTCATTTTCGCTGATACCGAACCAGAAAAGCAGGCTCCGTCTGATGCGACCGCCAGCCTCACCGGCGCCGTCGTTGATTCGGAAGGTCGCCTGGTCCCGTGCCTTCAGCTAAGAGCCCAGCACTTCGCCGCCGGCTTGACGAAGGGCTACACGATCCGGCTGTCGGACGAGGCACTCGCTGCGCTTGCGCCCGGGGTCGCCGAGGCCACGGCGGTGACGGATCAGGATGGACGATTTGCCTTCGAGGGACTTGCCGCTGGGAGCTACTACGTCTGGACAAAAGCCAGCCTGTGGGAGCACCGGAGCGTCTATAAGGCCCAGGTCACAGCGGAGCCCGTTGAGGCGGGCCCAGCGGCCGTGACTCTCGTCCATGAAGGCGTCTTTCTGCTGGTTGCGCTCCAGTCGGTGGACGGCACGCCATGGGAAGGGCAGACCCACGCAACCGCATGGAACTACGAGCGCCATGCGGACGCGACCTGGCCATCGCGGGTTCGCGTTCGGCTGACGCCCGCCGTCTTGGTGGGACGCGAATGGGTGGCAGAGCAGGCTGACATTCCCGACCTCGTCATGGGCTTCGGATCTAGCCAGGGCATGGTTCGCTTCCATGTTGATCCCAGCCGTACCTACCTCCTTTACGCAGTCGGAATGAACGACGCACGGGAAGGATTCGCTGGAACTCCCCGACGAATCAGCTTCACTGATGGAGAGTCGCGATCGGTCGTCCTGCGAGCCTCCAAGCTGCCGAGCTTCGGCCGAGTTGAGGTTACGGCAACCGTGGAAACGGCTCCCACGGTCTCCTTTCCATTCGACGGTGGCTACACCCTCCTGGGCGAGGACCCGAAGCGCTCCAAGAAGAAGCCGTACGGAGCCGGCCATGACTCGTCCCACGTCCAGGTCGAACATGCGATCAGTGGCGTAGTTCTTCTTCAGGCCCCAGGCAACGGCACATCGCCGTATCACTTTGACGTCCCGCCCGGTGAGTACCGAGTGGTGGCACGCGCTGATACAAGTCGCTCGAGTTTCAGCATTCCCACGCACGGCGGAGCATCCTCGCTCGTCACGGCGACCTCCGATCAGGTGGCGCGAGTGCATCTCGACGTCGGAGCGGGCGGGCGAATCGCGGTCATCGTGGCGGAACGAGATGACGGGGCCCAGCTCGAAAGAGTTGACGGCACTGGTCGAACCACCCCGCTTCTCTGGAGCAAGTACAGCGGGACGGGCCAGACCACGAACTCATCGTGGTGGGGCAGCGACCAGGCTCGGATGTCCGACCCCATCCCAGCCGGCACCTATCGAATCGTCGGCCAGCGTGGTTTTCCCAGCGGCGGAGGCCGGCGCTACGACATTCCGGTCACGATTGAGGACGGCAAAACCGTGACGATCCACGTCGACTGATGCTGGGTCGGCGCTGCTCCGCTGGAGCGGAGCAGCGTTCGCGTGTCATTTTCTTGCACGCTTTCAGCGATTGAAGAGGAAGCTCGGACTGTTCACGAGTGCCCAGGCGAGGTCCTGCGCCGCCCCGAGTCGGATGCGCTCCGCCATGTCGGGATGGGCGCGCACGAACTCGCTGTGAAGTGCGGCGGCCTGCTCGGCGGTGCGGTCACTCTTCGGGACCGCAAGGGCCGCCATGGCCGCTTCGGGAAGCACTGAGTAGCGGATGGGGCGCGGGGAGCCGGTTGTTGAGATTCGTAGGGCGCCAATGATGTGCTGCGACCCGTAGTTCTGGGCCAGCGTCACGACAAAGAGGGTGCCGCCCTTGTACGCGGCGTCCTCTGTGGTCTCGGCGACCAGGGCATGGCGCTCGCCATAGCGCGGCATCACAGCCCAGCCAGAGTCGGGCTTGCCATCGATCGCGCCGCCAAAGGCCCAAGCATTCTGTGCGAAGGATCCCGCAGCGTTTCGAAGCACCACCTTGCGGCTCATCGTGGGGTCGCTGATCGAGATCGCCGTGACCTCGAGTTCGTTGAGCACAAAGTTGCCGCTCTCCGATGCACCCGGCCCGTTTTTTGGCCGCAGCTTGTCGGGCAGCACCTCGACGCGCAGCCCCGTCACGGGCCGGTCCCCTGACGGAGCGATTACGGTGAAGACATCCTTGTCCTCGGGCGCGCCGATCAGGCGGACGATGCCGCCTTCTTCGATCTTGAGCGACGCGCCGCCCGCCGAGAACGCGCTCGACGGAGCGAGGGTGCTCCACACCGGCAGGCTCGGAACGGCCGCTTCCCAAGCGGCCTGAAGGGCGTCTGCCTCCGCTTCACCCTCCGGCCCAAGAGCAACGCGATTCTCTAATGCGAACGGATCAAAACTCGGCGCCAGGGCATCGCGCTCGCCCTGGGTGGACGGTCGGCTCAGGAACGATGTGAAGAGCTCATCGATGATCTGCGCCGGATCGCGCTCGAATTGGACGAGCTCCGCAATCGATCCGTCTTCGTCGATGAGGGCGGATGCCACGGTCGGTCCATTCACGAGGCTCAGGGCCTGACCGATCGTGACGCCGTCGCCGCGTTCGCACTCACAGGCGCTCTCGCGCGCAGGTCGGCCGAACACTTCGAGGAAACCGTCCGCGCTCGACACCGATCCGTCGATGAGCTGTACGGCGCGAGTTCCCCTGCGCTGCCCGGGCAGGCGCAGCTCCGATCCCGCTGCGCGGTGCACCGCGTCGAAGAGCACCTCGGCCGGAAGCCGTCGAGGAAACGCGTGTGAGAAGTTGCGGTCGTCGCTCTCGTTCCACCGGGTGGTGGCGATGGAATGCTGGTACACCCGCGACTCGCAGATGGTGCGCATGAGCCAGCGGACGTCGAAGCCGGCCGCGATGAAGTCTTCGGTGAGCTGGTCGAGCAGCTCTGGGTGGCTCGCGGGATTGCCGGCGCGGATGTCATCCACCGGGTCGATGAGGCCGACCCCCATGAAGTAACTCCACACGCGGTTCACGTAGCTGCGCGCGAAGTAAGGGTTCTCTGCTGCAGTCATCCAGGCGGCGAGCTGCTCCCGCCGCGTTCCGTCCGCCGGCACCTCGCCGTCGTGTTCGAACGGGAATGCGGGCGCTGCGATGACGTCGGTGTCCGGGAACTTCACGTCCCCGGTCGAAGCGTCACTGATCATCTCCTCCCTGGGGCCCGGAGCGTCGGTGCGCGCTACCTGGGCCAGCAGCCCAGCCAGCTGCCAGTGATTCCGCTGCGTCCAGCGCTCGAACGGATGGTCGTGGCACTTGTTGCAGTTGAAGCGAATGCCGAGGAAGAGCTGCGTCGTGGTCTCCATTGCGAGGTCGGGCTCGCGATGGACCTTGAAGAAGTTCGCCGGCGGATTGGCGTGGGTGGAGCCTGACGCGGTCAGGATCTCGTGCACGAACTGGTCGTACGGAGCATTGCTGACCACCTTGTTCCGCACCCAGTCATGGAAGAGACGCGCACCCTTGGCGCCGAGGAACTTTGAGTTGACCTGGAGCAGGTCGCACCACTTGTTCGTCCAGTAGTCGACGAAGTCCGGATTGCCGAGAAGTCGGTCGATCAGCTCCTCGCGCTTGACCTGGGT
>JBLIHL010000015.1:0-25125 GCA_047635895.1 Paracoccaceae bacterium | reverse complement strand
GGTGGACCCGTTGTGCCAGTAGATGAGCTCCACCGCGGCGTCTCCATCACGGTGATGCAACTCCCGCGTCAGGTCCCGTGCGCGCTCCGCCTTCCCTCTGGCCTTCCCTTTGGCCTTCCCTTTGGCCTTCCCTTTGGCCTTCCCTTTGGCCTTCGACTCTAGGACGCCGAGCAGCTTGATGAGATCCTCCATCGAAATTCTCAGGCCAACGGCGCCCGCGAGGGACGGCAGGGCCCAGTGCTTCGCGGGTTCCTTTCCCATGAAGCCGTCGATGAACCGCTCGCGAAGCAGCTCCAGGTACGTCGTGCCCTGGTGGATCGCAAGCGCCTCACCCAGGAGACCGACACCGTGGTTGGGATAGCTCGACATGGACGAGGGATTCACGTCGATCGACCTGAGCGATGCGAGAAGACGCGCGCGGGTGTCGCGCGCGTAGGGGTTGCTTCGGTCCTCCCCCGTGGCCAAATTCTCCGGAAGGCGCGGGAGCTCTGACGCGTGCGTGGCGAGCAGAAGAAGCGTGATCTGGGCAGTGGATTCCGAGGGAGAGAGCCCAGCTACGAGCGCGCAAACCATGCCAAACAGGGTGAGACATAACGTACTTATGGCGAGCAAGCGTACGCTGCGAGACCCTGGTGCCCGTGGACGAAATGGGAACCGGTGAGACTCACCTGGCGCCGGCGACTCACGGCTGAACGGTAGGGATCACCGTTATTTTTTTTGAGAGGCTGTGAGTGGTGAGGTGGCGGGCCCAAGAGCTGAGGTGGGCGGCGACGAGCTCCTTCGCTGCGTCTCTCTCATGCTCTCTCAAGCTACGGCCCACCAGATAGCAGGCTTCCGGAGAGCTGGCCCCTTTACGCCAGCAAGAAGCCGTCGTGACGGGTCTCGAGCGCAATGTGGGGCGGGACCTCCGCTCGTTTGACCGAATGACTAGCCCGCTAAGTGAATCCTGAGTCCACCCTGAATGCTCCCTGAGTCCTCCATGATCCCCCCACTCAAACGATCCCGATGACCAACACACTCATTTTCATCTGGGGGGTCGCCTTGCTGCTCGGCGCCAGCTCCGTTGCCGCGCTGGTTTGGGCAGTGACTTCCGGCCAGCTCGCCGAGTTTCAGAAGGGTGCGACGAGCATCTTTGACGACGACGAGCCCATCGGTCAGATGACGGACGAATTCCCCCTGGTCGTCGCCGCCCAATTGGTCGCACCTCAACAAGAGCGTTCCGACCATGGAAACTGACCCACATGAAGCAGACAGGGCCGTCGACGTCAACCAGCGGGCTGTCATCGATCGTTCCGCCAGGGAGGTGGTCCTCCTCTGGTACGGAAGCAGCGTGTTCTGGCTTCTGCTCGGGTCCGTCCTGGCCCTCATCACTTCGATCAAGCTGCACACGCCTGGGTTCCTCGACGGCTGGGAATGGCTGACGTTTGGACGCGTTCGGCCGGCTCACCTCAACACGGTGATCTACGGCTGGGCGTCCATGTCGGGCATCGGGACGCTCCTGTGGCTGATGGCGCGGCTCTGCAAGATCCGCTTGCCCTGGCGGGAGGGACTCATCCTCGCAGGCGTCTACTGGAACGCAATGGTGGCGATCGGGACGTTCCAGATCCTGATCGGCAACGGCACGAGCATCGAATGGCTCGAGTTTCCATGGTGGATCTCTATCCCGCTAGGACTGATGTTCCTGGTGCTGATCGCGCTCACGGTGAAGATGCTGCGTTCGCGTCAGGAGAAGCACCTGTACGTGTCCCAGTGGTACCTGTTCGGGGCGACCATCTGGTTTCCGTTCCTCTACGTAGCTGCGACCATTCTCATCCACTCGCCGGCCGCCACCGGCGTCGCCAAGGCTACGGCGAACTGGTGGTTTGCGCATAACGTCCTCGGTCTGTGGCTTACGCCGATCGGGCTTGCGTCTGCGTACTACTTCATCCCAAAGGTGCTGGGTCGCCCGATTCACAGCTACTACCTCTCGATCATCGGGTTCTGGTCCCTGGCACTCTTCTACAACTGGGCCGGAACCCACCACCTGATCGGAGGGCCGCTGCCCGCCTGGCTGGTGACGGTCGGAACGGTCGGAAGCATGATGATGTTTGTCCCGGTCATCACGGTGGCGGTCAATCACCACCTAACGATGGCCGGCAACTTCTCGAAGATGCGCTTCAGCCCTACGCTGCGGTTCATTGTCTTCGGAGCGATGTCCTACACCGCGGTGAGCGTCCAGGGATCCTTGACCGCGCTGCGCATGGTCAACGAGGTCGGGCACTTCACCCATTACACGATCGCGCACGCGCACCTGGGTGTCTACTCGTTCTATTCGATGATCGCCTTCGGGTCGATGTACTACGTCATGCCGCGCCTTGTCGAGCGTGAGTGGGTCAGCAGCCGGCTCATCAAGGTTCACTTCTGGACCTGCGCCGTGGGAATCATCATGTACTGGGTCGGCCTGTCCTTTGGAGGCTGGATGCAGGGCCTCATGATGAACAACCCGGACGTGCCGTTCATGGACGTGGTCCAGCGGATGATCCCGTACTTATGGTCGCGTTCGATCGCGGGAACGTTGATGACCATCGGGCACTTCTCGTTCGCAGTGCTCGTCTGGAAGATGATCCGGCGTGAGGGCGCTTGGCTTGTGGAGCCGACGCTCTTTGTCACCAAGAAAGACGCCAGAGAAGCGAAAGAGGCCCAGCTTGCGCCCGCTTCAGCCACGCGAGGAAACGCATCATGAACCGAATCTCACTCATCACGCTGGGAGTTCTCGCCACGGTGATCGCCTCCCTCTTTGGGCTCGTCTTGATTCCCAACCTACAGCTTCAGTCCATGGGTCCCAAGACCGTCCAGCTGCGGGACGGATCGACGGCCGTCTATCCTGCTGAGCTTGATAGTTACCTTGAGGGTCCGGGTCGCGAGGTCTACCGCGACCTCGGGTGCATCTACTGTCACAGCCAGCAGGTCCGGCCCGAGGGTTTCGGTGCCGACATCGACCGCGGTTGGGGAACGCGGCGCTCCGTGCCCCGAGACTACGTTCTGCAGAGCCCACCCTTCTTGGGCACCATGCGCACAGGCCCGGATCTGGCCAACATTGCCGAGCGTCAGCCGAGTCAGGAATGGCACTACCTGCACCTCTACGATCCAAGGATCACTTCGCCTGGGAGCGTGATGCCATCGTTCAAGTTCCTGTTCAACACCACCGTCGGCGACATCCCGAAGGCGAAGCTCGGATTCCCGGTGATCGCCTTGCCTGACTCGTACCTCGACGAACCCGCCTGGATCATTCCGAATCAGCGCGGCATGGCCTTGATCGCCTACCTGGGGACTCTGCGCCAGCCCTACGAAATGGAGGAGGTCCAGTGAGCCCTACTTCACCAGAGGATCGCGAGGTTCCGTCGCCCGGACCGGAACAGCTCTCCGCCTACGAGCAGCCCAACGCGGATTCGCCGGACATTGAGGAGATTCACCGAGCCGTACTGCGCGAGCAGTTCGAGCCATCGGAGGGCCAGCAGCGCGTCCCGCTGGCGCTCTTCATGGGATTCCTGTTCCTTGCGATGTGGTCGGGCTACTACCTGAGCGAGTACGACGGCAACTTCCAGGCGAACGTCTACGACGGCCCCGATGCTTTCCGAACGGTGGACCTATCCACCGCCGGTCCCGCACCAGTGCGCGTGATCGAACCGCTACTCCTGGGCAAGCGTCTCTTCAATGCCTGCACCGCTTGCCACCAGGCCAACGGCGAGGGCATAGCCGGTAAGTACCCGCCGCTCGACCAATCCGAGTGGGTCACGGGGGACCCGCGGATTCTCGCGCGGATCCTTCTGGGCGGTTTACAAGGACCGGTCACCGTGCTCGGCAAGCCTTACAACGGAGAGATGCCGGCCTGGGGCCAATGGAGCGATCGCGACATCGCGGCGGTGCTGACCTACATTCGCGATGCATGGGGCAATGCGGAGACGCCGGTGCCTGAGGAGACGATTGCCGCGGTGCGAGCCGAAATCGGCGTGCGGTCGAAGGCGTTCACGGCCGTGGAGCTTCAGGGCCTTGAACTGCCGGATGCGGCGGCGGTGCCCATGGACGAAGCAGGCAAGACAGGCGCTGGGCGATGAGCTGCTGTTCGACGGAGCCCCAAGACCTGGGCACTGGGCGGAACGGGGCGGTCGGCGAAGAACCTGAGGCATCTCCAGGGAGGAACCGGGACGTCGCGGCGCTTGTGATCGCAGCTTTCCTGGCGGGCAACAGCATTGTCGCCACGGTGGTGGCGAACGTCGGCGAGATGGCGGCGCCCACGCGTGGGCACCTGCAAACGGGCCTCCTCGTCGCGACCCTGCTCGTGGCCCTCCTGCTGGCACCGCAGCTCGGCAGAAACGTGGCTGGCAACCTGCGGCGCCGCGAACTCTCCACGGACCTGCTCTTCGTGCTTGGCTGGACCGGGTCCCTGGGCTTCTCGCTGGTCGCCTACCTGCGCGGAACCTCGCCCGTGTACTTCGAGGTGTGCAGCGTCTTGATGGTCATCTACTGCGTGGGGAGCCTCGTGAAACGAACGGCTCAGCGGCGGGTCCTGACCGAGCTGGATGCGTGGTCTCCTCAGGCTCAGCTTTGCCGGCGAGTGGATGCGGAAGGACGGCTCGTCCAGGTGCCCGTGGCCAGCATCCGCGTGGGTGATTTGGTCCAGGTGCCCGCAGGCGCCGCGGTGCCAGTGGATGGGGTCGTTCGCGAAGGAGAAGCGTTCGTGCGCGAAGCGTCCATGACGGGCGAGCCCCACCTGCGCGGCGTTGGCGTGGACGATCACGTGCTGGCTTCGGCCGTTCTCATCGACGCGGCCCTGCGCATCGAGGCCACCGCGCACGGCGCTGAGCGCCAGGTCGACCGCGTCCGATCCGTGCTCGAAGCGGCACGCAATGCGCCTAGTCGCTGGCAGACCCAGGCAGAACGCGTGGCGCGCGTGTTCACGCCGGCAGTCGCGGTCCTTGCGCTCCTCACCTTCGCCGCCTGGGCGTTCATCTCGGGCCCCTCGACCGCTCTGATGGTCGCCCTGTCGGTCCTGCTGGTGGCGTGCCCCTGCGCCTTCGGCTTCGCGACCCCCGTTTCGATCTGGGTGACGCTCTCGCGGCTCGCAGGCAGCTCTCTGGTCGTGCAACGGGCCGACGCGATCGAACGGCTCGCGCGGGTGGATACCGTCATCTTTGATAAGACCGGCACCTTGACTGCCTTGCGCCCGGAGATCCATGAGCTCATGGTCCGGAAGGGGCAGCCCTTCACGCGTGAGACCATTCTCGCGCTCGCCAGCTCCGTGGAAGCTCATTCTCATCACCCGATCGCCAGCGTGTTCGTCTCGTCGGGCGCACCCGTTCGCCCTGCGCTGCTCACGGAGTCCATCCCTGCGGTGGGCGTTCGCGGCCGCGTGGAGTGGGACGGAGCGCAGCTCGAAGTGGAAGTGGGCCGACTCGAGCGCCTGCATCGCCCTTGCTGCGACGCCGACTTTCTACTGGAGGTGCGCTCCAGGGAGGGAGCGGGTCAACAGGCACTCGCAATCCGCATCGACGGCCAGCTTGTGGCCGTGGCGCTGATAGAGGAGGTGCCGATCGAGAGCTTCGATGAGGGACTCCTGCGGCTGAAGAAGATCGGCGTCGACGTCAAGGTCTACTCCGGGGACAGCGGCAGTCGCGTCGACGGACTCGGAGTTCCTGACGCATCTGGAGCGATGACGCCCGACGACAAGGCCCGCGAAGTGCGCGCGCTACGCGCTGCCGGGCGCGAGGTGCTCTTCGTCGGCGACGGCGTCAACGATGTAAGAGCGATGGCGGATGCCACCGCCTCAATGGCTGTCGCGGACGGAGCCGGGATGGCGCTGGAGTCGGCGGACATCGTCTGGCACGGCGGGGATCTCCGGAGCGTGGAAGCGAGCCTGGTCATTGCGCGCCGAAGCGTTGTGCGCCTGCGCCGGGCCCTGCTCTTCGCGGTGACCTACAACTCCCTGGGAATGATCCTGGCCATGCTCGGTTGGTTGCACCCTGTGGCAGCGGTGCTGCTGATGACCGTTTCCAGCCTGACGGTCGTCCTGCACGCCGCAGATCTACGGTGGGAGGAGGCCGAGCGCGGGCCTTCAACAGGGAAGCAAGACGCTCTTGTCGGCGGCCTCTCCGTCGGGGACCCGTCGCCTCCTCGTGGCCAGAAGACCCATCGGCCTGATGCCCTGGCACCCGCCCTTACGCCCGGAGAATCAGTGACCAGAGGATCACTGCCCGAAAGATCACTGCCCGAAGGATCAGCGCCCAGCGAGCTCGTCCACGCGCTCGACGAGCCCCACAAAGGCGGCCCGCAGCCCGCCCGGGTCGGCCCCGAGGGCCTCTAGCGCCCAGCGACGAACGTCCTGGAGCGTGGCCTCCCCCACGTAGCTGCTGTCGCGCAGGATCATCCCGAACGCTGCCACGGCGGAGCTGAAGCGTAGAGACTCCGCCCCCTCGTCGAACGTCGCGCCGCCATCACGCACCGGCGCCGTCAGAAGCCGGCTCGCGCCGCCCGAAGGCGGCTGGTAGCGCACGCGAACCTCTCCGATCGCGTCCGCCGCCGCCAGGTTCACGCCTGGAACCGGCACGACCTCGTAGAGCGCTGAGACCACGTGGCCTGCACCGACTTCGCCGGCGTCGACGCTGTCGTCCTCGAAGTCGGCGTGGGCCAGCTGGCGGTTCTCGTAGCCGATTTGCCGGAACGACTCGACGAACTGGGGGTCCCACGCGACCTGGATCTTCGTGTCCCTGGCGACGGTGACAAGCGTCCCTCCGACCTCGGATGCCAGGACCTTGCGCGCCTCGATCATCGAATCGATGTAGGCGAAGTTGCCGTTGCCTCGGTTCGAGAGCGCCTCCATTTTGTCGTCGCGGTAGTTCCCGTCCCCAAAGCCGAGCACGGTGAGATCCACGCCGCCCGCCGCCTCCTCAGCAATGAGCTCCAGGAGCGCCGACTCCGACGTGACGCCGACGTTGAAGTCGCCGTCCGTGCAGAGAATGACTCGGTTCACGCCGCTCTCCACAAAGTGTGAACGCGCGACGCTGTAGGCCAGCTGGATGCCTGCTCCACCGTTCGTCGATCCGCCGCTGGCCATCGACTCAAGCGCCTGCAGGATCGCCTCGCGCGCCGCCACCGGCGTCGAGTCCAGTGCGAGGCCTTTGGAGCCGGCGTACACCACAATGGCGATCCGATCATTGGGCGCGAGTGACTCGGTGAGGAGCGCGAGGGCCTTGACCACGAGCGGCAGCTTGCCGGCCGAGGACATGGAGCCCGAAACGTCGACCAGGAAGACCAAATTAGCGGGCTCGCGCTCCTGAAACTCGATGCGTTCGGCTGCGAGGCCAATGCGTACGAGCCGGTGGCTCGGGTTCCAGGGAGCCGCGGCGACCTGGGCCGTGACGGCCAACGGATGCTCGGTGCCAGACCTTGGTGCTTCGTCGCCATAGGCAAAATAGTTGATGAATTCCTCGACCCGAACCTCGTGGCTCATCGGTCGACGACCGTCCTGGATCAGGGAGCGCGCCCTTGCGTAGCTGGCGGTGTCGACGTCAATCGCGAAGGTAGAGAGCGCGTCGTCCTGGGTCTTCACGAAGCCGCTATCGGCCCAATCGCGCACCTCAAGCAAGTCGCCAGTCGCGTCCTCGCCGTAGCCCATGTAGCCCATTCCCCTGAGAAGGTTCTCAGGCGTCGGCCGCACCTCCTTGATGACCATCTCCCCCGTATAGGTCGGGGTGACGACTGGCCGCCAGGCCGCGCGTCTGGACTCGCCCATGAAGTATCCTTGTGATTCCGCTGCCCCATCGCGCACGCCCAGGTGGACCCACACCCCTACGCCTGCCAGCACCATCGCCGCCGCCGCGAACGTCCGCGGCCAGTGGCTGCGGGGGCGAGGGCGCCGAGCGCTGGCTGCCTGCACGATCGCGTCGCGCGCAGCGTCACCTAGCACCGCAGGCTCCGCCACTACGGACGGCTCAAGCATCGGCAAGAAGGCTTCCAGGTCGCGCAGCTCCGCGCGCAGCGCTTCGTCCCCGCTCGCCAGCGCGCGATCGATCACCGCGCGGTCATCGGGCCCGAGTTCGCCGAGCGCGTAGGCCAGGACCCTCGGGTCATCGCTCCAGCCCTTGGCAGAATTACTCTGTTCCATTGAATCACTCACGCCTCACCTCCACCGATGGACGAAGCCACCGTTCCTTCTCCGAATGCATCACCGAGCGCCGAGCGCAGGGTCTTGACGGCTGCGTGCAGCCACCAGGCGACCGTGCCCTCAGTGCTCCCCAGCGTCGACGCGATCTCCGCGTAGCTCAGGCCCGACTCAAACCGGAGCCGAACCGCTTCACGCTGGTTCGCCGGCAGACGCTCGACGGCCCCCGCGAGTCGATGCTGTCTCTCCGCGCTCATCAGCTGCTCGTCGGGCGCGGATTCGCTCCCCTGAACGGCCGACTCTGGCGGAACGCCGCCTCCCTCTTCCATGGTTTCCATTCGTGCCTCCTTGCGCAGGGAGTCGATGCACACCCTCCGCGTCGTCGTGAACAACCAGGCACGGCCGAGGCCGCCCATGCTTTCCTGGCGGCAGAGCCGCAGAAACACTTCCTGAACAGCGTCCCGCCCGCGATCCCGATCCCCGTGTAGAAGCCGCGTGGCGTAGGCGACGAGCGGGCGCTCGTGCTCATCCAGCAGCGCCATCACGGTGGATGACCTCAGGGAGGCGGGGAGCCTGGGGCTCGTGTCGGGGCGTGGAAAGAGTGGCATCGCTACCCGTTGAACGGCTGGGGCCGCGTGGCCTTGGCAGAATCACGCGTTTCTTGGATTGGCTGGGAAGCCAGCCGTGGCTCGCAACGGGAGACAGGCAGGGCCATCCTGCCAAGCGGGGCCACCGATTGTGGCGGACAGGCCTACACTGGTGGCTATCCGAATGGGCGCCTGCTGCCCCCGCTGTCCCTTCCCGAGCCTCCCTATGATCACGAAACTCCCCTACGTCGGCACCTTCGCCGGTCTTGTCCTTCTCACTAGCACGACTTCGCTCGCCCAGAACGACGAGTGCGCCCAGGCCATCGCCCTGAGCGTCGGCTCCATCGCCTTCGACACTTCGGCCGCCACGCTGAGCGCCACGCCATGGCCCTGCGCGGGCGCCGGCGGCCCTGACCTCTGGTACTCGCACGTCGCGGCCGCGAGCTCGACCATCACGATCAGCACCTGCGGCAGCTCCTACGACACGGCGCTCGAGGTCTTCGACGGAAGCTGCGCAGCACTCGTCTCGATCCTCTGCAACGACGACGCCTGCGGCCTCCAGAGCACGGTGCAGTTTGCAGCGACGGCCGGCATGACCTATCTGGTCCGCGTCGGCGGCTTCAGCGGAAGCGTCGGAGCAGGCGTCATTGCGCTGGACGATGGTAGCCCGCAGCTGAACCCAGTCAACGGTCACTACTACGCCGCCGTCGCCTCGGCCGGTGTCACCTGGGACCAGGCGCGCGCCGACGCCGCGAGCATGACGCACATGGGCCTCAGTGGACACCTCGTCACCCTGGGTGACAGCCAAGAGAATGACTTCGTGTTCGGGCTCGGCAACGTCAACAACTTCTGGACCGGTGGCTTCCAGAACACCGCATCACCCTCCTACTCCGAGCCGGGTGGCGGCTGGGAGTGGATCACCGGCGAAGTCTTCGGCTACACCAACTGGCTGCCGGGCGAGCCGAACAACACCGGTGGTCTTGGCGCCGAGGACTACCTTGAGCTGCTCCAAAGCGGCGGGTTCGGTGAGACCTGGAACGATGCTGCACAGTCGGAGCACCCCGCCGGTTACGTGGTCGAGTTCTCGTCGGACGGCCTCGGAACGAACTACTGCATGGCCAACGCGAACTCGACGGCGCTGACCGGCCGCATGTCCGCAGCCGGCTCGCTCACCGTCTCCAACAACGACGTGACGCTGACCGCCTCGGACCTCCCACCGTTCGGGTTCGGCTTCTTCATCACGAGCGACGCCGAGGGCTTCGTCACGAACCCCGGCGGGAGCGCTGGCAACCTCTGCCTCCTGGGAGCCATCGGCCGCTTCGTTGGCCCGGGCCAGATCCAGAACTCTGGCTCAGGCGGCGAGATCGTCCTCGCCATTGACCTGATGCAGATCCCGGCCCCTACCGGCTTCCTCTCGGTCCAAGCCGGCGACACCCGGAGCTTCCAGCTCTGGCACCGCGACTCCAGCTCGGGTGGCACGCCGACGTCCAACTTCACGAACGGACTGCGCCTGATCTTCAACTGAGCACGGCGATGGAGCGCCTGGGGGGATTCGGTCCCGCCAGGCGCCCCCGGTAGAGAGCCCCAGTAGAAGGCCCCAGTAGAGATCCGCAGCTGAAGGCCAGGTGATGAGTTCGTGGACGTTGGTAGGCTCCGGAGCCTGAGCCGGCAGATTATCCTGCAGCCCATGAACCAGCCCTACCCAGACGGCATCACGGAGGTCACAGACCCCGGCGGCCGCGCAGGTCTCGAGATTGCGGGACCCGGCGGGCGCGTGCGCCTCTCCCTCTTCGGCGGGCACGTGCAAAGCTGGGTTCATCCGGTGCACGGCGAGGTGCTCTTCATGAGCGCAGACGCGAACTACGCGGCCGGCGTGGCGAGCCGCGGTGGGATCCCCCTCGTCTTCCCCTGGTTCGGCGGCCACGCGGAGCGCGCGGACTTCCCCGCCCATGGCTTCGCTCGAATTCGACACTGGAAAGTGGCCGGCCTCGGGGAAGGAGGGTCCGTTCGGCTGCGCTTGGAGAGCGATGAGGAGACCCGCGCGCTCTGGCCCCACGACTTCTCCGCGGTGCTCACCGTCTCCGTGGAACAGACGCTGCGCGTGACGCTCGCGATCACCAACACCGGCGGCACCGAGTTCAGCTACGACGAGGCGCTGCACACCTACTTCGCCGTGGGCGACGTGCACCAAGCCACCGTCCATGGCCTCGAAGGCGTCAGCTACACCGAATCGGCACAGCTCCCACAGGAGTCGCCCGACCCGGCGGAGCCCATCAAGTTCGAAGCAGAAACCGACCGCGTCTACCAGGACGTGCCGGACCGCATCGAGCTGCGCTGCGAGGAACCGGCGCGTCGGGTCGAGCTGATCACCCAAGACGCGCGCTCGGCGATCGTCTGGAACCCTTGGATCGCCAAAGCCGCCGCGATGAGCCAGATGCAAGACGATGAATGGAAGCGCTTCGTCTGCGTCGAGAGCGCCAACTGCAAGGAGGCGCGCGTCGTGCTAGGACCCGGGGCGACGCACACGCTCGAACTCACCGTGGCCGTGCCCTGAGGCAGGCGGCCGCCGGGTTCCTCAGTAGCCGCTCGTCGCGCCGGCCTTGGCAGCGCCGACGATCGCGATCGAAGCCGAAGCTCCAATCCGCGTGGCGCCAGCGCCCAGCATCGCGGTCGCATCCTCGGTCGTCCGCACGCCGCCGGACGCCTTGACGCCGAGCACCGGGCCGACTGCGCGGCGCATCAGCGCCACGTCCTCAAGGGTCGCGCCGCCGGTGCTGAACCCGGTCGAGGTCTTGACGAAGTCCGCGCCCGCCGCCTTGGCGATCTCTGACGCGCGAACGATCTCGTCCTTGGTCAAGAGACACGTCTCAAGGATCACCTTCAGGCGCGCGCCGAGACCGTGGCAGGTCGACGCCACCGCGGCGATGTCCGAATGTACGACCGACATGAGGCCCGACTTCATCGCGCCCACGTTGAGCACCATGTCGACCTCGCAGGCCCCGTCTTCGATGGCACGCCGCGCTTCGTAGGATTTGACTTCGCTCAGGGACGCCCCGAGGGGGAATCCGACGACCGTGCAAACCAACACTCCGGACCCCATGAGGATCTCGGCGCAGCGCTTCACCCAGGTGGAATTGATACACACCGACGCGAAGCGATACTCCATCGCCTCGGCGCACAGGGTGTCGACGTCCGCCGCGGTTGCGTCCGCCTTGAGGAGCGTGTGGTCGATATGACTCGCCATGTCCCCGAGGCGTGCAGGGTCCGGGCAGCCCTCGGGCGAACAGACGCCAAGCCGTGACGCTCCGGCTGCGACGGCGCCGCGCCAGGCAGCCCCACCGAGGTCGATGTCGAGGGAGAAGCTGCGCGTGCCGCCGTGGATCCGTTCACCCGCGAGGAGCCGAGCCCCAACCTCCGTCAGGATGTCTTCGAGTTGATCGGCGTTCATGCCGCTAGCGCCCAGGGATTGCATCGAGTCGGTTGGGTCAAGAGAGTCAGAGGGCCAGGTGACCGAAGTGGAAGGGGCATCAACGCTCCTCGTCAAAGCGCGCCGCGACCTCTCGCGTGCGCAAATTGTCGCACTCGATGGCGTCGAGCTTAGCGGCACGGCGAGCATGGCGGTCGCCGCCGTGCGCCGTTGTCAGGAACGCAGCGATCACCAGGCGGGCGGCACCGAGGTCCAGATGGCCGCTGCCCAGGGTCAGGACGTTGGCGTGGTTGTGCTCGCGGGCGTTACGGGCGGACGCTTCGTTCCAACAATTGGCCGCTTTCACGCCTGGATACTTATTGGACACCATCGCCGAGCCGATGCCGGCGCCGTCCACGATGATGCCGATGTCCGCGCGGCCTGCGGAGACTTCGGCCGCCACGAGAGCGGCGAAATCTGGATAGTCCACGGACGGCGAAGCGGCGGCGGGTCCGAGGTCGAACGGGCGCTCCCCCATCTCCTTCAGGAGGGGAATGATCTGGTCTTTCAGCGCGAATCCGCCGTGGTCGCTCGCGATCGCGATGCGGCTCGACCGCCGCTGCCAACCAGGCCGCACGGGACCGGAAGGTTCCGCATGCCGACCTGTCACAAACGTAATGTTCTTGTCGAAGGCAAGATCACGCGCCAGAGACGTGATCCTGGAGCCCGGCGGGATCACGAGCTGGCTCCCTGGCTCAGCGGCGCGAACGAGGGATTCGCCCACCAAGTCACGGTCCTCGCGGGACTTGGAACGTCTGCTCGCCGCATCGCCTGGGCCACCTGGGAGCCCGGTCCCCTGACCCGCAGCATTCGCTGGAGAAAAGTCCCCGTTTCCAGCCCCGCTGCGCGCCCCCTCTTCGGACCCACCCACGAAATGGGGGTTTGAAGCAGTGAGCGGGCGCACGGTGACGTGCGGCCGAGGCTCTGAGTTCAAGTCAGCTGCCTTGGCCGCACCTGGGGCAGTCAGGCCAGCAGAGGTAGTGTTCCTCGCTCGCGCAGCAGCGCGGCGGGCGATCTGCCCGAGCTGACCGGGGGAGACCGTTCGGCTATCGTTTTTTGGGGACTCGCTGGAGTGCTCGTTTAGGTGCTCACGGGGGGGCATGATTGACGCAAGTTTATGCGCTCTCATGGGCTGACGTGTCACCGAGGTCCCTCTTTCGGGGTACCAGCTTCAGAACCGATCGATCTCTGCCCTGTTTTCGCTCCCATTGATCTCTATCATGAGCGCGGGAGCGGCTCCCCCCCCCAAGCGCCCCATTGGTCAGACCGAGTCAGTCGGCCTGACCGCCGCTTTCCCTTCCGCACGCAACGCCCTCACCCAACGCCCCATGCGCACACTGCTCAGCCAGTTTTGCGAGGCCTTCGACGCCAACGTTCGTCCGCTACTTGCCCCGATCGGTGAGGCTGCTGGAATTCTGAACGGCGCCCAAGCAGGTACTGCTCCGGGTTCGACCTCAGGATCGAATTCAGGACCCCAGGACCTGCCTGAGGTCAGAGCTGAACTGCTCGACCTCCAGCACCAGATCCAGGGCCTCGTCGACAAGGTCGCCGAGCAGCAGGCTTACGTCCTGCTCTTCGGCCCCCTGAAGAGCGGTAAGTCCACGCTGATGAACGCGCTCGCCGGCGCGTACGTCAGCGAGGTCTCGAGCCTCCCCGCCTACCCGTGCATGGTCTACCTCAGCCACGCACCCGAGCGGAACTTCTACGTCTCCCGTTACAACGGCGAGACCGAGCGCTTCACGGATCCGTCCGCGCTCTACGGACACATCAGTCGCGCCCACGGCGAGCTCGCCGGCAAACTGCGCGCCGCCGAAGGCGAAGGGAAGCAGTTCGACCCGGCGCTGCACTTCCCCGAAGCCATCCGTAAGGTCGACGTGCGGATCCCCGCCGGCGACCTGTCACAGTCCGGCGCGGTCCTCGTGGACACGCCTGGCCTCTACAGCCGAATGAAGTTCGGCTACGACCGCATGACGCGGGACTTCCGCGACTCTGCATCGTGCGCGATCTTCGTCGTGAAGTCGGACAACCTGTTCCTTGAGCAGGTGTTCGCTGAGTTCGAGGACCTCCTGGACCTCTTCAGCCGCATCTTCCTCGTGGTCAACCTCGACACGACCAAGAGCGACCTCTCCCCCGACGGCACGCTGGTACCGAGCCTCGAGCAGGAAGACCCCCTGCGCATCATCGATGCGTTCGAGAACCTGGCGATGAGCCAGCCGCTCAAGGACGCGGCCGACGCGGGACGACTCAAGATCTACCCCGTCGACCTGCTTCGTGCCGCGAGCCACAGGCTCCGCGAAGGCGACCACGACGAGCCGCCGGCCCGTGGGCAGGCCAACTTCGACGCGTTCCTCACGGACCTCACGGACTACCTGAACAGCACGGACTACCTCGTGGCGTTCCTGGGCGACAGCCTTCGTCGCGCCGAGGGCCTCCTCGACGACCTGGACGACCTCGTCGAGCATGAATCCGTTGCGGCCCTGCGCGCCCACACCGACGCGCTCGACACCGAGCGCCAGGACCTCTCGCGCCGCCGTCACGCCGTTCACCGGCTTGAGGCCTTCGACTGGCGTGCTTCCTTCGAGGAGCTCGACGAGAAGCTCAGCCCGTCGATCCGGGGCCGTGCGAAATCGTCGAGCGCCGAGACCGAGCGCGAGCTCGACGGACTCGTCGATGCCTGGTTCAAGACCGACGCTAGCTTCGAGTCGCTCGTCAAGGACGACCTCGAGCCGCGCTTCGCGCGCTATGAGGCCGAGCTGGCCGATTTCGTCGCGGAGACCCTCGAAGAAGAGGTGAAGCCGGGCACCGCAGGGCTCCTCCTCCCGAGCGAGATCGGCGCTGACCTCCATTCGGCCCTGCTGGACATGGACCACATCGGCGACGAGTCGCTGAAGGCCATGGAGAAGCAGGCCGCCCTCGGCCACGTCCGCGCTCCGCTGACCGTGGAGAAGGTCCCCGTTCGCAAGAGCCTCGTGGACTGGCTCCTCCTCCGCACTCGCGCCTCCTGCGCCAAGCGCCTCTTCGGCGAGAGCAACAACCCCGCTGCTCGCATCCCGGTAGAGAAGAAGCTGGCGCGTCTCGGAGACGAGGCCAAGGCCGCCATCCGCCGCGAGCTTGACCTCTACAAGGGCCGCTTCTTCCACGAGACGGTCCAGCGTAGTCACCGTCACCTGATTGGCCGCTATGCCGACGCCGCCGTCGACGCGATGAAGACCCAGCTGAAGGAGCGCGACCTCGCCCTCGAGAACGAGATCCAAGCAGTGGTGGACCGCCTGGTCCGCCACCGGAAGATCCTCTCGCACTTCGCGGCGCTCCGCACCGAGACCGCGCGCGCACGCGGCGGTATCGATCAGCTCAGCCAGACCTACGGCCAGACCGAGCCCGAGAAGCTGATCCAGCCGGCCCCTGCGGGCCAGCTCCCGTCGATGCCCAATGGCGGACCGATGTCCCTGCCCGAGCCACTGATCCCCCACGTGCCGGGCTCAGAGGGTTCGCAGGACGCGGAGATGACCGAGCAGAAGGTCGAAGAAGTGGCCGGCACGGACACCGCCTCGGCCGAGTAGCGCGGCAGCCTGACGGCTGCTTGCGAGAACTGATGAGAAAGGGCGCGCGCCAGCCCTGGCGCGCGCCCTTTCTCGTTCCATGAACGGTTCTGCGTGAGTCCTACACGTGAATCGCGCGGTCGATTGGGAGGGTCATCCTCATTCGGATGACGCCCTCCCCCCATCTCACGTCAATGCCCGATCTCGAGCACGATGTTGAACGGCGTCTCCGTCGCGCGCCGGACCCTGGTGAATCCGGCTCCGTGCATGAACTCCCCCAGACGCTTTTCGCCGGCTTGCGCTCCGAGGGCGGGGCCGTCGAGCGCGAGAGAGCAGGGCACGCAGAGCATCGTCGACGCTCCGTAGAACACGCGGCCCACTGGATTGTGATTATCCTCGGTCCGATCGTTCGCGAAGGGTTCGACGACCATCCAGGTGCCGTCCGGCGCCAGTGCTTCGCGCACGCGACCGGCGGCACCCGCGGGATTGCCTAGATCGTGGAAGCAGTCGAAGTGCGTGACGAAACCATAGTCCTCGCCGGGAAACGACGTCGCGTCGGCCACCTCGAAGCGCACGCGATCGGAAAGCCCGCGCTCCGCCGCGCGCTCGGTCGCCGTGGCCACCGAATCCGGGTGGTAGTCAAACCCGATGAAGGTCGACTTCGGGAACGCCTCCGCCATCAAGATGGTCGAGGCTCCGTGGCCGCAGCCGACGTCCGCCACCTTGCACCCAGCCTCAAGCTTGGCCTGAACACCCTCGAGCGCCGGGATCCAGTTATGGATGAGGTTGCCGATGTAGTTCGCGCGAAAGAAGCTCTCCGTGCCGCCGAACAGGCACGTGTGCTGCTCGCCCCAGGGAAGCCCCTCGCCCGTCTTAAAGCTCTCGCGGATACGCGGCTCGGCATGAACCATCGCCGACGCGACCTCGAATGCGCCGGGCATGAACGCGGGGCTGGTGGAGTCGGCGAACGCGGCCGCCTGCTCGGCGGTCATCCAGTAGCGCGCGTTCTCCGGGTCGTACTGGACGTACCCACCGGCCGCTTGGTTGTTCAGCCACTCGCGAACGTAGCGTTCGGTGGTCTCCGTCCGCGAGGCGAGCTCGGCGGAAGTCGCTGGGGCCTCTGCGAGCGCTTTGTAGAGCCCAAGTCGATTACCAAGAACGACGAGGGACGTGCTGAACGCAGCCCCCATGTCGCCGACAACCTTCATCAGCAGTTCATTGAGCTTCGCTTCGTCAATCTTAGTCGTGGTCACAGTGGGTTCCTCGTGGCAGAAAAGGAGTCCAACCTGCCCGTGGCTCGGGCAGTTGGCACGATGAGCGGTCAGACCCAGCCAGCAAGCGATCGCTGGGTTCATATGGAGACCTCAAGGTCCTAAGCTACCCTGCAGACCGCGACAGTGCGCCACTCCCTGCTTGAATTGCCCCAATGGCTCCGTGGCGAGCCGTCAACTCAAACTTGAAAGTAAGAACCTTCATCACGGCCCTGTCCGCCCTGGCTCTCGGCGCGACCCTGGCAGGCCTTGTCGTCGCGGCAACCCGCAGCTCAGCGGGCAGCGCCTGCAGCACAAGCGCAGTTCGGCCATGGGCTGCCGCCGGGTTCGACGCACGGGTGGCGGCGGCTGGGCCCACGCTTTGGCCGTCCGTTCCCTCCGTCGCTCGCCCGCCCTTGACCGTGACCAAGACGGCTGGATCGATCTCCGTGCAGTGGCCGACGAACCACAGCGATGAGAACATCGACTGGTCATACTATGAGCGCGTCGAAGTGGGGCCGTCCATGGAAGCCAGGCTCCCGCATCTCCCGGGAGCCACGGTCAAGCTCTTGTACTGGCGCGTTGGGGCCGGTCTTTGGCTGAGCCCGGTAGACGGACTCCCCGTCGATCCCCAGCCGATCTGGACGTTCGAGCGCGACGCCCCCGACGCTTCCGCAGGGTTCGTGTTGGAGGCCAAGGGTGACGCTCTACGCTTCCATGGCGCGACGCTATTCGATCGCAAGACGAAGGTCGCTCTCTCCAGGAGTTCGTCCTATGGCTTCACAAGCAAAGGCAGTGAGGAGCTGCGGATCGATCTCTCGTGCCAAGTGATGCACCGTGCTGATCTGCTGCTCGAGCTGCCGCTTACCTACGGGCAGCCTGAGATCAAAGAGCTAGAGCTAGTGGATGGCGAGACGCTGACCTTCGGAGTCCATGCCAAGGCCCAGTTCGTGGCGCGTGGGGCCGGTCGCATCCGATCCCATGGTTCGACGCACGGTGGTCTCACTGGACGTGTGGTGAACATCAAGTGGGATCCATCTGCCGGATCGAGCGATGCGGGTTGGGCAGCGATCGCGTTCTCTCCGCAAGGCCTCGCCTCCAAGTTCCAGGCTCGTGTCACCGGCGAATCCACCTGGAGGAGCCTCTTCGGCGGCAACCAGGTCCCCCTTCTTCAGGGCGTCCCCCCTTCCGCTGAATCGGTCGAGCTGCGCTACCTTCCGCACGCAGCCAGGCTTCAATTCAGCCTCCCTCCGGCGGCGTCTCTACCGGCCGTCAAGGACCTGCTGCAAGTGAACCTCGGCGACGTAAAGTTCGACGCCCCGCATGAGCTGCAGTCCGCACTCGCCGATTACCTTCAGGTGGATCCGTCCAGCGCTGGAAAGCTCGACCTTGAGAAGCTCACCTATCCGCTGATGCTGAAGAACGCGACGCCCCAGGATCTCATGAACCTGATCCGCAAGCGAGCGACTCCGCTGGCGTACGTGGACACGGATCAATTCATCTTCCGAACCACCCACGACTCAGTAGCCCAACGGTTCAAGTCGTGGGTCTCCGCCCTGGCGAGTCGACTCGGCCTCTGACCACGCCTCGCTCACTGCCTGACTGCTAGGCTCGTGTTTCGCACTTTTTGAGCGCCCCTCGGGCGCTCATGACTCGCCGATTTCTGACGCGCCACGCGTGAATCGCACATCCCCGCTCTGAATGCTGAAGGTGTCAAAGCCAAGGCACCCAGAGGAGGGAACATGCCCGACCAGAGTGTCCCGAAGTCGGTAGCAGCGCTACTGAAGTCGTTCGAGTCGTGCTTCACGGCACCAACATATCGCAGGTTTTCGGCTCTTGTGGCGGGCTGGTTCCTCTGCTGTTCGAGACGCTGGGTGACTCGGGTGACTCGCGCGAGTGGAGAGATGGGCGGCCGCCACCATGCGGGATTCCACCGCTTCTTCTCAGCCGCCCGATGGGAGATGGACGGCGTGTGGCAGACGCTGCTGACGCACCCGTTGAAGTATCTTCCAAAGAGAATCGACGTGATCGTCGGGACAGCGATGCACTACGACGGATCGGCGCCTTCGCAGGCATCCAAGGGTGGAGCAGCTAGCGTGGCCTGTGGCCACGCTAGGGTAGTGCTAGCTGTCCACGTCCCCGTCCCCTGGGGCGGCCCTGGGATCGCAGTGGCCGTTCTCGCGAAGCTATACCGTTCGCCGAAGACATGCCCTTCATCTGAGTATCGAAAGCGAAGCGAGATCGCCCGCGAACTCGTTGAGAAGCTCCAGGGCTGGCTACCGGGCGATCGACGAATAAACCTCCTGGGAGACCGTGAATACCCCTGTAAGACGACTCTGCGCGAACTCGATCAGCGCGTCGACTTCACGGGTCCGATGCCGATGGATGCGATGCTGTTCGAACCACTCGACGAAGATCATGTCCAGAAACGAGGGACCCCGCGCGTCAAAGGCAACCGACTTCCAAGCGCTGCCCAGCTCGCTATTAAGAAGGCCACGGCTTGGAAGAAGCAGAGAGTCAAGATCTATGTCAAGAGCGTGACGCTCCTCACACATGACCTGGTCTGCCTCTGGTACACCGCGACGGGAACCAGGCTGGTTCGAGTGGTTGTGACGCGCGACCCGAAGGGCGACTACGAGGACCGGGCGTTCTTCTCGACGCGCCGCAACGCGTCGTCAAGAGCCATCATCGAGAGCGTTGGGCGGCGATGGTCGATCGAGGCATGATCGTTGTGTGGTACCTGGGGCAAGATCGATGGCGGAAGGATGTGCAGGCCCACAAGATCCGAGCGCCCTGGTATCGATCGAAGACCGCTCCGAGCTTCGATGACATGCTCGGCGCCATTCGAGGCGAAATTCTCAGTCACCGCTATCGAGCGACCCTGCCTGGACAACGCACCCTCGCCGAATACGAGAGGACGCCCCGGGAGCTCGGAATCGCTGCCTGAGAACTGCGAAACCCGAGCCTAGCTGCATGAGCTTGCCCCGCACCAAGAAGTAGAGCCAAGACTCCGAGCTGCGTTCGTCCGTCCATCACCATTCGAAAACTTCGTGCATCCATGATGATCTAGTGGGAGTCGAGGCTTCGCGCGCTGGCCAACCCCGGCCGAGTCCTCGCGTCGGGAGTAGAAAATGACACGGCCACTCCACACCGATAGGTGTTCCAAGCCGACAGTCGGCACGGGCCCTCAGCCATCACCCGAAGAACGCTGGCTGTTCTCATTCCAGCGCACTGCGGACCTCAGCCCCGATCAGCCCTTCGGTAGGTAGGGGATCGTCCCCGCCAGGTCCGAGCCATCGACCACGTGGAAGCGGCTCACGCTCCCTGCTTGCCGAGCCTTGGCGTGGGGCGCATAGTCCGCATCTTGGCTGAAGGCGGTCACGGCATCCATGGACGGAAACTCGATGATCGCCAGCAGCGTCGTGTCGAGCCCCTCCCCTTCTATGGTTTGGATATTGGCACTCCGGGCCAGGTACTTGCCACCGTGCCTCGCGATGATGTCGTGCACGTCCGCCGCGTAGGCAGGGACCCAGTCTTCGTTAGTCAGCTTGATGTCGGCGATCAGGTAAACACTCATTTCATGGTCTTGGGTGGGAGAGCTCCGGTGCGGGGCCCCATGGAGAACGACACTAGGTGGCGCCCCCATCGCTTGACCAGTTCAAGAACAGAAGCTAGCTGGTTCACTTTCTGAACTGTCGAAGTCGCGGGACGCCCGGCTATGGTGCATCGATGGGACAAGCCAGCTACAAGCAGTTCTGCCCGGTCGCTATGGCCGCCGAGCTACTCTGCACGCGATGGACCGTCGTGCTCCTTCGGGAGCTCGTCGCGGGGTCCACCCGCTTCAACGAACTGCGGCGCGGCGTACCGCGAATGTCCTCGGCGCTGCTGGCCAAGCGGCTCAAGGAACTCGAGGCCGCCGGCATCATCCGGCGTGAGCCATCCCTCAAGGAGCGTGGTGTTCACGAATACCTCCTCACCGAAGCGGGCACCGATCTTCGCCCTGTCATCGAATCGGTCGGGCTTTGGGGACAGAAGTGGGTCCAGTCGAAGCCATCGCTGGAGAACCTGGACGCATCTCTGCTGATGTGGGATATGCGGCGCAACCTCAACCCGGCGCCGCTCCCGGACGGACGCTGCGTGATTGAATTCCTCTACGCCGAGCAGACACCAGCCGCGCGCCGCTGGTGGCTGATTGTCGAGCCCAAGGAAGACGTGGACCTGTGCTCTGTCAACCCTGGCTTCGAGGTGGACGTGCACGTCGCGACGGATCTCAGAACGATGACCTCTATCTGGATGGGGCTCAGCTCCGTCCGGTCCGCGCTGCTCAACGACGAACTGATGGTCACAGGCCCGCACACGCTCGTGGGGAAGATGCAGACCTGGCTGGGCCTCAGCCCCTTCGCATGCGAGAAGAAGGTCGTCGATTGAACCGTGCCCCCTCTCGTCGAGCCCCGTCTAGTCGAGCCCCCTCTAACAAGGTCGGCTCGCACCGGACCAACTGAGAACGGAGAGACGAAAAAGGGCGCCGTGCCAGTGATTGGCGCGCGCCCTATTCTCAGCTCACCTCGACGGGCGACCCAGGCCGCGCATCTGTGGTCATCCGGTGCGAACGCTTCCCGTTCGCGCATCGGAATCGCTCCCGTCAGTTCGCCGGGGAGGCTCCGGTGAAGCGAATCAGGGCTCGCTTCGCATCCTTCGGAGCCGTGTCCTGATCACGGTCCACAACGGAGATCGCGAAGATGGCAACGGCCAACAGGATCACGGCGCCGCAGAGCAGCGCAGCCAGGTGTCGGTCGTGGAGTGCGGGGAAAACGGATCGCATAGTGAGTCATGGTGTCGGGCCCGCATACCGGGCCCGGATCATGGAGTGTGATTATCCTCTCATACGGCGCAATGTGCGAAGGTTCACCCGCGAAAAAACGATGAGATTATTCCTGAAAGTATATAGCGACATTGCGCCACTCACCCCTCGTGGCAGTAGCCCCTGGCGTGCTGGGGCTACGCAGCCTCCGGAAGCTGGGGGCCCGCTACACGGATTCAGCTATGCGCGACATGCCTCTAGTTAAGAGCTCGGCGCAGATCGCGGGCCCGATCGAGCCAGCTTGCCTTGAGGATCTCGAAGCGACGCTGGGGAATGCGCCAGCCGCTATCGTCATCGGACAGATCGTCGCTGAGGTCGCGCGCGTGCTCCGCCATCAGCGCCCCCAGGAAGCCGAACGCGAGACGCGGCGTACCCAGCTCGCTGAGCGCTTCGCGGACATGGGCTTCGTCGACATCCTCAGCGAAGAAGTCCATCAGGCGCGCCCCAGGCTGGTCGAGCGGTGTCCCCTCGGGCCGCACGGCACGGAGGCGCTGCGCCGCCACCTGGGAGAGCTCTTGACCCGTCCAGCGCAGCTCCGGAATGGAACTCGCTTTGTCGAGCCGCATGCTCTTGAGCGCATCGGGTGAGGCGCCGAGGTAGAGCCTGGAGAGCTCGATCGGCAGGAACAGCTTGAGCGCCAGACCCTCGAACTGGAGCAGGCGGTGCTCGAGGAGCGACTCCACGAAAGGACGCATAAGGTCGGCGCGACCGGAGAGCACCGTCGCCTCATCGATGCGGTCCATGAGGACCCAAAAGCTCCGGTACCCAACATCGTGGAGGATCGCGATGAAGCGCTGGAGAAGAACGAGCCGCGTCCCCACCGCGGGCCCCTCGGGCAGCGCGAGGTCACGCCGCACAGACGAGGGCAGGCGCAGGAGGAGCGCCGTCAGGGGATCCGGGTCCCTGGGCACAACGCGGACTGCCTTGGTGGCCTTGATGGCGCGGCGCTGCGCCGCGAGACCAGGAAGCCAGGTAAGCAGCCCGGCCGTCGCCAGCAGCCCACCGCTAAGGGCGCGCCAAAGGCCCGACTCCGCGATCTCGAACGGCAGCTCAATGCCGAATTGATCCGCGAGGTAGGCGCCACCGACCGCCATGCCCGTCGCGAGGAGAGCGACGATCATCAGCTTGGTCAGGAAGGTCCTGCCCGTCGGCTGCTTGAGCGCCTTGCGCAAAGAGTGGTCAATCTCATCGCCCGAGCGCTCATCCGAGCGATAGTACAGGCCGGTCAGAGCGACCATCGACGCCTTGTGCTTCGGCGACATCGCCGCGGCCGCGCCGTGCTGGCCGTCCCCGATCTCGTCGGCGAGCTTGGACACGCCGAGGCTCAGCATCGCGTCGATGTGATCGGCGAGCAGGTAGCGCTCAACGACGCGCCGGGGCGTCTTCTGTCCGTTCGGCGGCAGGCGATCTGCCTTACGAGCCTCGGTCAGGAACGAGTCGAACTCGATGTACTCGACGAAGAAGGCGCCCGCGCTGGGATCGCTCTTGAGGCGTCGCTTCATGGCGAGGCGCAGGCTGCTCTTGCCGCTGCCTTTCTCGCCAAAGACAATACCGGGGCCGGGAACGTCCGTGCTGCCGTAAAGGCGATCGAAGGACGAGTGAACCGCCTCCATCGGGACGCGTGCCAGAACGGTGTCCTTGTCCGCGTCCTCCTGGACGAACGGATCCTCATCGAGCGCCCAGTGGTGGCGCCATGTGTGCGGAAACATGCGGTGAGATGGTGGCCGTGGCGCGGGAAACGAAGCGCGGCCGGGCGCCTTGCGCCAATCACCCGCCGCGGGTGCACCCGACTATACGAGTCGCGGGACGGCGTCGCGCAGAAGCTCTGCGAAGTCCGAGGCGATCGCTTTTCCAGCCGCGACCACTTCACCGTGGTCGAGGGGCGCAGCCTCGATGCCCGCGCCAGGATTCGTGATGCAGCTGATCGCCCCCACCGCCATCCCGGCGGACGCCGCCGCGGAAGCCTCGAGCACCGTGCTCATGCCCACAGCCTGTGCGCCGAGCGCCTGCAGCATGCGAATTTCCGCTGCTGTCTCGTAGCTGGGGCCAAGGAGCCCCACGTAGACACCGCTCCGGAGCTCGACGCCGCTAGATTCAGCAGCGTCCTGAAGGGCTTTCCCAACGGCATGGTCATACGGCACGGCCACGTGCCCGCCTCCGGGCATCGGCGGCGTGACACCCTGGCGATTCAGATGATCCGTGATCCGCATCAGGTGCGGAACCGGAAGGCCCGCGGTCAGCCCGCCGGCCGCATTGGTCAGGATGAGGGTGCGCACGCCAATTCGGGCGAACGCAAGCACAGCGCGCGTCACCACCTCGGCGCTCCACCCCTCGTAAAGGTGCACGCGCCCCTGCTGGCAGATCACGGGCACGCCGCCCACCTTGCCTAGAACGAAACGCCCAGCATGACCAGGCACCGTGCTCCCAGGCATCGACGGAAGATCCTCGAAGCGAATCGACGTGGCCTCCTCCAGGGTGTCGGCGAAGTCCCCAAGACCCGACCCCAGCACCAGCGCGACCTTCGGCTGCTCGGAGCCACTGGACTCGATCGCGGCCTGGAGCTCGGAGGCCAGCGTCCGCTCGTTGCGGTCGGCCACGTCAGGGCTCAAAGAAACGCCCCCGCGATCGTGGCCGTCATCCAAGACGCGAAGGCGCCGCCCAGCATGGCCTTGAGCGCCAGCTTCGAGAGGTCCGCGCGGCGGCCCGGCGCCAGCGAACTGATCCCGCCAATCTGAATCCCGACCGACGCGAAGTTGGCGAACCCGCACAGGGCGTAGGCCGCCATCGTGAAGCTACGCGTCGAGATCGTGTCGCGCATCGCCTCCATCTCGCTGAACGCAATAAACTCGTTCACGGCAATCTTGGTGCCGAGCAGGCTGCCGAAGCTCGTGCAGTCGGCCCACTCCACGCCCATCATGTAGGCGACGGGCGCGAAGACGTAGCCAAAGATCCCCTGGAGCGACATAGGATCGCCGCCAATCACGATCAGCCCGAGCCCTGCGTTGATGAGTCCCACGAGGGCAACGAACGCGATCAGCATGGCGACCACGTTGAGGTAGAGGTGCAGGCCGTCGCTCGTGCCCGCGGCCGCGGCATCGAGCAGGTTGGACGGCTTGTCTTTCTCGTCCTCGATGATCTCAGCGCCGTCGGCGGTGACCGGGGTCTCGGTCTCAGGCACCATGATCTTCGCCATGACGAACGCCGCCGGCGCGGACATGAAGCTGGCCGCGAGGAGGTGCCCCGCGAACTCTTCGCCGAGGATGCCGATGTAGACGGCGAGCACCG
>JBLIHL010000014.1:0-25935 GCA_047635895.1 Paracoccaceae bacterium | reverse complement strand
TGGCCGGTGAGTAGGAAAGCGGAGCCGCCTGCGATCGACGCCAGCGTGGCGACCACCAGAACACCCGCGGGCGCGAACAGGAGTAGGGCGCCGCATGAGAGCCAGAGGCCGTAGGAATGCAGGATGTCCGCGGGCCACACGGGCAGGAACAGGCAGCCGACGGCCATGAGAAATAGGCCGCGCTTCAGGAGTGCCACCCTGCTCCTGCGCCGAAGCGCTGGATCGCCGCTCTCCCGTGCGCGACGACTCCCCAGGCTTCCACCGATCCCGGCGAGGACGACAAAGGTCGCGGCGGCTCGCCCCTGTAGCGCGCCCGTAAGCGTCGCCAGCCACTCTGGGGAGGTGCCTCCACCCGCTACCACCAGGTCGAAGTGCACGACGATCATCCCCAGGAGCGCGATGGCCCGCGCGAGGTCGAGTCCTTCGATCCGAGGGGACGAAGACTGATTGAGAGTGACAGTCATTTGATAGTGACTATCAAATTTGAGAGTGATGCGCAAGGGAATCGCTTACGATCCTTTCCCTATGTCTCTCCGAATCCGCAAACGACTCCTCATGATGCGTTCGGTCCAGCGTGCTGCCCTGGACCTGTTCGAGCTCCATGGCTTCGAGCCTGTGGCTGTGGAAGAGGTGGGTCGCGTCTCCGAAGTCTCGCCCAGCACGATCTATCGCCACTTCAAGACCAAGGAGCGGCTCGTGCTTTGGGATGAGGCGGACGCGGCTATTGAGAGCGCACTCAAGAAGCACCTGGGCACCTGCGCACCACTGGAAGCCCTGCGGAGCTCCTTTCTCGAGGCCTACTCGGGCCTTGAGCCAGACGAGTTTCTTCACCTTCGTCGACGCGGTGCGTTGATCGACCAGACGCCGCAGCTCTACGCCGCGATGGCCGGTGACCTCGTGGCGGCACGCATCGAAATTCAGGAGGCTCTCGGGCTGGTCTATCGATCGAAGTGTCGGGATCTCGACGCGGAGATGACCGCGCGTGTCGCCATGGAGAGTCTGATGGCCGGCTTCGAACTGTGGCAGCGAAGCAGCCCTCGCACCTCGCTCGCCAGGTGTATTGAACGCGCCTTCGATGCGGCAACTCGGTTAAAGCCGTCATGGGACGCCTGATGCTCGCTCCCATGCCGAGACCCTGTCGACGTACCTGCCTTGCGCTGGGTCTGGTTCTGGTTCTGGCCTCCAGCGCGGACCATGCCGGCACTTCCGTGATGCCGTCGGCGGACCGATCCGAAGCGGCAAGCCTCTGGGTAGAGGCGACGCTCGTCCTCGGGAATTTGTAGGAAAGTCGGGGTCGGATGTGGGGGTGGCGCCCACTTCGGGCATTCACCATGAAAGACCTCCCTCCTCCACATGAAATGCTCAGCGAACTCGGCGACGTTCAGATCTGGGCCCGCCGGCTTGCCCTTGGGCTCGTTGGCGATGCCCACCTGGCTGAGGACGTGGTCCAGGATGCCTTGGTGGCGTCCCTGGAGACACGCGCCGAGGTGAAGTCACCGCGGGCTTGGCTCGCGGGGACCATCCGGCACCTTTCGGCCAATACGCGTCGCGATCGTGCGAGTCGCCGGCGGCGGGAAGAGGCCGCCTCCCCACGGGAGGCACTGCCATCGACCGTCGAGACGGCCGAGCGGCTGGAGGCCCAGGAGATCCTCATCAACGCGCTCCTCACGGTAGAGGAGCCGTTCCGAGGCGCACTCATGGCGCGCTACGTCGATGGCATGGCTCCGCTAGCCATTGCTCGGCGTGATGGAGTGCCCGTCGCGACGGTCAACAGCCGTCTGGCGCGGGGCCTCAAGCGCCTGAGAGCGAGCCTCAAGCACCGCCACGGCGGAGATGAGACACGGTGGATTGCAGCGCTTATTCCCCTCGTTCCCTCCATCCCACTCGCCTCCGGCCCCGCGGCCCCCAAGGCCGCGATCACCGCCGGTGCATTCCTCATGAAGAAGACTCTCCTCGTTGTGGCCCTTGTGGCATTTCTCGTTCCGCTGGGCTGGAAGCTCTTCTCCATGGGACAGGGGTCTGACGGTTCGGTTGGCACGGTGGAACTCGCCGCCGTGGAAGGCGTGACGCCTGAGCTCGATGCCGAAGAGCCAGGCGCTCCGCAGGAAGTTCTGAGTCTGCAGGAGCCCTCATCGAGCCGATCCTTGGAGAGCATGACGGCATCGGAGCCGGACGTTGTCCCGAAGGCGGCGGACGATCTGGACGGTGCACCCATGCAGACATTGCGCGTGCTTGAGATGGCTTCAGGGCAGCCGGTCGCTGGGGCGGCGATCTGGGTCATGTCGAGTCGCCGCAGTTGGAATGAGATGCGGCCCGGCTCCAAGTCGTTCGCGGTGGAGGACTGGCCAGCCGCGTCCCGCGACATGGCCCAGCGCCATGGCCGACACTACGTGACAGATGGCGAGGGCCACGTCATGGTGCCCGTTCCGGCGATGGGGAGCATCGCAACGGTGCGAAAAGGGGGCCTCCATGGGCAGGGCTATCTGACTCAGCAAACGACGGACTTGACGGTCTATCTGGCACCGGATCGTCGGATCGACGTTCACGTGGTCGACGGCAGCGGCGATGCGCTGGAGGGGGTCGGAGTCCGCCTCCTGCTTGAGCTGAGCGAGGGAGGAACGACGATGGCGATGACGATGTCCCGGGCGCGGACTCGCGCCACGGAGGACGACACCGTCGCCTCGATTTTCCTACTCGCTGAACATGGCTTTCTAGCAGATGACCAAGGAGGCGAGGGGCCGCCCGCACGGTGGTTCATCGCCGTGGATGCGCCCCTTCAGGCGGCGGTGAGAGAGGAGGTTTTTCTGGATCGCTGGCCCTCCAAGCCCATCACGCTAGAGCTTCTGGAAACGGGCGCGGTGACCGTCGAGCTTCAGGCGCAGATCAGCGCAGACTTGGGGAACCGTGCCACCCACTCCTTCGGTGACGGATCCGTGGTTCAGCTCTTTCCCCTCACGGAGCCGATGGCATTCAACACTGGGTTCCAGTTCGCGCGAGGCGATGTTCTCGAGGAGGGGCGCCGTCGATTCACGCCCGTGGGCGCCGGAGTCGAGCTCGTCGCCGCACTCTGGCCCAGGGGCCCCGGATTGCCGTTCATCATGGTCGGGCGCGGGACGCTGGGGGCCTCCAACGAGTCGACCATCACGCTGGACCCATGGGCGGAGAGTAGCCGGGTCTTTGGACGCGTCGTGGACCATCGAGGCACAGGCATCCCCGGTCTGCGACTGAACGTGGCGTTCCTCCCAGGCCTGTGGATTCCGGACGGGCTTGTGACGGACGATGAAGGCCGCTTTGAGTGGAGGATTCGCCTGGATCAGCCGCCCTACGCCGGTGCCGAGTTCCAGCTGAGCGAGCCCTTAGCGCCCTACCGACTCATGAGCCTGTCCGCGGATCGCATGTCGGACGCGCTCGCGCAGGCGGGCTCCGCCAAGGCCGGCGTTGATCTCGGCGATATCGCGCTGCCCGAGCCCGCGCCGGTCATCGAGATCGTCACTGGCAGGGTCATCACGCCTCTTGGTGTGGGAGTGCCGAATGTGCACGTCTTCTGGGCAGCGATAGAACCGGAGACACAGCGGGTCACGCGCCTCAGCGGGGAACCCTCCCGCGCCACGGGCGAAGACGGGCGCTTCGAAATCGAGGACTTCGATCGCGGGCCCGACGCCGCCCTGTGGGTGCAACTCTCCGGAAACCACTACCACGATCCGATGCCGTTCGATGTCCTTCCACGGGACGAGTCGGGACAAGTGCTGCTCGAGGTCCAGCCGGGCTCTGTGCTCTTGGGCTCGATCCTGCTCGACGCGGGCGTTCCGGCGAGCGGCATTCAGGTCCATGCCTGGCCGCTTGCCACCGGCGAGAGGCCGGGCGGTGTCGACGTCATGGGCTGGGCGAACGCCGAGCTCGATGCCGACGGTCGTTTCCGCTTGGACGGGCTCAGGCCTGGCCTCTACTCCGTGCGCGCCGGCATCGGAGAGGACCACGATGATGCGGTCCTCGTCGATGTCGAGGCCGGCGCCGGGGAGACGCAGGTCCCACCGCTCGACCTGCGCGGCCTGCTGACGCTCTTTGACTCCCGCGTCGTCAACGCCGAGGGCCGCGTGCTGAAGGCAACGCTCTCGATGATGTCACCCATGGTTCAAAAGGGGGACGATGCCTACGGGTTCCCGGAGAGGCTCGGAACCGTTCGGCGAGGTCGCCAAATCGTCTACGGCACGCGGGTCGGCGCACGACTCATGGTTGAAGCCAAAGGCTACTTCCCCGTCGTGATTGATCCACTGGAAGCACCTGACGAAATCGTGCTCCAGCGCGGATTCGATGTCGATCTTCGAATCGTCAGCAGCGCAGCGCTCGCTGAGACGCCGGGGGAGCTGAAGGTTGAGCTGTTAGCCCTGAACCTGGACGCCGGCCTGCCGCGCCAGATTCGGCGATCGCTCGAGAATCGGAGCCCGTCCAAAGCCGTCGTACGGAAGGATGGTACGGCGAGACTTCGGGTCCCAGCTGCGGGGGAGTACGCGGTTCAGATCTCGATCGACTATGAGGTGCGCCCTGGGTACCACCTCGCCAGGAAGCTGAGTTCCGAGAAGCCGTTCAGGCTCACGATCGGAGCGGACTCTGGTGGCGTGGCGTCCTACGAGGTGCCGGTCGATGAGTCTGCCTACGACCATGTGCTGCAGTTCGTGCGCACGACGTTTGAGTCATGGATCGCCGATGGCACCCTGCCGGCTGATCTGACCTTTGGAGAGATGGCCGCAGACTGATACGTTCGCCGGTCACCCGTTTGGATCACTCCAAACCTGCGGCCTTCAGGAAGCACCTGCGAAGTCGCCGTCGCGCCTCCGCCGGATCTCGGCCGTCGGCGTCGGCCTCGTAGGTGTCCTGTAGCTGATGGAGAAACATCGGTCCCGATTGAGTGCCGCTCCCGCTGCGCTCCGCATAGGGGATCTGGTCGTCCTGCCGCACACCGAAGCGCCAGCTTTCGTTCTCCTCCAGCTGAGTTCCGTTCTCCGCGAAGACCTGGCCCGCGACGACTTCACCAAAGAACGCGTGGAGCAACGCGTCGACGCGTCGTCGCCTCCAGCGCGGGGCACCCCCGGCGTTCAGGTCTTCGTTGAGGACGGCGCGCGCCTGCGTGATGAGAGCGACAGGAAGGCGGCCGCTGGGATCGTCTAGGTCCATCAGTGTGATCAGCTTGCTGAACGAGCGGTCTCGGAACGACTCGTAGACGCCGCGCTGAAACGACTTCAGGAACCAGTCGTCAAATGCCAAAATCTCATCGTCTCGCAGCTGAAAGGCGGCGGCCAGGGCCAGGTTCGGCGGGAGGTTGCGGTGTCGTGCGAGTGGTTGCTTCAGCCGCTCGCGCTGCTCCTCGCTGGCCCAAACGGTCGCGACGGCACCCGAGGGTCCGAGTCGACGGACACGCTCCAGCCGCTCGGCTATGTTGGGGACCGACGGAAAGACACCCTGAAGGAAATCTTCCTCGACGGCCTTGACGAAGTAGGAATGATGGGTCAAGGCGACGTGCTTGGCGAGCGCCTTCATCACAGGGTCGTCGTTCATGACCATGGTCCAGAGTTTCTCCGGCACCGTGACGACCCCGCCTGAAGTCTCAACGCCGCTCTTCAGGCGCTCAAAGTCACGCTTACCGAGGAGCTCGTCCTGAGCGCTGGCCACCACCAGTCTCGGCACGCCGGGCTGCGAGAGCCACTCCAGCGGATCGGCATGGGAGAACGTTCGCAGGAGCGGCGAGGCTAGCCATACGAACGCGTTCCAGTACATCGCGTAGCCGAAGCGCACCGCTACCGTCTGTGGCCGAACGGGCGCAAACGCGATGCATGCCGCCGGCTTGAGACCCCGTGCCAGGAGCGACGAAGCTGCGATGGTTCCAAGGGAGGCTCCGCGGAGGATGAGGCATTCAGCGTTACCGCCCACAAGGCTCATCGCATGGTTCCAGATCGCGAGCGCATCCTCCCCGAGCTCCCGGGGCGATGGTTCCCCGTCGGACAGACCGACCCCGCGGTAGTCGACCACGAGCGAGGCAAACCCAAGCTCGGCCAGCGCGTGGTATTGCAGGCGGCTATGCATGCTCGATGTCACCGATCCAGCGGACTCAGCGAAGTGCACCACGATCGGGGCGCCCGTATCCGAGGGGATGAACAGCCCGCGCAGTGTGGGCGCAGGCTGACCGCTTCCCGTGGCTCGGTCGATCTCGACCCGCCGTGCATCCCCGGGGTAGACGCTAGACTCGAGCGCCCAGCCCTCCGTGTGGGCCTTTCCCACCACCGGGGGCGTGAAGCAGCCCGGCAGCAGCCAGGCGGCCAGGCAGGCCCACACGAGAGGCATTAGCGAGGGCTTGATGGCGGCGGTCTTGGCCACGGTCAGATAAGTCCCGTATGAAAGCACGCGGCGATGCTACCCCGTCTGGGCATCGGATAGGAGCGGGAGAATGTGGCACAATCTTCCCTGGTACGGTCTCGCTCCGTATCGCCCCGCTCTCGCTCTGTATCGCCACAGGAAAACTCGATCTGGCGGCCAAGAGGACGCGTCGACGGACGGGTCCCAGCTGCGCGGCCTTGGTCGCCATTCCACCCTGCCTTGCCATGACACCATCCATCCTCGCGCCGACTGTCGCAGTCGTCGCGCTTTTCTGTGTCTCAAGCCCTGCGAAGGGCGCCCTCCAGGAGGCGGTTCCACCGAACATCCTCCTGCTCATGGCAGACGATCTTGGCTACGCAGATCTTGGCTGCTACGGCGCTCCGCTGATCGCTACGCCCCGCATCGATGCGATGGCTGCGTCCGGGGTGAGGCTGACGTCGTTCTACGCGCAGCCCACTTGCTCTCCGACGCGCGCGGCCATCCTCACCGGTAGCCACCCAGAGCGCGTCGGCATTCCGCGGGCCCTTTCGCAATGGGGCGAGTTCGGCCTGAACGGCGCAGAGGTGACGATCGCCGAGGTCTTGGCCTCGGTGGGTTATGCGACCGGTTTCTATGGGAAGTGGCACGTGGGTGATTCGCCGTCCCAGCTGCCCGCTGCCCAGGGTTTTCAGGACGTGCTCGCCAACCCATGGGGCTACGCGGCGAGTCCGAGCGCCTATATCGACTCTGCCTTGCCGGACTGGGAGTGGAACCCAGATGCGCGCTTCGACACCCAGCGGCTGACGACGCGCGCCGCTAGCTTCGTGCAGCAGTCGGTGTCAGCGGAGCAGCCCTTCTTCTGCCTCCTGTCCTACAACGTTCCCCACTGGCCTGCCGTTGCCAGCCCCGCGTTCGAGGGCATCAGCGCGGATGGGCGAGAGTATGGCGACGCGGTGGAAGAAATGGACGCCAGCGTGGGCAGCCTCATTGACCTGGTGGACGCACTCGGAGTGAGTGACAACACGCTCATCGTGTTCCTCTCGGACAACGGACCTGCGCTCTCACAGGGTGCGTATCAGGCGGGGGCGACCGGGAACCTGCGCGGATCCAAGGGCTCGACGTTTGAGGGCGGCGTGCGAGTACCGTTTGTCGCCAGATGGACCGGCGTGCTACCTGCCGACACAGTCATCGATGAACCGTTGGCGGACCTGGACTTCATGCCGACGTTGGCAGCGCTTGCGGGGGCGCCAACTCCGCCGGTGACGCTCGACGGGGAGGACATGCTTCCGGTGCTACGCCAGCAGGCGAACTCGGTGGGGAGGCCCTTCTACTACGCGACTTACGGTGTGGTTCGCGGCGTCCGGCTCGACCGCTGGAAGCTTCACCAGGGGGAGCTCTTTGACCTGGTGGCGGACATCGCGGAGACGACCGACGTGGCCGCGGCGAACCCGAGCATTGTGCTTGTGCTCCAGGGCCTCATAGACGGCTTCGCGGCTAGCCTGGCGGGCGATTCAAGGCCAGCGGGACCGCGTACCTACATACGGTCTGACTGGCGCGTGGACACCGGACTCGGCGCCCCGACGGTTCTCGGTGACGGTAGCGCATGGAGCGAGGTCGCCTACCCTGGTCGCGAGTGGACCGTGGTGGATCAGGACCCCACGGCTGATCTTGAGCAAGTGGCAAGGGTCGGGCCCGCTCCCGGCAACGTGTCCTCCGTGTCGCTTCGTCAGTCGACGCCCGGAAACATCGTGCGCTTGGAGCGCAGCGTTCTGGGGCCAGCGACGGAGATCCCGTTCACGGTGGGCGTATGGTCCCGCAGCCTTTCCACGCCCTCCGAAGCGATCGTGCTCCTGGACGTCGGCGACGGACAAGAGGGCTTTTCGATCACGATCGGGGACGGAGGGCTGTTGGGTGACGACGTCGCGGCTGGCCGCTTCGACGACGTGCGCGTGCGCATTGGTGGGTCGCAGTCGCCGGTGAGCGCGGCGTTGACGGCTGACATGCCTGGCGCGTGGGAGACGCAGGCCATGCACATAGCTGTCACCCATGATGAGCAGGGGGAACTCATTCTCTACGTCCAGGGCATCGAGGTGGATCGCACCTCGCTCGGCACTCCCGCGGGCTGGGGCGCGACAGAGACGGCCGCGCTGTGGGGCCGCTCTGGCGTGCTGGGCGGAGACGGAGGGGCCGGCGATCGTCCATTCGCTGCCTCTGGCGGGCTTGGCGACCTTTCAGGCTTCGATCTGCGCGATCGCGCCCTTACGCGCGGCGAGATCGAGCGGCTCTACTGCCGGAGCTTCCAGTACCGTTACTGCCCAGGGCGCACAAACTCGGTCGGCTTGAGTGGGAACCTCTCCTTGAGCGGGAGCTTCTACCTGGTGGACGAAGCGCTCACCATCTCCATGACGGACCTGCCCGTGGGCACGTTCGGCTACCTCATTGCGTCCGCGACCCAGGGCCGAGCTCCGATCTCCAGCGGCTACGTCTGCGTCAACAATCCGATCTACCGGCTGGCTGGTCAGGTGTTGCAGTCGGACCCGACGGGCGCGGCCTCATTCGTTCTCGATCGTTCGCTGGCGCCCGTCCCGCTCGGATTGAGCGGATCGACCCACCTCAACTTTCAGTTCTGGTACCGCGACGGCGCGGCGTCCAACTTCACAAACGCGATCAGCGTCGTCTTCGCGCCGTGAGGCGCCGCCGGCGTAGGGGGAAGCGAGGAAGCACGCGCCCAGACTCGTCACCGCGCTCGAATCGAGTCCTTGGTAATGACCGTTAGGGACTGACCGTCGCAGACCTGCCGACGAGCTCGAGCGCCGATCGCGGAAAGTAGCCGTCGCGACGGCCACCGTGACCGAGAAAGCAGCGCAGTGGCCAGCACTCATCCCACTCGGCAACGTGAAGCTGGATCCGAGCCAGCGCTACTCGATCGAAGTCTGGAGCCGACCGGATACGACGGGCGAGGGGCGGCTGCTCCATACCGAGGACGTGGGGACCCGACGAGGTCACCGGAGGCTGACGATTCGCCAGTCCTGTGCCGGAGGGCTTCGGAGCCTTGATCGTTCCGCAGGACCGCCCGAGGCCGATCAGTCTCCGGAAGCCTGTCCCAGGAACGCAAGAACGGTGGCACGCCAGCGATGCCGTCCATTCTCCAGGTGGACAGCATGCCCGCCGCCCGGGATGACAGCGAGCTGCTTGTCCTGGGTGCTAATCGCCTGGAAGAGCGCCGCGATGTCCTCCATGGAGTGGGTCGCCTCATGCTCGCCGGCGATGATGAGCGTGGGCGTGCTGAGCTTCTTGGGCTCGATGATCGGTAGGTTCTCGTAGTAGTCGCGGTAGACGCCGTTCGGCGATTCGGGGTCAGCCGCGATGGCTGCCTTCGAATAGACGTCGACGAGCTTCGGATCGAAGCAGCCTTCGATGAAGTCGGATTTTGCGTCCTCGATTGTGCTGGTCCGAAAACGTTCGGTGGGGGCGGCTGGAGCGCCCCCGTAGGCCTGCCACCGCGTCCCGTAGAGAACGACGCGGGCGGTGAGCTCCGGGTGGGTCTGGGCGAAGAGCGCGGCCACCTGGGAGCCCCAGCTCCAGCCGATCAGATGGACTCGCTCGACGGGTCGCTGCTCGATGATGTGCTCGACCACGGCGCGCAGGTCCTTCACGACGTCCGCAGCCTCGGCCCAGTTCTCACCATGGGGCTGGGAGGACCTGCCGTAGCCCCGCGCGTCGACGGCGAAGGTGTCCCACCCCCGGCGCGCGAAGTGCTCCATGGTGGAGTAGTCCTCGAAGCGCAGGTCGAAGTTGGGCCTGCCCGACCATGTCCCGCCGTGCAGGAAGACGACCACCGGTGAAGCTGCGTCCTTCGAATCCTCCGCCAGCTGCTGCGTGACCTCCCAGGCATGAATCGCGCCGCCGTTCACCTCTACAACGTGATCGGTTCTGGCCAGATCGGCTCGTACGGTCGCCGTGGATGCGGAGTCCGCCCCACCCATGACGAAGGGCAGGGTTCCCAGAGCGGCGACGAGGATGGAGCGATTCATGTCTGATACCTTACACCAATGATTGCGATCACCCGTGGCATCAGCGACGCCCTCGCCCGCTGTGAATTGACTCACCAGGACCGCGTCTCCATGGACGTCGAGCGAGCTCGTACCCAGCACGGGATCTACGAGGCGGCCCTCCGTGGGGCTGGCTACGCCGTCAGGAGGTTGCCCGCTTCACCGGATCATCCCGACTGCGTCTTTGTGGAGGACGCCGCCATCGTGTTCGACGAGGTCGCCGTGATGACGCGGCCCGGCGCGGCTTCCAGACGCGGTGAATTGGAGGCGATTGCGGAGGCTCTGTCGGAGTACCGGACGCTGTCGAGCCTCGCGGAGCCAGGAACGATGGATGGGGGCGACGTGCTTGTCCTGGGCCGTGATGTGTACGTGGGGCTCTCCACGCGTAGCAACGCGGACGGGGTGGACCAGCTCCGTGTGATCCTTGACCCGTTCGGGTACACGGTCACGGGTATCGAGGTGAAGGGCTGTCTGCACCTGAAATCTGCCGCGACGGCGATTGACGAGCGGCGTGCGCTCGTGAACCCGGACATGATCGACACGACGCTGCTGCGCGGCATCGAGTGCATTGAAGTGGATCCGTCGGAGCCGATGGCCGCCAACCTCGTCGCGCTTCCGATGGCGGACGAGCCCGGGACGGTGCTGCACGGGTCGGCCTACCCGAAGACGGGGGAGCGACTCCTCGCGGCCGGGCTCAACGTGGTCGAGGTGCCGGCGGATGAGCTCGCCAAGGCGGAGGGCGCGCTGAGCTGCTGCTCGCTCCTGATTCATCGGCCCTAAACCCAGCGGGCCTGAACCCAGCGGTACTGAACCCGACATCCCGGCCAGCCGATCGACCAGCGGGTTCGGTCGGAGCGATAAGAAGAAAGCGCGCGTCACCCTGGTCGGGCGACGCGCGCTTCCTACTTTCGTTCAGAGAGTGGACCAGGGACGGAGCGCCCCGGCCGCGGTGTCTCTCACTCGTCTTCGTCGTCCATGCCGAGCGCCTTGCGGCCCTCGGTGGAGATGAGCTGCGGCGACCATGCCGGCTCGAAGATGATCTCGATGTCCGTGTCATCGATGCCCTCGAGCGTGTTGCAGCGGCGCTTCATCACGTCGGGGATCGTCCGTGCCTCAGGGCAGGACTGGGAGGTCAGGGTCATGGTGATTTTGACCTTGGGCTCCTCCACTTTGACGTCGTAGATGAGGCCGAGGTCGACGATGTTGACGGGGATCTCGGGGTCAAAGACCTGACGGAGCTGGTCGTAGACGTCTTCTGAGGTAGTCATGGAGGGGATCGGGGGCTGATACGGAACTGGGAGAGCATGGATTAGACCCGAGACGGCTCGGGCTCCACCCCGCTGCTCCTAGGAAGTCCCAGGAGGCTCCCTATTTTGCTCACACGATCTTCGGCGCGTCGACCTTTTCCGCGGCGAACGGCCTGAGTCCCATCCAATTTGCCTCGAGCTGGCGGTATAGGCCCCGGAAGTCCGTTGTCGAGGGGATGTCCCCCTGGACGAGATCGGTGAGGTCCGGGCGGGTGCCGTGCTGGCCCGCCTGGAGGCTGCCGCCCAAGAGGAGCACCGGGTTGCCCCGGCCGTGGTCCGTGCCCCGCGAGCCGTTTTCCTCGACCCGCCGCCCGAATTCCGAGAAGACGAAGGTCGTGACCTTCTTCGATTGCCCGGCGTCCATCAGGTCCCGCTGGAACGCCGTGAGCGCCCCATTTAGCTGCTCCATGCGAGCGCCGTGCACCGACGCTTGGCTCGCATGCGTGTCAAAGCCACCGAGCGACACGTGGTAGATCCGCGTGCCGAAGCCGCCGCGGATGAGCTGGCCGACGAGCCGCAGCTCCTTGCCGAGGGGCGTGCCCGGGTAGGCGGAATCGGCGTCGCTGCGGGTGATCTTAGACATGCGCTCGGCCGCGTCGTAGGCGGTCCGGGCCGTCATGCGCAGGAAGGCGAGCTGGTCGCGCTGCTGACCCTTCTGGCGGCCCTTCTGGCGACCCTTGCCGTCGCGGTCGGCAGAGATCAGCTGAGCACGCTCCTTCGCGATCTGCTGGGAAGTGCGCGCCAACCGGAACCCACGGTCGTCCGGGACGTTCGGCGGGGTGGCGGTGGCTCCGCGCATAGAGAGCACGCTCGATCGGCCGCCCACAGAGAGTGCGGGAAGCGTCCCGGGTGCGCTAGCGAGCAGCTGGTCCGCCATGTTGCCGAGCCAGCCGACGCGGCCCACCGGCTTGAACGGCTCGGCCGTGTGCCAGATCTCCATCGAACGGAAGTGCGAACGGTCCGCGTTGGGATGACCAACGCCGTGCACGATCGCCATCTCGCCGTCACGGTACAGGTTGGCCAGTCCGCCGAGCCCCGGGTGCAGCCCGATGTGGTCATCGAGCTGGTGCACCGCGCTCGGCTTCTGGGCCAGCGTTGGGCGAGCGCGATAGTACGCGTCCTGGGCGTGGGGGATCACCGTGTTGAGCCCGTCGTTGCCGCCCGTTAGCTGCACGACGACCAGGATGCGATCGTCTTCACTGGAGTCAGCGCTAGTGCCGTCGCCAGCGAGACAGGCGCGCGCGAACGCACCGGGCGGTAGGGTGCTGGCCGCCGCGCCGATGGCGGAGAGCCTCACGCCGCCCAGGATGAACGATCGCCTTGGGAAGGATGTCGAACTCATACCAGGTGATACTCAGGTGAGGTGATGACGAGGGCGGCCACTTTATGCAGCGCGTGCCCATCGGAGTGGGCGGACCGCGCGGCGGTCTCGAGCTCAGAGCGCATCGCGTCGTCTACGCCTTCAGGCAGCAGTACGCGACAAACGGCGTCCACGGCCTCCTTTCGCTTGACGTCGCCAAACGCGGTCCCGCCGTCGAGACCTTTGGCGAGCGCGAAGTCGGTGAGCCAGTTGTGCCGAGCCAGCCAGGTGCCCGGGTCGATCCAGGCGCGTCCGCCGTCCCAGCCCTTGACCGTCGGCGGCATGAATAGCGTCTGGCCCATGACGCCCGCAGCGCGAACCGCGTCGACGGGAGGGATCTGGGAGTCGGTCGAGAGTAGAAGTCCGGCGATCAGCTCGACGGGTCCTGCGATGCGGGCGCGGCGTGCCTCCGTGGACAGGAACACTGGGTCGCGAAAGAGGACGCCGAGCGTGCGGCCGATGTGCCACTCCTGCTCAAGGAGGATTGCGGCGACGCGCGAGATCAGCGCCTCGTCCGCATCGGGCATGACGAAGGTGTCAAGGAGTCGCCAGGCGATCCAGCGCGGGCACGCGGGGTGCTGCAGCACCCGGTCGATCGCGTCCTCTCCAGAGAACACGCCGCCGCGTCCGAAGAGCGTTTTCTCGCCCTTGTCGTGGTGCTCCTTGCGGAACCTGAAGCGGCGTGAAACGACCGACCAGCCGCTGAACGCGCGCGCCGCTTCCTGGATGTCTTTCTCCGTATAGCCGCCATCGATGCCGAGTCCAAAGAGCTCCATGACCTCGCGCGCAAAGTTCTCGTTGGGGGCGCCGACGCGGTTTTGGTTGCCATCGAGCCAGACGAGCATCGCAGGGTCCTTGGCGACGGCGTGGAACAGCGCGCGGAAGTCGCCGAGCCCCTTGGAGCGGAATAGCTCGTTCTGCTCGTGCATGAGGCGAACGTCGCCGAGCTTGGCGTTGGACGTCGCGAAGTGTCCGTGCCACATCAGCGTGATGCGTTCGACGAGCGGCGCGCCGTCGCCGAGGATCAGCGACATCCACCGCGACTGAAGCGGGACGAGTTTGCCGAGGGAAACCAGCTTCTCGACGGTCGGGCCCACCAAACTGGTCGCGTGACCGCGGCGCCCTTCGAGCTCCTCCAGCGTGGCCTCGAAGCCACGCTCGACGGCGCGCGTCACCGCGTCTTTGTTCCCGCTGAATCCCACGCGGCGAAGGACATGGGCGGCCGCCGGGCGGTCCCATTCCGCATGTGAATTCGTGCGGGGCGTGGGATGGCGATGTGGCATGGCTATTCAGGCTGGAGTTGAAGCACCAGCACTGCTCGGATCGCGCGCGCGGTCTCTGACTCAGGTGTCCAGTCGGAGCGGTAATCGATTCGCGTGACCCGGCGCGTGAGCTTCAGCAGAGTATCGGCCTCTGCCTCCGCGCGTTCCTGGGTCTTTCCGTCCTCGAGGACGGCTTTCATCACGATGAGATCCCGCTGCTCCTCCAGGAGGTCGCAGAGCGGGCGAGCCTCCACCAGGAGATGGTCGATGGGGATCCATGGACCGCTTGGGGGCTGAGCCCCGCCCGGCCACGCCCCTTCTTGGGTCTCCTTCAGGGTCTCCTTCAGCGCCTCTTGGGCAGCGAAGCGCCGAACCAACGCCGTCACCGGGCCGCGGTGGGTGCCGATCAGGAAGCGGTCCGCGACGAGTGCACAGGCGGGCTCAAGGTTGTGGCTCACGTCGACGCTGGCACCGGCGGGCGGCGTTCGCCACGTGGCCTTGGTCAGGGTGACGCCGTCCACGGAGTCGAGGCCGAGGGCCAGGCCCTCTTCGCCGTTCATCGCGCGTTGGACGTTCGTGAGCGAAACCGCGGACTGGAACGCGCTGATCAGTCGCGCGCCGTTGATCTCGGGGTGCTCCAGTCCCACATGGATAGACATGGACGGAAGCGCGACGTCGGGCAGGGCATCCTCGGCGAATTGAATCTGGCTTGCTTCGAGCTGGAGCGTCGGGTGAAGGCTGGCGGTGAGCTCATCAAGCGCGTCCGGGCCGCCCACCAGGAGGGCGAAGTTGGCGAGGCCCTCGGCGATCCCTGGCTGAGCACGCGGCGGAAACAGGTCGACGCGGTGCTTCAGCAGGAAGTCGAGGTCGCGGTGGAGGAATCCGTGGGCGATGATCTCGGCCCTATCGCGCGACTCTGCTGGGCGTCGGGAACGCTCCGGGAAGGAGCCTGCACCTTGCCCTGCTTCGACGGCCATCCCGTGTAGCCGCAGCTGCAGGGCGCGGTTTGAGACCACGAGCTCCATCGCGAGCGTGCTCGCCCGGCCGAGGTACGTAATCGCCGGTCCGAGAACGAAGTGCACGCCCGGCTCTGAAGCCATGGCACGCAGGTCCTTGAGTCCGACCTGCTCTTCGAGCGCATCGAGGTCGAGCCATCCCAGCGTTCCCTTCGAAGAGGTACGCATCCCGCGGAAGGCCGCCGCGATCGATGCTGAACCGCCTGATGCAGAGCAGCAGGTCCGGACGTCTTTCGCGTCCTTGGCGACTACGAGCGTTCCATCCGCCGTCCATGCCGCGACAAGGGGAAGCTGCGCGGACCTCCATGCCCGTTCCACCGTGCGGCCGAGCAGGGACGTCTCCATGGATTCGATGGCACCAAGGCCCGAGAGAACGACCTCGAGTTCGTCGAGCGCCTCCTCCATCACGTCGAGGTCCAGTCCGCGAAGCATCAGGAACGGCGCTTCCTTTCCGGGCGTCATGTCGAGGAATCCGAGCCCGATGCCACCTGAGCCAAGCGCATGGACTAGCTCGAAGGGGCTTTGGCCGAGGAGCGTCTCGACGGCCTCGGCTCCCTCGACAGGGTCGATCCCTTTCGCTTCCAGATCCTGCGCGATGAGCGGCTGGGCAAGCAGGCCCGCGATCAGAGGGTGGCCGAACCCCTCCCTCAGGAGCGGCTCCAGGGCCGTGGTTTCGAACCAGGCGACCGTGGTATCCGGTGTGTGGCTACGAAGACCAGCCTCAACGGGCGCCAGCGTAGCGGCGGGGCGCTGGGTCGCCAGTGGCGACGTTGAGCTGGCGAGGATGGCCAGCGTGGCGAAGGGGATGAGCATGATCAACGTGGTGCAGGGGCCGGATCGGCCACACCATTACGTCGGATCACGCCTCACTTTTCCGAGTCTCGAACTCAAATCCCTCGGAGGCCCCAAGCTGAAGCTACGTCAAGGAATACGGGCACCTACCCGAACGCCGTCATCCAGCGGCTCGAGATCACCAGGGCGGGGCTCGCCGTCAGGCGCCGGATCCCGTCAGTAGGACGAGGATCAGGGCCGACCAGAGCAGGACGCCGAGGCCACGCTGGAGGAACACCGGATCATTCAGGATGCTTCGAATCGTGGTGGTTCGCATGGTTTGAGCGGGCCGGGAAGGCCTTCAGGGGGAGCAGCGAAGGGGCTGACGGGGGCCTGGGCAGGCAGATAACAGCCGAAGTGGTCTTGGCGAAACCTGGGACTTGTCGAACGCAGCTCGGCTTGCTCCTTGGACTAGTCCAGGGTGGTCAGACGGTCACGCGGTAAGATGAACGAGCGGGGAAGCTGGTTGACCGGTTTGCACTGTGTAAGACTGCGTTCGGGGAGGCCGGCGGTGGGGACTACTGGCACCCGGGAAGCGGTTTAGCCCGTGTGACCGAATGAAGTTCTGATGAAGGAAATTGAAATTGACTGTCCGTGCTGCGACGCACGGCTTCTGATCGACGTTCGGACGCGGGCGGTGCTTCGGCACACGCCGAAATCTGAGCTGGACGAGTTCGGTAAGCCGGGCGGCACCGCTGCGTGGGACCGCGCCCAGGCCAAGGTGGCGGAGCGTGGGGGACGTGGCACCGACGCCTTTGACGATGCGCTCGCGCTCGAACAATCCCGTGAGAACAAGTTCGACGACCTGTTCGAAAAGGCCAAAGCCAAGGTCGATGAGAAGAAGAGGGAACTTGATGGAGAAGGGGACGATGCCTGACTTGAGGTTCCGTGCCCGGCGACTCTCCCAGGCGCCGTGGTCGATCTTTGCGAGCGCGTCCTTGCTGGCGGTGGCAGGCGTTAGCTGTGGTGATTCGACGCCACCTGAGGCCGACCTGGGGACTGAGGCTGGAGCGTCTGAACGGGCCGCGTCGTCCCCGCAAGGAGCGAGCGAGGACGTGAGCGCTGCGGCGGACTTTCCTGGCGGCGCGATCCCCGAGGGACTCGTCGCGGACCAGCCGAACATCCTGATCATCACGATCGATACGCTCCGCGCCGACCATCTGGACTTCCAGGGCTACCCGCGCCCCACGAGCCCGTGTCTCGCCGCGCTCGCGGCCGAGTCGGTCGTCTTCGACGCGGCCTACGCACCGATCGCCACAACGCTCCCGAGCCACACTTCGATGTTCACTGGGGTGTCTCCGCACGAGCACGGCGTGCTCGCCAACATCTCCGACGGCCGTACCTACCAGCGTCGTGAGGACCTCGTCACGCTCGCGGAATTCTTCCGCCGCTCCGGCTACGCCACAGAGGCCGTCGTTGCCGCGTTCCCCCTTGATCCGCAGTTTGGACTCGATGCGGGCTTCGACGGTTATTCGGCACCGGACAAGAAGCAGCGACCCGCCAAGGCCAACACCGACGAGGCGCTCAGCGCACTCGATCGACTCGCCACGTCCGAGCGTCCGGGCTTCCTTTGGGTCCACTACTTCGACCCCCACGGTCCTTACAACCCGCCGTACAAGTTCGAGATCAAGTTCCGGATGGACGAGCCCATGCGGGCGTACCTCAAAGAGCGCGACTTCAGCGAGCGTGCCCAGCGCCCCACCGGCCACTGGAACGAGCTCGAAGAGGGCATCGACCGCTACGACGGCGAGATCGCCTACACGGACTTTCAGATCCAGCGCCTCCTGAAGAAGGCCGAGGAAGCCGGTTTCCTCGACGCAGCCATCGTGGCCGTGCTCGCTGATCACGGCGAAGGACTCAACCAGCACGGGGTTCCCGGGCACGGCCTGACCTGGGAGGAGCAGCTGCACGTTCCGATGCTGCTGAAAATCCCCGGCGTCACCGCCCGCCGCATTTCGTGGCCCGCCTCCCTCGTTGACTTCGCGCCCACGCTCCTCCACGTGCTCGACCTCCCGGGGAAGGCGGACTTCCTGCGGCAGGTGACCGGCATCGACCGCTTCGATTCCAGCGTTGTCCACGCGGACTCAAGGATCCTCGGTCAGTCATCGCCAAGGCAGTCGGCGTCCGCTGAGATCGGCTACTCGCTGCGCGCTGATCGCTGGAAGCTTCACGTCAACGAGTCAGGTGAAGCGTCCCTCTATGACCTGACCGACGACCCCTTCGAACTCGAGGACCTGGCGAATGAGCGCGAGCGCGTCGTGACGAAGCTGCGCGCCGAGCTTGAGGGCATGATCCTGGTGCAGCGCCGCGACGTGCGCACGATGGAGGCAAGCGACGACGTGAAGGCTGATATGAAAGCGTTGGGTTACGGCGGCGACCGCTGATGGGGCGGATCAGCCCATCCAGCTGCTCTAAGATAGAAAGCCTGAAATGCCGTCCACCTGGCCCATGCTCCATGTGGGGAAACACTAGGAAAGTCCGCGGCGTTCTTAGGAAAGCCCCGGGGAGATACCGAACGAGACTTCCGTGGCGGTCCGCCGAACGTCGTGCATCCACGTGTGCTCTAACCCGGCCCCTTGTTCTGATCGGCCCGGAGCCGATCCTGGACGCAGCCGTGAGCGGTTCTAGTCTCGCCGCCTGAGGGGCTCCCTCCCCCTCGTGGCAGTCGGCCCCAGGGGTGCTGGGGCAACGCAGCCTCCGGAAGCTGGGGGCCAGGTACGCGGATTCAGCTATGCGGATTCAGCTATGCGTGACACGCTTCCAGGGTGCTGGCCGCGTAAACTTCGGCCATGACCGAGAGCCGCTATCGCGCCGTGAAGGCGTACGAAAACCTCGCGTGGATTCACAGCCGTGACGCCCGTGCCCTCCGCATTCTTTCCGAGTACATGGAGCCCGAGTCGCGCTTCGAGGAACTCGGCGTGAAGGACACGATCGTCGTGTTCGGGTCGGCTCGCCTCCTCTCGGAGGAAGTGGCCAAAGAGCGCTTGGAGGAGGTCAAGGAGGCAGACGGCGACGTGGCCAAGGCCGAGCGCGACCTGCACATGTCGATGTACTACGAGGCGGCCCGCGAGCTCTCGCGCCAGCTGACCGTGTGGTCCAAGTCCCTCGGCGAGGGGCAGCAGCGCTTCATGATCTGCTCCGGAGGCGGCCCCGGCGTCATGGAGGCCGCGAACCGCGGCGCCCACGAGGCGAAAGGCCTCAACGTCGGGCTCAACATCAGCCTGCCGTTCGAGCAGAACGACAACCCCTACATCACCCCGCGCCTGAGCCTCGAGTTCCACTACTTCTTCATGCGGAAGTTCTGGTTCACGTACCTGGCCAAGGCCATCGTCGTGATGCCCGGCGGCTTCGGCACGCTGGACGAGTTCATGGAGGTCGTGACGCTCGTGCAGACGCTCAAGATCAAGAAGGCCCTGCCCATCGTCCTGTTCGGCAAGGAGTTCTGGGAGAAGGTGATCAACTTCCAGGTCCTGATCGATTTCGGGACGATCGGCCCGGATGACATCGATCTCTTCTTCATCACCGACTCCATCGAGGACGCGTTCACGTATGTGACGAGTAAGCTCGTGGAAGATGGACTCCCGGAACCGGGTGCGCATCTGTAGCGGCGTCGCCTTCGGGCTATTCTCTTCGTCCCATGGCACTCCTCGAACTGCGCGGCATCAAGAAGTCGTACAAGAGCCCTGACGGGCACATCCAAGAGATCCTCGACGTCCCAAGCTTCGACGTAGAAGCGGCGTCGGAGGTCGCGATTGCCGGCACCAGCGGATGCGGCAAGACGACGTTCCTCAACATCATCGCGGGACTCCTGACTCCGGATGCCGGGGACGTGACCTTCGAGGGCAAGGCGGTCAGCCGCATGAGCGAGGCCAAGCGTGACGCCTGGCGCGCGCAGAACCTCGGCTACGTCTTCCAGACCTTCCACCTGTTGGGTGGGTATACGGCGCTGGAGAACGTGCTGCTTGGCATGGCGTTCGGCCCCGGGGCGGACCGCGAGTTCGCGGCGAAGCTCCTCACGCAGCTCGGCCTGGGTGATCGGCTTGACCACCGGCCCAGCCAGATGTCGATCGGCCAGCAGCAGCGCGTGGCCCTTGCGCGCGCGCTCGCGAACCGCCCCAAGATCGTCCTGGCGGATGAGCCGACGGGCAACCTGGATCCGCGCTTCGCGCTGGAAGCGCTCGAGATGCTGCGCGGCCTGTGCCGCGAGCACGGCGCGGCGCTCGTGTGCGTCAGCCACGATCCGCGCGTCCTGGAGGCGTTCGACCATAGCATTGACTTCGGTGACGTGAACCTGGCGATGGCGCGCGAGGCCAAGGCATGAGCTCGCTTCTCATGATCGTCGCGCGATCGCTGCGCCAACACGCGGTCTCGACGTTCATCACGATCGTCGCGGCTGGCCTGGCCAGCGGGCTGGTGATGAGCGTGTTCACCGTCTCCGAGCAGTCGAAGGTAGCGTTCACCGGCGGTGACATCGGCTACGACGCGGTGCTGGGTGCTAAGGGTTCGCCGCTCCAGCTCGTGTTGAACACCGTCTACCACCTGGAGACCTCACCCGGCAACATCCCGTGGGAGATCTACCAGGAGGTCAAAGAGCGGCCTGACGTCCGCTACGCGATCCCTTACGCGGTCGGGGACAACCTGCGCGGCTACCGGATCGTCGGGACCACGGCGGAGATCTTCGACGTCTTTGAATACCAAGAAGGCGTCGGCTTCGAGTTCCAGCGCGGTGGCGGGTTCAGCGACACCCGTATGGAAGCGGTCCTCGGTGCCAAGGCAGCCAAGGATCTTGGCATGGACGTTGGCAGCGAGTTCCGACCGTCGCACGGCGTTCGATTCGAGCCCGGCAAGGAGCACGAGGAGGTCTACGTGGTCACCGGTGTTCTCGAAACCACGAACACGCCCGCGGACCAGGTCGTCTGGATTCCGATCGAGGGCATCTATCGGATGGAAGGGCATCGCGTCGACGAAGGCAAGCGCGTCGTCGAGCGTGGGGCCAAGGAGATCCCGGACGAGTGGAAGTCCGTGTCGGCCGTGATGATCAAGTACCACGGCATTGCCGCGGGCATGTTTCACAAGAACGAGGTCTCCGCTGGCAAGGTGGCGACCCTCGCCTGGCCTATCGCTGACGTGATGGGCGGCTTCTTCAACAAGATGGGCTGGATCACGACGATCCTGCTCTACGTCGCCTACCTCGTGGTCGTCGTCGCGGCCTTTGGGCTGCTGGCGAGCATCTACAACACGATGAACGAGCGCAGGCGTGAATTCGCGATCCTGCGGGCCCTGGGCGCGCGCAAGGGCACGGTCTTCTCCGTCATCGTTCTCGAGGCGGCCACGATCGCCTTCCTCGGCAGCCTTCTGGGGTACGCTGTGTACCTGGGCATCCTGTCGGTCGCGGCCGTCGTGATCCGAGACCAGACGGGGGTCGTGATGGAGGCTTTTGCCTACCACCCCGCCTTGATCTGGACACCGGTCGGTATGGTCATCATCGGTGCTTTGGCCGGTGTATTTCCAGCGATCAAGGCCTACTCCACCGACGTCGCGCGCACCCTCGCCTGAGCGAGTGAATGGCCCGCGACGACTCGTAACTCACCCCAACTGAATTCATCCCAACTGGATTTATCCCAACTGGGTCCATCCCAACTGGCTCCATTGCCACGCTGACATCACCATGATTCCATTTCAGAACGCCTTCCGCCTCGGTGTTGCCGCGGCCACCATCGTCGCCGTCGCCGCCTGTTCTGGTGGCGAAGCGGAGCACTCCGAGGCCGGGCACGCGGAAGAGGGCCATACGCACGAGGCGCTCTTCGGCGGCACGCTGGTCCCGCTGGGCGATCACTTCGCCAACATTGAGCTGACCCACGACGGCGAAACAGGAGCGGTCAAGCTGTTCACGATGGACGCCCACGCGACGACATCCGAGCGCAGTACGACCGAGGCTCCGGTCCTGACGGTGACGCCGCACGGAGCCGAAGAGGGCTTTGCGATCACTCTTGCGCCGCGTGTCTCCCTTCAGTCGGGCGAGACCGTGGGCGACAGTTCCCTCTTCACGGGCCAAAGCGACTCGCTCAAGGGCCTGGACCACTTCATGGTCAAGCTCTCCGAGATCACGATCAAGGGCGAGACCTTCAAGGACGTCGAGTTCCTCCATCCCGCCGACGCTCATGACGAAGCCGAGGGCGAGGATCACGACGAGGCAGACCATGACCACGACGAAGAAGGCCATGAGCACGACGAAGAAGGCCATGAGCATGACGACGACGAAGACCACGAGAGCTCCGATGGTTGATTCCTCGCGAGGTCTGGCCGCAGCCTGTCTACTCGGCGGCGCCGCGATTCTGGCGTTGTCGATCGCCTGCAGCGGAAGCATCGAGTCGGAGGCTAGCTCCGCTTCTCCCAAGGGAGTGGCTGCAGCGAGCGCGCCTGGGGACATCATTCCCCAGGGCCGCAGCTTCGGCGACGTGTCACCGCTCGAGAAGCGTGAAGACCTCGCGATCAAGCCCAACGACGCTCGCTTCAACGCGGCATCTTCCAGGCCGGTAGGCATCGAAGGGCTCGCGGAGAGCCTGGACCCTTCGATGCTGACCGACGACGCACTCGTGGGCAATCCGCTCGAGATCGGCGTCCAGAAGCGGGCGCCCTTCGTGCTGGCCCCCGGAGCCGATCCGCTGGATCCTGCGTCCTACGACTGGGAAAAGGACAAGGACGGCTACTGGATCATCAGCTACAGCGACCTTTCGCTGACCGAGGTGGATAAGGAAATGCTGCTCGATGCGCTTGTCTATCCGGACGAGTACGAGGACGCGGGCTCGGAGATTCAGTTTCCTGATCGCATCCGTTCACTTCACGGCAAGAAGGTGGCGCTGACGGGTTACATGATCGCGATGCGGTGGAACAAGAACCACCTCAAGCACTTCATGCTGGTGCGCGATCTCAAGAGCTGCTGCTTCGGCCAGCAGCCAGAGGCGGACGAGTGGGTCGACGTGCCGATGAAGGGCGAGGGGACGGGCTACATCCAGTTCGTTCCGGTCGTCACGCGCGGAACGTTTCAGCTGACCGGTTCCAGCGATGACGCGGGCTACGCGATCGGTGCCTACAAGATCGACGGCGACGACACTCGCGAAGAGTGAGCGCTTCGTCCCCGGCTACCCGCGAGTTTGACATCGTGCTATTCGGCGCGACTGGGTTCGCGGGTGGGCACGCCGCCGAGCGCTTGGCGGCCGTCGCGCCGCCGGGTTTGCGCTGGGCGGTCGCGGGCCGCCGACCTGGGGCGCTCGAGCCGCTGGCTGAGAGGCTGGGCTGCGGCGTGGTCGTGGCCGACGTGAGGGACCCGGCGTCCATGGCGTCGCTCGCGCGGTCGACGCGCGTGGTCCTGACGACCGCCGGACCCTTCGTTGAGCTCGGTGACCCTCTGGTGGACGCCTGTGTCGCTGAACGAACGCATTACGCGGACCTGACGGGCGAGGTCCCGTTCATGCGTGGGCTGATCGACCGTCATCACGCCAAGGCTAAAGCCGAGGGGACGACGCTCCTGCCGGCGTCCGGCTTCGACTCGGTGCCCGCCGAAGTCGCTGCTTTCACCGCGATGCAGGAGGCCGGTCGCCGCGGCGTGACCCTGCGGTCCCTGCGAACGGTCTATCGCCTCAGGGGCGGACTGAACGGCGGAACGCTTGCGTCGGCCATTGGCATCCTCGAAAGCGGGGATCGGCGGCTGTTGGCGGATCCCTACTCCCTCGTGCCGGATTCGGCCGCCACCAGCGCGGAGCGTCGCGCTCTGGGCGACCCGCTGCGTCCGGCGTTCGACGAGACGCAGGGCAGCTACGTTGCGCCTTTCTTCATGGGAGCGATCAACCGCCGCGTCGTCCGCCGCATGGTCGAGCTGACGCGCCGCGGCTTGGCGCCGGCTGTGCCGTTCGAAATGGCAGCCTCCCTGGACGAGTCGTTCCGCTACGACGAGTACCAGTCGGTCTCCAAGGGCCGCGGCTGGTTAGCGGCGTGGACGGCGACGGTGATGCTCGGAGTGGGGGCTGGGCTCCTTTCCACCGGCGTGGGGCGCAAGTTGGCGCGCCGCTTCGGACCGGCGCCCGGGGAGGGTCCTTCTGATGAAGTCCTCCGAGGCGGCCTTACCCAGATGACGACCACCGCCTTCACGGACGCGGCCGTGCCCTTCGTGATCAGGCAGGACATGCAGGGCGACCCCGGCAACGCCGCGACCGTCCGCATTTTGGTTGAGGTCGGCTTGGCGCTGGCGGCGGGCGAGGCCCGGGGAGGCGGCGTGCTGACTCCGATCAGCGCGCTCGGCTCGAGCCTTATCGAGCGGCTCCAGGGAACCGGCGAACACAGCGTGGTCGTGGCCCCCTGAAGCACTGACCAGAGGTCAGTCGTTCTGCAGAGCGCCGTTATCGATCCAGTCGCGGACGACGTCGACCAAGCTCTGGGGAACCGCCGCGAGGCCCTGGGGCATCTGAGCGAGGGAGCACGTCGACCCTTCCATGACCTGCACGATGAGGCTCGCGTCCGCGTCGTTCGGCACGACGTAGGACGTGGGGGTCGGACAGTTGCGAGTCAGTGTCGTCAGCGCCGTGAAGAGCGCATTGTCGTCCGCGCCCAGGCTGAAGGGGGCTGCGTTGCTACCGCCCGGTGCATGGCAGGGCATACACCGTGAGCGCAGCACGGAGCTCGTTCGCTCGAAGCGTGACGTTGGCGCCGCCGCGGTGTCCACCGCGAACGACATCCAGGGCGTCGGCTCCAGCGGCGTGAGCCCCGCGTGGTTGTCCGCGGCGCCAAGGTTCCGGGAGAGCGTGAGTCCGGCGACGAGGACTTGGCCCGTGTCCACGCCCGAAACGAAGCCTGAGGCGACCGGTGCCAGGGTAGATCCATCGCCGAAAGCACCTGCCGGGCTTACGCTGAGCGCAACGGTTCGCGCGGAGGCTGACCCGTCCACGATGCCCGCGAGGGTGGTCATCACGATGTCTGGGCCGCTGTTCTCGTCGCCGCTCTTGGAGGTGAAGACGCCGAACTCGGGGTCGGGCGGCATGGTGAACGCGGAGTCGAGGTTCGTCGCATCGGTCTCGAAGACCAGTCGGTCACCGCGGCCGGGGAACGAAGGGTGGCGCGAGGCGCCATCGGGGAACTGGAGGGTGCCCTCGAGGCTTCGCGAAAGACTGGCCTGGCGCGTGCTGCGCTCGGGGCTGTTGCCTGGGATACCGGTGTAGGCGTGGACGAAGACGTTGGTCGCTGCAGGTGTGCCGCTCGGCTCGATGCCATTGGCGTCCAGCTCGGAGCCCGAGGTGAAGGCCACAAGGACCGTGCCTTCGTTCGACACGCTGACGTCTGGCTCCGTGCAAGGCGCGGTCTCTGATTCACCCGGGTCGCCGTTGCTGCGGCTGGCGCGTTGGGGGAAATTCGCCTCGGCGGCCAGCATGCCGCTGGAGCTAACGCGCATGAAGTAGACGTCCGCAACACCGTTCGTGTCCAGGACGCCGGTGGGGGGCGTGAGGTCTGCCTCGGCGGTCACGAAGGCGACGACTTGGCCCGTCGGATCGATGGACGGTTCGGTGCACCCGATCAGCACGTCGTTGACGCGGATGATCTCGCCGGTGCTGAGGTCGCTCAGGTGGACCGCGCCGGGCCCTCCCGTAGATCCAAGGTTGGCGGCGTCCGATACGAACGCAATGCGTGCGCCTGCATTCGACGCCAGCGCCGCGCTGGGCAGTGAGCTGATCGAAGGCGACGATGAATCCGCGTTGCCCGCAGCTGTTC
>JBLIHL010000013.1:0-26892 GCA_047635895.1 Paracoccaceae bacterium | reverse complement strand
CGCCGCTAAGAGCCACGACGCGATCATCATCGACGTCCGTCAGAGAACCCAGGCTGAGCGAGTTGTACGAGGGAAGCTGAATCGAGGTAGACGCCCATCCGCCGGTGGTGCATGTCGATGGTGGAGCCGACGCACTGCGCCGATGCTGCCGAGACCGTGGCAGACAGAATGGCTCCGCCGCACCAGGCGATGGATCGAGACTTCATGTGATTCCTCTCCTGGAATGCGTCAGCCGGGGGAATCCGGTGACGGCCCAAGAGTAAGAGACACGCGGTAGATCGAGCCAGGCACCATCAGCCCTTTTCGGGCCCTGCCCGGCGCAGACTCGCCGCCGTGCGGCCAAGGCCCCGCTGCACGTGTAAGTTCAACCTCCTCCACTCAAGGCTTGGAGGTAGAAGAACCCACCCAGATAGGAGCCGTTATGCTGCGCGTCAGCGTGCCCGTCGGTGCGCCCAACCGTCTGACTTCCATGGGAAAACCAACGTTTCAGGCCGCGCTTCTTTGCGCTGCCATTTGCTCGTCCACGTCGCTCTTCACCGGGACGTCCTTCGCCCACCCGAGTGCCACTCGGAGCGCAGGCCAGACCGCGGCTCTGGAGGACGCCAACCACTTCGGCGCGGTGTCGCAGGCCATGGCGCGGGGCGATCGCCCCGCCATGGCCGGACACGTTGTCGAAGGCCTTCGAGATGCCTCGGCGCGCTGGTCTGCGGGTGAGACCGTCGATGAAGCCGAAGCAGCAGTTCTTGAGGCCGAGCTCGCGTTCATCCACCTCACGGGACCGCGCAGCTACGTGTGGAAGACTGCGCTCGCAGGCCTCGACTTCCGCGAGACCGCGCCTTCACTCAACGCAGCCATCGCGTGGCTCCGGGAAGACGTTCACATCCTCGCGCCGCTCACGGACTGGGAGTTTGTCGGGCCGTTCGACAACGAGCGCGGCCGCGGCATGAATCGCCCGACTCCCGTGGAGAAGGCTCCCTCCGAGGGGCCCTACGCCGGCAAGGTACGTGACGTTGATTGGCGCATCGCGCCCGCCCCTGGGCGGGATGGCGTGCTGTACCTCGGCGAGCTCGTTGAGCCGTCGAGCCAGGTGTGTGTAGTGGCCCACAGCTGGATCCAGGCGGACGCTGCGCGCCGCGCCACCCTGCTCATCGGCGCGACCGAAGAGCTACGCGTTTGGTGGAACGGCGAGCCGGTGTACGAAGCGCTCGGCCTTCACGACTTTGGTCCTGATGGGCATGCGATCCAGGTCGACCTCGCGCAGGGCTGGAACCAAGTCACCGTCAAGGTCGGCGGGCAGGACGCCCAGCCGGCGTTTGCTGCCCGCCTGGTCGATCACGAAACCGGCGCGAGCTTGAGCCTCACCACGCGGGCAACTCGTCCAGAGGGCGTGGAGCCCATGGATCTCAAGGATCCGGGTCGCCGCATTCGCAAGGGGCAGGGCGTCCCGGCCCCCGGGGCACATGCGTATCTCGCCCAGCAGGGAGACACGGTGTCCGTGATCGCGCGCAGCGCCCTCGGCGCCCGCGCATGCGGCACCCCGCGCAAGGAGCGCCCTGGCTACCAGGACGCGAAGGCGGCCTACGCGGCCGAGCCCGAACTTCTGAGCTCGGCACTCATCGCCCTCCAGACCATCCGCGTCGCGGGCGCGCTCGACGTTGAGGAGGACATCAACCCCTGGCTCGATGTGCTGAACGCCACGATCGATCGCCACGGGCCGAAGGCGCAGCTCATGAACTGGTACGCGGGCTTCACCGAGGATTCGCAGGGGCTCGTCGAACGAGCACTCGCCCTCGTGGAGCAGTCGCTGGACGCCGAGCCGACCTCGGTCATGGCGCGACTGGGCCAGGTCCACTACCTCCAGATGAATGGGCAGGCCGCGCTGGCCGAGCAGGCCGCTCGCGCCCTGGGCGTCGATCCGGCCTTCCAGAGCTGGCCCGGCCAGGCCCTGGGACTCGCGGGCTACCTTCCGTGGTCCGATTCGATCCGCGCCAAGCTGATCCAACAGGCTGTGGACGCAGGCGATCCCCAGGCCGCGCGCATTCAGCGCGAAACGAGCACGCTGATGGCGGGCAGGCTGGAAGTCGCCGCCTTCCTCACAGAGGTTCGCAGCGAGCTTGAGGAGCGCCCCTACGACAACGATCACCGCCTCTGGGCGGCCAGGCGCCTCCTGACCGTCGGCGAGCATGATGGCGCCCTGACAATGATCGATGAAGCTCTGGCCCTCAGCCCCGAGTCCGGAGGGCTGCACTCCTGGCGAGGCCGAGCTCTGCTCGCTGCCGGGGACCGAGCCGGCGCGATCGACGCCCTCGACCAAGCCTGTGAGTACGACCCATCCAAAGCGGATGAGCAGCGCCTGCTCGACTTTCTCATCTCAACGGCGGGCGCTGACGAACTGGCGCTGAACAGTGAGGCCGGGGAAGTGCCGCTTCACGTGCGCTACACCGAACCGCTCGTGGACATCGTCGCGCGCCACCCCGCCGCTCAAGACAGCTCCGGGGGCGAGGCCGTGGATGCGCCCCGTGAAGTGCTCCTGAATCGACAGGTCGTCGAGGTCGGCGCGGACGGCAAGGCGCGCCGCTATCGCCGCGTCGTCCAACGCGTGCTTTCCGAAGCAGGCGTCCGCCAGCTCGATCGCCGCAGCTTTCGCGCCTACCCAGGCTACGAGGACCTGCGCGTACTGCACGTCCGCGTGCTGCATACGGACGGGACCATCGAGGAGGGCCAGACGGGCCGCGGCTCGCGCCTGACCATCGACCTGCCCCCCCTGGAGATCGGCGACGTGGTCGACATGGAGTGGCGCCGCGATGACCTGAAGACGTCGATCTTCGGCAACTACTTCGGGCTGGACGCGGCCTTCGCGCCGGAGCCGCAGCTGGCGACACGGGAGGCCGACATCACGGTCCTCGAGTCTCCCGAGCTGAAGCTCTACTACCACCTGACCGGAAATGACCTGGCGAACGCGTCGGTCGACACGGTCGAGAGCACCCTTGAGGACGGAACGCTGATGCGTCGCTGGTCGATCTCCGATCTGACGCCGCGCCGGTCCGAGGCCCTTGAGCCGCCCGCCATCGAGCGGACCCCGCGCGTCCAGGCAAGCACCTACGCTGACTGGGAGACCTTTGGCCAGTGGTGGTGGAGCCTCATCCGCGAAGAGATCGCCGTCAGCCCAGAGATGAGCGCGAAGGTCGCAGAGCTCACGAATGACAAGGAAACGCGCGCAGAGAAGCTGCGCGCGATCTACGACTTCGTCGTGACCGACATCCGCTACAACGCCTGGGAGTTCGGCGTACACGGTTACCAGCCCTACAGCGCGCCGGTGATCTTCAGCCGCCGCTTTGGCGACTGCAAGGACAAGGCGATTCTGATGCGCGCGATGCTGAGCGAAGTCGGCATCGAGGCGTGGCCAGTCCTGATCCAGTCGGACCAGCGTCGCCACGAGGAGGACCACGTGCTGCCGCTCGTCGCCCACTTCAACCACTGCATCGCCTACATCCCCGCGCAGGAAGGCGTGGAAGAGATGTTCCTGGACGGAACGGCGCGGCTGCACCCGCTTGAGGTACTGCCGGACTCCGACCGCGGTGCGCGGGTCCTCACGGTGCGCAGCGACGGGGCGGAGGAAATGCGTATTGCCTTCCCGGAAGCCGCTGCGAACGAGTCCATCGAGACCATCACGATCGATCTTTCGAACGCAGACGCTCCCGTGGCCACCTACGTCCAGCAGCCGAAGGGCCGCTGGGATCCGAAGCTCCGGTACCGCTTCTCCACCGACGACACTCAGCGCGCGGAGGCTGCCGAGGGCACGATGACCGGGCGCTTCGGCGCGATCCGCGGCGACGTCACGGCGGAGCATCCGGACTATGAGGACCTCACGACGCCGCTGAAGCTCACCCTGAGCGCACAGCTTGAGCGGGTCGGGCGCAGGACGGACGAGGGCTGGGAGCTGCCGACGTGCTTTGCGCCCTACCGGTTGGTGTCCGGACTCGCCTCCGAGAGCGAGCGCACGACCGACGTGCTGCTGGACGTCCCGTGGGCGGTCGAGCGCACGATCGTGTACCTGGTGCCTGAAGGGGTAACGCTGGACAGTCTGTTGCGCACCCCGGAGAAAGTAACCATCGACACCAAGGACATCGGCTACACCCGAGAGGTGAGCCTTGCGGTTGCCGACTTTGACGTGGACGTCTCGGCGTCCGCCACGAAAGACCCTGTCATTCCGCTTACCTCAGTGATCGTCAAGGAGCGCCTCGAGCTCCGAACCCACCGCGTTCCGCTGGAGCGCTACAACGAGTTCCGTGAAGCCGCGCGCAAGGTCGACGCGGCCCAGCGCCAGAACGTCTCCATCGAGGTGCCCCAGTGATTCGCTTCTCCACTCTTCACTCCAGCATGAACCCTTCGTTTGCTGCCGCGGCCGTCCTCGGTGCGTGCCTCGCCTCTTCGTCCTTCGCGCTTCAGGATTCCCCCGCCGAGACCGCGGGCGTCACGCCTGAGCTGCTCGTCGCCCATCCGTCGCTTATCAAGGGCGACACGTTGGCGTGGCGCAGAGCGCTGGCCGGCGCCGTGGCACAGGACCCCAAGGGTGAGCTGACGCCGCTCGCGTGCAGGTTCCTCGGGCTCCACGAGTCCGTGGACATGAGCGTCTCCGAACTCGTCCAGGAGGGCGGCCGCCTCCGGGATTTGAGCGCGCTCGTCGGCCAGGGCCCAGGCTCGCTCAGGCTGCGCATGGGGATCCACGCCAACGCCCGGGCGCGCCGCTTCGGGTCATCTCCTGCGAACCTCGAAGGCGACCTCTACGAAGAGTTCCTCAACCACTGGTACGTCGTTGGCCCCTTGGGTCCCCTCGACGAGCGCATGCCCCCCGCAGCGCCGGCGCCCGACCTGTCCGCCCGCTTTGGCGCACAGGATCCGGGACGTTTCTCGCCCGAGCCCACGCGCGCGGATGACCCGGGCGCGGAGCAGCGCTTCGCTGATTCTTACCTGGCCGCGGACGGCCAGAAGCACGCGTGGCTCCCGGTCGAGCGTCACGCCAACCAGGCATCCGCCCGCTGGCGCAACGACGTCTTTCCCGGCGGCGGCCAGACCTACGCGCTGGCTTTTGTGAAGACCCCCGCCGGCGCCACCGGCGCGACGATCACCCTGGAGGTGCGCACGGAGAACGCAGTGCGCGCCTGGTGGAACGGCGTTGAGGCCATTGTGGAGCCTCGCGTACACCCGCTGGACCGCATCGACGTCCTGCGTGCGCGAGTGACCCCCCATGCCGAGGGATGGAACGCCATTCTGCTGCGCTTGACCACCGATCAGCGCACGCCCCTGGCGGTGCGCTTCCTGAACGAGGCGGGCGAGGCGATCCAGATGGAGCAGCCGCCGCTCGCGGTGGCGGAGATGCCGAGCTGGACGCAGGGAGCGGAGAGCACGGCCGAGCGCCTGGCGAGTCCGCTGGACGCACTGCCCGGCCCCCTGGTCGATGGTCCGTTCGCCGCGGCGCTGCGCATGCTGCACGCGCGCTCGATGGACCGCTACGACGTGGCGCTCAGCGTGCCGCGACCCGAAGGTGTGCCCGAGGCCGAGGTCCAAGCCTGGCTGCGCCAGCGCCTCACCGCCGTGGAGCTCGCACGACACCTCCCCGAGGAGCTCCAGCGACGCGAGGCCCTAAGCGTCATCGAGGAGCTGCGATCCAGCGACGCGATGTGCGCAGAAGCGTTTGCCTCCGAGATCCGTCGCCTCCTGCGCGAGGACAAACCGACCGACGCGCTGGAGGAAGCCGAGGCCTGGATACAAGCCGCTCCCGGCCTGGCCGAACCGAAGATCGCGCGCGAGCGTGCGCTCAACGTGATCGATCGCGCCGGCGTGCTCTCCCAGATGGCGCTTGAGGAGCTGCTCCGCGAGCACCCCCACCACGCCCGCATCCACATGCGACTTGCCGCACGATTGGCCGCCCAGGACGCAGGAGCGGAAGCCATCGGGCACGCCTGGACCGCGCTCATAACGGACGCTAGCAGCAACGATTCGCTCGACTTCCTCCTGAAGGTCTTCCCGCGGACGAAGGACGCACGACTGACGGACCTGCGAACCGCGGCGGCCGCCTGGGAGGCGTTTCATCCGGAGCGGGCCATATCCCCGGGGAGGCTGGCGGAGATCCTCAGCGCCCAGGGCGAGCATGAAGAACTGCGTGACGTCCAGCTGCGCTTTGCTGAGGCCCATCCAAAGCTGCCCCGCGCGTGGTGGACGCTTGCCAATACGCGGTTCATGCTGGGTGACGACGCCGGAGCCGTGGATGCCCTACGCCATGAGCTCTCCCTGCGCCCTTACGATCAGACGAGCCGCGAGCTGCTCGATCGGATTCTCTCCCAGGAAAAAGCGGGCGCATCGAGCGATCCCGCCGAGGCGTTCTTTGCGGAGTTCAGCCCAGACGTCGGCGCGGCCACCGCGCTGGCCAGGGAGAAAGAGACGGCCTCCGTCGTCGAGGCCCTCGACTCCGGGCTCGTCTACCTCTATCCGGATGGCACCTCACGCGGGCGGTACCAGACGCTGACCATGCCGATGGACCGCTCCGGCGCCGAGGAGCTCAACGCCATCCCGGTTCGCGAAGGCACGCGCCGCATTCGGATCCTCAAGTCGAACGGTGCCATCCAGGAGCCGGCGGCCGTGAACGATGAGTGGGTGCTGCCAGCGCTTGAGCCAGGCGACGTCATCGACCAGGTCTGGGACCAGACAAGAGCGGGCACCGCGGGCACGCCGCCCGACGGGCAGCTCTGGCGCTTCGCCTCCTTTGAACGCGCGTTCCCGACGTCACGCTGGGTCCTGTTCGTGCCGGATGGACTCCCCGGTCGCCTGGAGATCCTCAACTTCAACGGCAGCCACGAGACCTTCGAACGAGAGGGTGGAACGGTTCACGTGTTCAGCGCCTCGAACCCCCAGTTCATCGCCGAGCCCGCCCAGCCCTCTGAGATCGAACTACTGCCCGTTGCCACGTTTGGTGACGACCGCGACCGCACCGATGAGCTGCGGAGCTGGTGGCGCTACGGCACGGCCAGCGCCTCAGTCCCAGCCGACCTTGAGCTTGAGCTGGCGCAGTTCATCGAGACGTCGACGGAAGGCGTCGAGGCCTCGGACGTCTACGGGCGCGCCAAGGCCCTCTACGAAGCGGTGGATGAATACCTGCAGACCTTCCAGGGCGAGGAGCACGTCGCAGCCGTCTGGCTGACCAAGAAGGGGTGGCCATCGTTCCTGCTGGCGGCCCTCTACGAACGCGCCGGCGTCCCATACGAATGGGCGGCACTTGAGAGCCGGGTCTCACCCGAGCTCGACGCCCCGTCACCCCTGGTCTTCGACGGCGTGAGGAACCTCGCGCAGCTCGTCCTGCGGCTCGGGGTCAACGACAAGGCAGGTGATCCCGTCTGGATCCTGCACCAGGGTGCTCCGGGTACGCCGTTCGGCGCGGTCAGCGACAGCATCATCGGCGTAACCGCCTTCGTCATGGAGGGCTCAGGCGGCCAGGCGCGGGTGGAAACACTGCCGCGCACACACGCCGGTGAGCACTGGAACCTGAACCTCCAGCTGACCTACGCGATCCAAGCCGATGGAAGCGCGCTCGTGAGCGGGAGAACGGTGGATCCGTCGCCCCAGGGCATGATGCTGATCAAGCAGATCCGCGAGGCCACCGCCGAGCAGCGCGAGGGCTTCGCCAAGTCACAGGCCGCGCGATTCACGCCGGGCGTGGACCTTGAAGAAGCCCGAGTCGTCCTGGACGGCTCCGAGGGTGAAGGCATGGTGCTTGTCTTCCGCGGCAAGGCGAAGGAGTTCGCCATGCCGCGGGGCAATGAGTTCGTCGCCGCGATTCCCTTTATCCCTCTGCAGCTCGATCGTTCCTTCGGTCCGGCGGAGCGCCGCTGGCCGCTCGCCCTGCGACAGCCTGTACGGGTCCGTGCTCGGATCCGGATCGAACCTGGTGACGGATGGACGCTGGGCGAAATGGCCCCTTCCGGCGCCGAGAAGCTAGAAGGCTTCGAAGTCGCGCTGGAGATCAATGACGACGCATCCGGCGTGAGGTCCTACGAACAGCGCTTCCAGCAGCGCGGCCTGGTTCTCGCACCGGACGAGGTTCCGGGATTCCTGGTCAGGATGGGCGAGCTGGAGCAGGAGTTCCGCCGCCCCCTTCGCCTTATGAAGAGGTGATGAGCGGAAGATGAGGAGCAAGCCGTAGGCAAGTAGCCGGTGGCCAGAGGCGACGATGGCCCCGGGGGACAGTAGACTCGTGCCCCATGGTGACAGGAGATCGGCCCTTCAAGCCGACCTCCACTGTCACCCCACCGTTCACTCTCCCCGGTCCGCCCCCAGCAGTCGCCCTCATCCGGGCCCACGCTTCCATGTCCTTCGAACAGCAGCTCCTCAAAGTCCAGACCCAGGACGGATTCATCGCGGCCCTCGACCAAAGCGGCGGCAGCACACCCAAGGCTCTTCTGGCCTACGGCGTCGAGGAGTCCGAGTACTCCGGCGACGACGAGATGTTCGCCAAGGTGCACGAGATGCGCACGCGCATCATGACGAGCCCGGCCTTCAACGGTGATCGCATCCTCGGGGCCATCCTCTTCGAGAACACGATGGACCGCGAAGTCCAGGGCCACAGCACCCCCGACTACCTCTGGAACGTCAAGCGCGTCGTGCCGTTCCTGAAGTGCGACAAGGGCCTGGCCGACGAGGCCAACGGTGCGCAGATCATGAAGCCGATGCCCGGCCTCGATGACCTCCTGGGGCGTGCTAAGGCCAAAGGCGTCTTCGGCACGAAGATGCGCTCGGTCGTCAAGAGCGCCAACGCTGAAGGCGTCAAGGCTCTCGTTGCCCAGCAGTTCGAGGTCGGTCACCAGATCCTCGGCCACGGCCTGATCCCGATCATCGAGCCCGAGGTCGACATCCACAGCGACTCGAAGGCCGACTCCGAGAAGATGCTGCGCGACGCCATCATGGAGCACCTCGATAAGCTCTCCGGCGATACCCAGGTGATGCTGAAGCTGACCCTTCCGGAAGAAGACAACTTCTACTCGGCGTGCATCGAGCATAAGAACGTCATGCGCGTAGTCGCCCTCTCCGGCGGCTACAGCCGCGATGAGTCGAACGCTCGCCTGTCGCGCAACCACGGCATGATCGCTAGCTTCTCGCGCGCGCTCTCCGAGGGCCTTTCCGCGAAGCAGACGGACGCGGAGTTCAACGGCATGATCAACGACACGATCCAGAGCATCTTCACCGCGTCGCGCACCTGATCGCAGCGGCCCGCAAACGAAGCTCCCAAGACGGGGCCCCGCTACTTCAGATCCGCCGACATCAGGCGCTGGAAGTGGTGGGGCCCCGTTTCCAATTTGGGTGCAAAGCGGCCGCCCGGGTACAGCCTCGAGCGCACCCCCTTTTGAACGGAGAGGACGACCTCTTGGTCCTCGATCTCGACCTCGTCGAGAGCACCGCCCACGCCCTGGCCCACGAACTCCGGCCGAGCGACCCAGCGCATATAGCGGACACGGCAGCGCCCGGCGCCTGTGGGCTCGATCAGGTTGACCGAGATCCCCCACGCGTACGCGTTCACCATCAGGTTGGGGTAGAGCCAAAGGTAGTCGGCCACGACGTCCTCGCTGGCTCGGGAGACGAGCCGCGTCTCGTCGTCATCGCTCGCCACGCCGAGCTGCCGGACCGCGTACGGTTCGATCTCGGTCGTGTAGCGCGAGAAGTCGAGGCCCTGGTTCAGGCCAGGATGGACGAAGGGGATGTGGAAGCCCTCCAGGTAGTTCTCGCAGTACAGCGCCCACGAGGCCTCAATCTCGAAGACGCGCGAGGCGCTGGGATCAAAGGCAAACGTCTCGCCATCGTATTCGGCGAGCGTCCTGCGCAGCGGGGCCGACCACTCCTCGAAAGGGATCGCGGCGTTGATCGAGGTAAACCGCAGCGGTCCAATCTGCTCGAGCGGAAGGCGGGCCAGGTTCTCCGTGGGGCGCGGGAACTCCAGGGCATCCTCGAATCCTGGGCACGTCGTCATCGTGCCGTCGAGGCCGAAGCGGCGGCCGTGGTAGCGGCAGCGCAGGCCCGCAGCGTCTCCGCAGGCCTCCGCGAGTAGGGCGCCGCGGTGGGTGCAAACGTTGGAGAGAAGCCTCTCGCCTTCGTCCGTGCGTGTCATCACGAGCGGCTCATCGAGCCCGCCCTCGAGCAGCGTCAGCGGCTCCACACGGTGCTCGGACGTCGGGATGGGCAGAAGCTGCCACGAGCGAGCGAAGATCCGCTCCAGCGCCCGCTCGTGCGCTGCGCGATCGTAGTGCAGCCGCTCGTCCAGGGTTCCAGCGCGACGGATGTCCGACTGGGACTCCCAGTTGGCGGGGTCGTTGACCCGGGTGGTCTCGTTCGATTCCGAGTTCATTGGTCCCTGCCCCGCTGCTTCTTCATGACTTGATGGCGCTCCAGCCGTGCGGATACGGGCCGGCGAGTCAAGCTGAACGCTGCCTCGGCCTCTTGCGACGAGACGCCCGGACCCGGGCCCTCCCGAGGCGCACGATCACAGCCGCGAAGCCCCGCGACCAGAAGGAGCTGTAGGAGGCCGCCCCCCTGACTCGCTATCCTGACGCGCGACCGCTGCAAGCCGAACTCCTCGACTTCTCTCACCTGCGCCCACCGGCGCTCGCTGACGTGCTCGACCATATCTTCACTCTACTCATGCTGGTGCTGCTCCAGGCAGTTCTGGGCTTCGACAACCTGCTCTATATCTCTCTTGAGTCCAAGAGAGCCCCGGAAGAGGACCGTCCTCGGGTCCGGAAGCTGGGTATCGGCCTCGCGATCGGCCTGCGAATCGTGCTGCTCTTCATCCTGGTCAGCTTGGTCGAGCGCACGCAGAACGTCTTCGGCGAGGTCCACTGGAACGGCTGGATCGACGCCGAGTTCAACATCCACAGCCTGATCGTCCTCTTTGGCGGCGCCTTCATTCTCTACACGGCGATGAAGGAGATCCTCCACATGATCGCGCTGGAAGAGGCGCACGCGGAGAAACAGACGCCCACCTCGTCGGGCAAGGTCATCGCGATGATCGTGGTCATGAACCTGGTGTTCTCGTTCGACTCGATTCTGAGCGCGATGGCCCTCACCGACGTCTTCTGGATCATGGCCACCGCCATCGTGATCAGCGGCCTGCTGATGATTCTCCTGGCAGAGAAGGTCTCCACGTTCCTGGCACGGAACCGGATGTACGAGGTCCTGGGTCTCTTCGTCCTGTTCATCGTCGGCGTGATGCTGGTGACCGAAGGCGGACACCTGGCCCACATCAAGCTGTTCGGCAATGAGATCCACGCGATGACGAAGACCACGTTCTACTTCGTGATCGCCGTGCTCGCGCTGACGGACGTCGTGCAGAGCCGCTACCAGAGAAAGCTGTTGGCGGCCAAGGACGCGGCCGACATCAAAACGAATCTTTAGCGCGGGCGGCGGCCGAACGCCCGCTGGCGCGGATCCCGGCGGTGCTCCCGGATTCGCGTTCTGTGGCGAAGACTCCCAGGGACCATGTGCACCCCCTCGCCTCCCAGCGTGCTGTCAACCTGCCGTCTGCTCCTTCGCCTCGTACTTCTCGCGGTCGCGTGCTCGGCTCCTGCCGCAGCGCAAGCGGCCAGGCAGTCCTCCAATGCGGAGACTGAGCCCAACGACTTCGTCGAGGCACAGAAGATCCGGATCGCGAGCCGCGCCTACTTCTCAAAGGTGGCGTTCGACCGCTTCATGCCCGACGCGGACTTCGTGTTCTTCGTCCAGAAGAACCCGGCCGCCAAGGCGGGTGCCAACCAAGGCGCCGTCGAACACTATGTGAAGTGGATGCTGGCAGCGCGGGCGCAGTACCTCAAGGAGGTGACTGAGCCTTGCGGCCTGGAACGCTCCCGCGGCGGCGCTCCGCACGTGGTGTTCTTGCTGACTAGTTCAGGCGACTGAGGGAACTTCCCAGGGACGCTGTACCAGTCCTGCCCCACCTATTTGGGCGCGGCCTACGACCCCTTCCTTTCGGCGACGGTCACTTTCCATCAGGCCTTTGGGGCCAAGCGCTCCGTAGAGCTCAAGCGGCGGGATCAGCGCCACGCGTTCGTCCATTCGCTTCAGCAGGCGTACGGCCAGAGCGGCTCGCAACTCCCAGGGCCGGAATGGCTCAACGAAGGCCAGGCCGCCCTGCTGTCGAGTCCGGGGAAGACCTGCGGATCCGATTGGGCGAGGATAAGCTGAGGACGTCCGTGACGGGACGCAGCGACGGAGTGCTGACGCTGGGCAAGAATCGACTGGGCCTTGACCAGCTTCCCATCGCGGACAGCAGCCTCGTAGAACTCGCCCTCGCGATGTCCAAGGAAGACACGGAGTGTGGCTCAGACCTCGCGCTGGCCTACGCCTACGCGCTCGAGGAAGACGGCCGTCTCAAGTCCAATCTGCGCCGCATCGATGGCGACAAGATGCTCAAGGATGACGCTCCATCACTGGGGAGCTACATGGCCCGCGGACAGCTCGCGAGCGACATCCGCGCGTGTGCCGCGGCGGACCTGACGCGGCTGGAGGGTAGCCACGCCACTGAGATCGTCGAGGCTCTCACCAGGGTCGCGCCCTACATCGAGGACATCGACTTCCTGGAACGACGCAGACCTGAGCTGGTCCAGCTGGCACGCGCCACCTACTCGGTGGCGGTCGATTCTATGCCGCTCGCCCAGCTGTTCAACGGCCAGCTGGAAGAGCTCGGAGAGGGGCGGTGCAGGGTCACCTACGACTTCTCCAACCCGGAGCAGCTCAACGACTTTAGGCGCGATGACAGCCCGAGAACGAACGCGTACTACATGATCTCCGCCTACCTGTGTGACGACGGAGCGGACAGCATGATCGAGAACTTCAACTTCGGAACGTTCGTCGCGATCGACCGCGCGACGGGCTTTCGCGGGGAGAGCGGGATGGATGCCCTCCATACCCTCTACCCGGGCGAGACCTACCAGTTCGGCATCGACCACGACGGGCAGAAGGCGACATGGATCACGAAAGGCGTGCGCAAGAACTCCGTCTCCGTCGGCCCCCGCCAATCCGGCGACGTGTTCTTCATGGTCCACTGCAACATGGCGACGCGGATCTCCCGCTTCTCGGTGGAGGGCAAGCTCCCCCCCGATGGCCCAGATCGACTCCGCGCCATGAAGGTTGAGGCGCTCATCCAGGCGCTCTTCGACTCCTAAAAAGCGCGTCGCCAGTGCCAACCCTCAAGCCGACACCGACGCTGCCAATCACACGTCCGGCATCGCGTGCGGGTACTTCTGGGCGTTTCCACAGCCCAGGATCAGCACGCTTTCGTCGGGCTGAATCCAGCCCGACTTTGCGAGCTTCTCCGTCGCCCCGACGCAGGCCGCGGGCTCGGGCCCAAGCGTGATGCCCTCCATGCTTGCGATCTGTCGCATCCAGCCAGTGATCTTGGCTTCCTCGACCGCGATGGCCGTGCCGCCCGAGGCTCGGACGGCATCGAGGATCATGAAGTCCCCCACCGCCGCGGGCACGCGCAGACCGCTCGCGATGGTCGCCGCATTCTCGAAGCGGGTCGCGTGCTTCTCGCCCGCCTCGAAGGCGCGCACGATCGGCGCGCAGCCCTCGGACTGAACGGCCACCATCCGGGGACGGGCCGTGTTCTCAAGCCAGCCTAGCTCCTCGAGCTCGGCGAACGCCTTCCACATGCCGATCAGCCCCGTGCCGCCGCCCGTGGGATACACGATCACATCGGGTAGCGACCAGCCCATCTGCTCCGCGATCTCCAGCCCCATCGTCTTCTTGCCCTCGATCCGGTAGGGCTCCTTGAGCGTCGACACGTCGAACCATCCGTGTTCGTCAGCCGCCACGCGAGCGAGCTTGCCGCAGTCGTCGATCAGCCCGTCCACGAGATGCACATGGGCGCCGCAGAGCACGGCTTCGCGCCGGTTCACCTCGGGCGTATCACGCGGCATGAACACGTGCGCCTCCATGCCTGCCCGCGCCGCGTAGGCGGCCATGGCCCCGCCCGCGTTGCCTGCCGTTGGAATCACGACGGCCGTGCAGCCGAGCTCCTTGGCCATCGAGATACAGGTCGACTGGCCTCGGCTCTTGAAGCTGCCCGTTGGGAGCTGGCTGTCGTCCTTGACGAGCAGGTTAGAGAGCCCGAACGCCTCGCCCAGGCGCGGAGCCGACAGCAAGGGAGTCATCCCCTCACCGAGGGTCACGATGTTCGCATCGTCCTCGACGGGCAGCAGCTCGCGGTACCGCCACATGGTCGGTTGCCGCCGGCCGATCGCGTCTCGGTCGACAGCGCGCCTGACGCCATCCAGGTCGTAGCGGACCCAGATAGGGCGTCCCGCGTGCAGGGTCTGTAGCGTTTGTTTCGGAAGGCGCGCTCCGTCGATCGCGCCTTCCAGATGTGTCACGTAGCTCGGCATTCCGAAATCCTAACCCGCACGGTGCGCACAGGAGCCTCCGGGATGTCCTACTCGGCGACGATCGCGTTCTCGGCGGCTTCCACGAGGAAGAAGCGACCGACCTGAACCTCGTGCTCCTCGCCCTCGTCCGTAATGAACTGGTAGGTGCCTTCCATGGTGCCCCACGCCGTCGAGAGGTCGCACATGCTGCGGTACTCGTGGGCCTCGCCGGGCTCCAGGCGCGGCTGCTCTCCCACGACTCCAACACCACGGACCTCGCGGCGCTCGCCGTTGGCATCGGTGATGGTCCAGTGCCGGCTCAGGAGCTTCTGGGGCTCCGGACCGACGTTCTTGATCCGGACGCGATACGCGTAGAGCCAGCGCTTCTGCTCAGGGAAGCTACGGCTCTCCAGATACTGGGCGGCCGCTTCCACTTCGATCCCATGGGTAACGCATAGGCTATTCGGGCCCATGTTGATGGGGCCAGCATCCTGTGCTGCGGGGTCGATAGGAGAATCGGCGGGAGTCGGTCCAGAGGTGGAAGCGACATTACGCTCGGCCTCCTCAGGCTCACTTCCAGGCACTTGACCTGGGTCATCGGAAGATTTCTGCATGGGTACGGGGGCTGCTCGGACCGGGCGGGAAGAATCTCCGGAGGGATCAGGCAGCCGACTGCAAGAGTGTAAGGGCTCAGCGGTACCCTGGAAGGGTATGAAACAGCGTAGACCTACGCGGCAGACCCTGCTCATGGGACTGACCCTGGCGGCCATCACGGGTTGCGGAGCCGTCGGATTCCTGCGCAGCGACCCCTCATTGCCCCGTGACCGCGCCTCGCGGTTCGACCGATTTGCGTCCGAACTGGCCCTGGACCTGCGCGACACTGCGCCACTCCTGGACCGTATTCGACTCTCTCCTGGCCCGCCGGAGGCCGCCGGCGGCGGCGGCTGGAGCGAAGAGCGCCGAATTTTCGCGAGGCGCAGCGTGGTCTGGAACGCACTCCAGCGGGTCGACGGAGAGTTCTCAGCCGAGAAGTTCAGCGGCCAGCGCGCAGCCACCTCTCGAATCATCGAGGACGACCTGCGCCGCATACTCGGCGTCAGCGACACCGCGGACATCGATCGGTCCGCTGCCGCGCCGCCCGCGGATGCCAACGGCCTGATGGTGAAGCCCGGCCACACCATCCAGCGCCTCGCCGCGACTCCCTGGTCCGGCGTCATGGTGGAGGCTCCATCCGTTCTCCTTGCCGAGCATCCCAGCCAGACAGCCACCGATCTGGCCGCCTGGGAGCAAGCGCTCTACGCCCTCGCCGCGGAGGGCAGGTTCCTTGCCGCGTCGCCGGCGGCCCTCGCCTCGACCGAGATCTACGACTACCCTCCGTTCATTCTCGACCTGCTGCTGGACGACATCGTGAAGCTCCAGTCCTCTGCGGGTGCTGGCGGCGCGCAAGACCCGCTTCTTGGCCCGCTCCTCGAAGCGGCCAGCCAGCTACCAGGGCCCGACTCCCTGTCCCAGTCCGTTTCCAGCTCGACGCGCCGCCAGCTCCAGCGCGAACTAAGCGTCGAGCTCACCCGCCTCGTCGAAGCGCTTGACAAGATGAAGTCGAGGCAGGCAAGGCTCCCCTTCAACGGCAGCGACTCGCTCCGCACCAGTGCCACCGACGAGTGGCTCAGTCGCATGCGCGATTCAGCCGGCATCGACGTCGACCCAGTCGCGCTCGCCGACCTCGGCCGCGCCGAGGTCCTGCGCCTGAAGCTCCCGCTCGGACAGGTTCTTGGACTGGATCCAGCGGAACCGATGTTGGGCGGACTCTTGGCGGAAGGATTCGCCACCATCCGGGATCGGGAGCTGTCTTTGCCGGGGGCCGATGAGCCCCAGAGATCCCCAAGAACGCTCTGGGACAGCCTGGAGCCGAGGCTTGAGGAACTCGTCGCGGACGGCCCGCCGGTCCTCGTGCGAAGCCGCGTCGCACGCGCCTTTGAGCGACCACACGGACGATGGTCGCCGTTCATCCGCGGCAACCTCACACCGGTGAACGACCCGCTCGCCCGTGCCGCCGTGTTCCTAACCTCTCGTGAGCGCGACCCGACCACGCCCTACTGGCTGCGCGAAGCCGAGGCACTCCGCTACGGGATTCCGGGGCGCGCCGTCCTGGACGCGTACCGACGCGCGGCTCGCGACGACATTTCGCCCTACCTTCTGCAAGCCGAACGGGAGACCTTCGAAGAAGGTTGGAGCCTCTATGCGGTTTCAGCGGCGGCCGACGCCGGGCTGCTCCTAGAGCTGGACGAGGGCTTCGGGCGCCTTGTGCAGGAGCTAATTGCCTTCGTTTCGCTCGTCACGGACGTGGGGCTGAACGCCACCGGCTGGACGGTCCAACAGGCAGTCGACTACATCCTGGAGAGCACGCCTCTGCCCCGCAGCGCCGCAAGAGAGCTCGTCGCCCGGATCGTCGCGGACCCGGGCCGTGTGGCCCTGCCGGCCATTGGCCTCCTGCGCCTGAGGACGCTGCGTAGGAGCGCAGAGACCCTCACCGGGGAGAACTTCAGCGCTCCCGAGTTCCACGCTGCACTGCTCAAGGGCGGGCCTATCCCTATGGATGAGATCGATGCCCGCATCGAGGCTTGGCTCGATCGTCGCGGCTCGAAGTCCGGCCAATGATCACCCCGGCAGCCTCTCGCTCCGGCCCTTCGCTGCTTGGATGGACGTCTCTCGTCATGCTTGGCGTGGCCATGATCGCCTTGGGTTGGGACCGCGGCCCCGACGTGCTGGTCGACTTTGGCCGTGAGCTCTACGTCCCCTGGCGCCTCACCCATGGCGACGTCCTGCACCGGGAGATCGCGTGGTTTAACGGCCCGATGGCGCCCTGGATCCTCGAGGGCTGGATGCGCGTCTTTGGCGTTTCACTCGATGCAGTCCAGGCGCTGAACGCCATGGTCATCGCCTGCACGACGGCGCTGCTCGTCCTCCTGATGGGGCGAGTGACCAGCCGAGGCACCGCCTTGGCTAGCGGCGCCACGTTCCTCACGGTGTTCGCCGTCGCCCAGCAGGAGTCGATCGGGAACTTCCACTTCCTATCACCCTACTCCCACGGGATCACCTTTGGATTCCTGGCTGGCCTCGCGTGCCTTGAAGCGCTTGCCCGCGGCCTCGAGCTAGGACGCACGCGCTGGTTCTTCGCCGCCGGAGTAGCCGCTGGAGCTGCGTTCCTGACCAAGGCCGAGATCGCCCTTCCGACGGGTTTGGCGTCGGGGTTCATGCTGTTGGCCCTGGCCGTATCTGAACGCCACTGGCTCCTGCGCCTCCGCTCCTTTCTCGCCTACCAGCTCGGCGCCGCCGTGATCATCGGCCTCGCCTACGCACGGCTTCACGCTCAGCTTGACGGAGACGGCGTCTTCCGAGCCATGCTTGGCACCTGGCCCTACGCGCTCGACGAGCGAGCCCGGGACCTTGCGTTCTACCGCGAGATGCGCGGCACCGATGACCTGCTGGAAAGCCTCAGGCGAATGGGAGCCTGGACGGCCGGGATCGGAGCCTTCGTCACCCTGGTGCTCGCCGCTGGCGCACGCTTGGGCTTGGTGGCCGGACGCTGGGGCCGCCCGGCCGCGTTCGCCTTGGCCTCCGTGCTTGCCTTCGGCGCGCTCCAATTCGTCACCATCAAGTGGCTCCTCCTCCCGCTTCCGCTCGTGCTCGCGGTGTGCACTTTGGCGATCCTTCGACGCTGGACGCTGTCTCCGCGTGCCGATGCATTGAACGCAGCGCGACTGTCGCTGCTCGTCTTCAGCCTCGCGCTCCTCCCCAAGGTGCTGCTGGCCCCGATGGCGCGCCAGTACGGATTCGTCCTCGCCGTCCCAGGAACGATGGTGCTGGTTTCACTGGTCACCCACTACATCCCCCAATGGACCAGCGAGGGCTTCGGTCGGCGGGCTACGCGCTGGCTCGGAGGTTCCAACGAGGGGATCCAGGCCCAGAGGCGCGCGATGTCCGCAGCAGGTCTCGCCCTGGTCGCCGTCTTCTGCACGGCTAACGTATTCGCCACGGCGAAGCGATTCCAGGCCAAGACGGTCGACGTGGGGTCGGGGCCGGATCGCGTCCTGGCCAAGGGCTTCCGCGGCGTGGTGATGGCGGAGCTACTGCGCGATCTGAGAGCACGCATGGGTCCAAATAACACGCTCCTCGTCCTGCCCGAGGGCATCATGGTGAACTACCAGCTGCGCAGGAAGACGCCGATCCGCGTGGTCAACTTCATGCCGCCGGAGCTCATCTTTTTCGACGAGAGCGTCATCGCGGCAGAGCTTGACGCCAGTCCGCCTGACTTCGTGGCGCTCATCCACCGCCCCACGACCGACTACGGCTATCCGTTCTTCGGTCAGGGCTATGGCGAGCCGATCATGGACTGGGTCCGTGAGCACTACGACGAGGTTCGCGTCATCGAAAGCGATCCGTTCGACCCGAGGCCCAAGGTCTTCGGCGCGGCCGTTCTGCAGCGGCGCGCCGACTAGAGCGGAGCGCCCGTAACGTCAGCTCAGCTCAGCTCAACGTGCGGGCCTGACAGCGCGATGGAGCAAGCGTCGGGCATCAGGTGCTTCTGCGCAGCACGCTGTATGTCCTCGGACGTGACGGCGGAGAATTCACCGGGAAGGCGCTCGAGGTGATCGTCCGGAAAACCGTGGAGCTCCGCACTGATCAGGTACGAGGCTCGCCGTGACGCGCGCTCGAAACCCATGGAGAAGGAGCCGACGAGGTAGCTCTTGGCGACCTCCAGCTCCTCGACCGGAACCGGCTCATCACGGATCGTTCGCATCTCGGCCAGGAACCCGTCGACGGCGGTCTGCACGTGCTCGGGGCTCGTGCCGATGTAGGCGCGGAACATCCCGGGCAGGAGGCCTGCCGAGCCGTGAATGTCGGCGTGAACGGTGTACGCAAGACCCATCTGATCGCGCAGCTTCTGGGTGATGCGGTTGGTGAAACCGGGCCCTGTGCCGAGGACGTGGTCCATGACCGCCAGCGCAACGTAGTCCGGATCGTTGCGCTTGATTCCAAGGTGGCCCAGGTAGACGTGAACCTGATTGCGCTCGCGCTCGAAGGCGGCTCGGCGCGGCTCGATGGCCGGGAAGGTCGGCTCCTTCCGCTCGTGCGAAGTCCCCGCTGGCACGTTGGCGAAGGCGAGCTCGGCGCGGTCGCGGACCTCCTTAGGATCTACGTCGCCGACGACCGCGATCACGGCGCGCTTGCCGCACCAGTTCGCGGCGCGGTGGGCGCGCATGTCCTCGGCGGTGATGCGGCTTGCCGACTCGAGCGTCCCGTAGGCGCTGCGTCCAAGGAAGTGGTCGCCCCCGTAGATCAGCTTCTTGAAGAGGATGCCACCCTGGGCGCGTGGGTCCTCGGCCTCAACGGCGAGGCGCGTCTTGAGCCGATCCATGTGCGTAGCCACGCGTGCATCCGGGTAGCTAGCGGTCGCCATTACCTCGCCAAGGACGTCCATGAGGATCCCCCAGCTGGAGCCAGCGACGGCGCCGGACAGTCCCATGGCGTCGCCTTGGATGCCGCCGCCTTCCGGCTCAAGCAGCAAGGCGATGTCCTCGTCCGACTTCGTGTCCGTCCCCTGATCTGCAAAGGCGCCGGACATGTAGGCCACGCCTTCCTTGCCCGCAGGATCCAGGCTAGGTCCGCCACGAAGGTGAACCCGCACGGCGGTCACGGGGGCGCCCACGCGGCGGTGAACGAGGAGCGTGGCACCGCAGCCGAGCTCGAAGCGCTCCCGCTGGACCTCGATCTTCGGGACGGTGCTTCCGGGCCCGCTTGAAGTGGACGTGGTCGAAGTAGACATGGGCGAGGAGAACGTCATGGTGCGTGGTGTGCGGTAGATCAAGCGGACTGCGGTTCGGTAGCCGCAGCCTCAGGCTCAGCTTCAGCCTCAGGCAAGGACCACGCAATGATGCGGCGGCCGGGGATGAGGAGCCGAGCGCAGGTCTCTCGGATCATCTCGGCCGTCACGGCGTTGCGGCGCTCGGAGACGCCGAGTACGTCCGTCCACTGTAGGTCGGTGGCGTACTCCCCGAGCGTCTCGGCCACGTCGGTGATCGTCTCGGATTCGAAGGCGTCACTTGCGTCGAGGAGCTTCTTCGCTCGCGTGAGTTCGTCCTCCGTGACGAGCTCCGTCCGGAGCCGCGCGACCTCCTCGTCAATCGCGGCTTCGAGGGTCGCCGGGAGCACGCCCTGGACCGCCTCGGAGTAGATCCAGAAGCCGCCCGCGGCCTTCCGCGCGTCGTTATTCGCGGACACGCTGGTCGCGAGGCCCTCATTGACGACGGCACGACGATAGAGACGAGCGAGCTTGCCGCTCGTGAGGATCGTCACGACGACGTCGAAGACGAAGTCGTCGTCGGAGCCGAAGACTCCGCCGGGCCAGACCATGATCATCCGCGACGCCTGGTCGTCCCAGGTCGTCTCGATGCGCATGACGCCGGAGTAGTCAGGCTCGGGTGGCGTGCGGCGCGCGTCGCCGGGGCCCAATTCGGGATCAGCGATCTTGCCAAAGCGCTCCTCCGCGGCCTCGACGGCGCGCTTCGGGTCGACATCGCCGGCAATCACGAGCGTCGCATTACCCGGCCGGTAGAAGCGGTCGTAGTGCGCACGCATATCCTCGGGCGTCATCGGATCAAGCGTGTCGCGGTAGCCAATGACGGGCTGACCGTAGGGGTGACGGCCGAAGAGCGCTGCCGAGACTTTCTCGGAAAGCGCGCGCCAGGGGTCATCGAGCCCCATGGAGAGTTCCTCCAGCACGACCTGCTTCTCGGACGCAAACTCCTCCGGATCAAGGCTGAGGCTCTGCATGCGATCGGCCTCGAGATCGAGCGCCTTCTCCCAACGATCAGACGCGAACTCAAACCAGTACGCGGTGTGATCCGGTGTGGTGAACGCATTGTTGCTGCCGCCGAGAACGGTCGTTTCGAGATCGATAGCGCCCTTGCCGCGCGTCTCCGTGCCCTTGAACATCATGTGCTCGAGGAAGTGGCTGATGCCCGCTTCCTCAGGCCGCTCATGCCGGGCTCCCACGCCGTACCAAACCATGACGGCCACAACGGGGTCGAGGTGGCGCTCGGCCACCAGCACCTTCATGCCGTTCGAGAGGCGGCTTTCGTGGACGGTCGCGCCGCAGTACTTAGGGGGAGTGGACGTCATGGTCGTGAGGAGAGGCGGAGGAGAATCGGATCAGCGGCGACGACGGGAGGAGGAGCGGCGGCCGCCTCTTGCGCCCGTGGAGGAACCGCGCCCAGAGGAGCCTCGCGTTGAGGAACCTCGTCTCGAGGATCCCCCCGTAGAGGAACCCCTTGCGGAGGAACCCCTTGCGGAAGAACCTCGCGTGGAAGAACCTCGCCGAGGACCTCCAGATGACGACCCCCGGGAACTGCGGCGTGCGCCTCCTGTAGAGGATCGCGAGGAGCCCGAACGGCGTGAGCCACCGGACCTGCGTACGCCGCGCCTCGGGCGAGCGTCGTCGAAGTCAGACTCGAGAGGATCAGAATCGAGCGAGTCGTCCTGAGCGCCATCTCGGCCAGAGTCACCAAGGAGCGCCTCGACCTCTTCGCGACTGAGGGCACGCCAGCGGCCTTCCTTGAGTCCACGGATCGAAAGCGGACCAATGCTCGTACGCGTCAGCGCGAGCACCTTGTGGCCGACACGCGCGAAGACGCGGCGAACCTCGCGGTTCTTGCCTTCCTGAATCGTGACCTCAAGGGTCGACCCATTCGCGGTACGGCGCTGAACGAACACGCGGGCGCCAGCCGTGCGGCCCTCGGCGAGGTGGACGCCCTCGCGGATTTTCTGGACGGCCTCATCCTCGATGCGGCCTGGGACCTTGACGAGGTAGCGCTTCTCCACGCCAAAGCGCGGGTGAGCGATGCGCTCGGCAAACTCGCCGTCGCTCGTCATCAGGATCAAACCCTTGGACTCCTCATCGAGGCGCCCCACGGAAAAAATCCTTCCCTTGTTCGGATCGGTAATGAGATCGATGGCGCGCGGCCGTGTCTCTTTCTCCTCGTTCGTGCAGACCACGCCAGCAGGCTTGTGCAGGAGGTAGTACCGGCGCTCGCGCGGATCCGATCGAAGGCGAGTGCCGTTCACGTCGACCACCTGGGTGGCCGGATCGATCTTGGTACCGAGTTCGGTCACGACCAGCTCGTCGACCAGGACTTTCCCTGACTCAATAAGCTCATCGCTGCCGCGGCGCGAGGCCACGCCATTGTCAGCAAGGAACTTATTCAGGCGGACCAAGTTCTGGTCGCGCTTTTCGTCGCGGGCGGAGGAGGAACGGGCAGGGAGGCGTTTACCGCCGACCTGCCTGATGGAATCGCGGCCTCGACCTCGAGGGCCGCCGCTTCGTCGTCTAACCATGGGGTGACTTGCCTGGACGTCCAGGTCTTTAGGCCCTCGCGGGCCGTGCTCGTACGAGCTTGAGCTCACCATCAGCGTCCACGATTTTCGCGGACGTGAGGTCAGCGGGAAGCACCCAGGCGCCTCCCTTCACAAGTGGGTAAATCTCCCCGTCACCGGTGTCGATCCGCCCGCTTCCAGCGAGTACGACCAAAACCGTGGGGAGCGCTTCGACCGTCATCTCGACGGGTTCATGCACTTCGAGCACCTCTGCGACAAACTGCTTGCAGTCTGCAAGCGTCGCGATGCGGTTGACTGACGAAAGGTCGGTGGCTTCACCTTTGCCCGCTGCCACTTCCGATCTGGCGGAAGGGCATACCTCAAACTCGAGGGGGCCAGGCGCGCTGGACGCGCGTTCGTAGTCAATGGATCGGAACGACTCTTCGAGGTGCGTCTCGCGGGGCTGCCCGTCGATGCCGACGCGGCCCCAGTCATAGACGCGGTAGGTCGTGTCCGAGTTGGTCTGTACTTCGACGATGGCGATGCCGGCTCCAATGCTGTGCACGGTCCCCGAGGGAACGTGGACGCCGTCGCCCGCGACGACGGGGTAGCGATGGAGGAGGTCGACCACGTCCGGCGTGGCTGCGCCGTCTGCGAACTTGGTGGCGTCGACTCCTGGGGCAAGCCCGAGGAAGATCTCAGCTCGCGGTGCGGCATCGAGGACGTACCAGCACTCGTCCTTGGAGGATCCGCCGAAACTCGCGGCCGCGCGATCGTCCGGGTGCACCTGAACGGAGAGGTTCGCGTGAGCGTCCAGCAGCTTGAGGAGCAGCGGGAACGAGCCGCCGTCACCGAGGAGAGCCTCCCCAACGAGAGCCTCGCGCTCGGAGAGCATGAGCCCTTGAAGAGTCCGTCCTGCGAAGGGGCCACTGGCCACTGCGGACGACTGATCACCCCTGTCGCTAACGACCCAGACCTCACCAATGGGCTTACCCTCAGGCCAGGTGATCCCAGAATCACCCGTCTGCGGGACCACGTAGGACTTCAGCGCATCCCCGCCCCAGACTTTCGTCACGAGAACGGGGAGGAGGTGGAGTGGACACTGGATCGACATGGGAGGAGCCTCAGGAGGCAGCCCAGGAGCCTAGCGCTCTTGATTGCCCATGGGGGCGGATGCTGCTTTATATCGTGCGGAGGGGGCGGAACCTCTGGCACCCGGCCACCAAACCCTCCTCCCACCCCATCGTCGGAGCCTCTGAAAGGACGCCGGATCGACTAGCGAAGGAGCCGCTCGGCCTCGGCAAGAGCCGTGGGCTCTGCAGCTCCACCGGCGATCATGTCGGCAATCTCGGCGACGCGAGGCTCCCCGACCAAGACCATGATCCTGGTCCGCGTCCGGCCCTCTTCGACTTCCTTCTTCACCTGCAGGTGACGGCAGGCCCGCGCTGCAATCGCAGGAAGGTGGGTCACGCAGAGCACCTGATGATGGGCTCCCAGCACTTCCAGGTGGCGAGCCACTTTGGGACCCAGACGCCCCCCTACGCCAGCGTCGACCTCGTCGAACACAAGAGTAGGCGTCGAGCGCCTGACCGCGAGAGCCCCTCGAAGCGCGAGAAGAATCCGGGCGGCTTCGCCGCCCGACGCCACCGCCCGAAGGGGCTGGGCGTCCTCACCCGGGTTGGCCGCCAAGAGCAGCTCCACGCTCTCGGCTCCGCTGGCCGTAAAACGCTGCCGATCCCGCTCCATCTGCTCTGGGTCGGCCGCTGCGTCACCGCGGGGCTCAGCCCCCCCGACGCCATGCGGAGTGAGCGCCATGGCGAATTCAGCACGCTCAAGACCCAGGTCCTTGAGCCCCGACTCGACCTCCTTCTTGAGCTTGCCAGCGAGCTTTCCGCGGGCTTGACCAAGCCGCCGGGCCGAGTCAGCCACTCCCTTGCGTGCTTTGACGACGGCGGCAACCAGGTCTTCACGCGTGCCGCATCCTCCCTCGATGGCCTCCAGCTCGGCCTCGAGCTCCGCGCGCCTAATCTCGAGCCCAGCGACGTCGGTGCCGTACTTGCGCTCCAGCCGCTCGAACAGCCCGAGCCGCGTTTCTACCGATTCCAGACGGGCGGGGTCCGCATCGACCCCATCCAGGAACGTCGAAATGCCGCGGGTGGCCTCGTCGAGCAGCAGCGAGGCTTCGCGCAGGTTGGCGGCAGGCTCCTCGAGGTCGCCTATCCTCCCAGCCCACTCAGTCACCGTCCGCTCGGCACGGCCTACGACATCAAGCGCGGCGTCGTCGCTCTCTGTCAGCCCATCCAGGATCGCGCCAAGCTCCAGGCCCAGCTCAGAAGCGTGCCGCAAGACAGACCGCTCGGACCGAAGACCCTCGGCCTCGGACGCCGAGGGGCCCGCCTCCGCCAGTTCGCCCGCCTGGAAGCGAATCAGATCGATCCGCTGGAGCCGCTCGGACTCCTGGGAGTCCAGGGCGACGAGCCGCTCGCTCAATTCAATCCAGCGCACCCGACGCGCGCGATACCCCGCGAGAGTCTCGAAGAGCCCCCCGAACAAATCGACGAGGCGGAGCTGCTCCGTAGGCTCAAACAGCCGCTGGTGGTCGTTCTGCCCATGAATCTCCACCAGCTGCGCCGCCAGCCCCCGGAGGAGCTTCTGGGTCACGGGCCGATGATTCACGTGGGCCCGACTCCTACCGTCGCGCCCGATGGTGCGGGTCAGAATCAGCTCCAGCTCATCCCGATCATCCCGGTCCTCGAGAGCCTCGGGCAGATGCTCCCCGAGCCAGAGCGAAACAAGCTCCCCATACCCCTTCAGGGGCATAGAAAAGCGCCCTTCGACCCGGGCCCTCTCGGCTCCTTTCCGAACCATCGCGGCCTTGGCCCGACTCCCAATCAGAAGCTCGAGGGCATCCACGAGCAGGCTTTTCCCCGCCCCGGTCTCCCCGGTCACGGCGTTCAATCCGGGTCCAAATTCGAGGGAGGCCCGCTCAAAGAGAGCTAGGTCCTGAAGGCTGAGTTCAACAAGCATTGTCCAGAAGAAGATCGCACGACCCCCCCAAAAGTTGCAACAGGAGAACCCGAATAAAACCCTAACATCCGCCACTCCCCCAAAGAACCTCCCAAGCAATGACATGCACCCGCGCCTCGTACTCCGAGTCCCCAACGAGCCGATCCTCATGCTCGACGAGCCGCCGATCGACCGAACGTTTCCCCATCCGAAGAGGCTTGCCAGCGGACTCGGCCGAGCAGCCAGCCATGCGCACCAGGACTCCTGCGGTAGCAGTATCCCAGATATTCTGGTAGCCGAACTTGGTGCGCTCGAGCCACCCACCACCAGCGGCTGCCTCCATCTGGCGGCAAACGCGAAGCACCGTATCGATCGCCGCAACGGGCATCTCGCGATCTAGCCGATCCACCCCAAGTCTCCGAGCACGGAAGTACTCGTCGAGGAATCGCCCCTTCTCCTCGAGACTCTCAAGAGCCCGATCAAGGGGATCCACGGTCCCCACGCATTGCATCCGAGCCTCGACCAGCTGATCACTCTCTCTTTCGAACTCAGCACTCTGCACGGCACCAGTCCCATAGCTTCCGACGGGCATGCCAACGACACCGCAGCTCTGCTCGAGAACGGAGGCCGCCCACGAAGTGTTTAGCCAAGAGGGCGCTGTCCCCCGATGGAAGTGATAGGCACTGCCATGTGCGTAGTCGATCGCACGCCCAACCATGCCAGCGGACACCGGATTCCGATCGATGTACCCGAGAACGCGCCGCTGTCCATCCATGGTCCCAACCGGCTTAGACCCGTACCTGGACTTGAAGAGCGGACCATCCCGCCCGTGCCGAGGATTGAAGAACAGCACATAGTCTCGAAGCATGTCTCGCATGGCGAGATCCAGTTCACCGGTAGGCGACTTCAAGAGCAGGTGGTAGTGGTTGGTCATCAGCACGTACGCAAAGACCACAATCCTCCCCAGCATCACCTGCTTCTGCAGCACCTCAAAAAACGCTGCCCGATCGATGCCATCCTCAAAGACGGTCCTCCCCGCAACACCACGCCCATAGACGTGGTGCCACTGCTCCGGAAAATTCTCTCGTGATCGTCTTGCCATAACAACCAA
>JBLIHL010000012.1:0-27839 GCA_047635895.1 Paracoccaceae bacterium | reverse complement strand
GGCCCCCCCCGAGGGGGGGCGAACGTGACGGAATGCGGCGAATTCGTTCCTGGCACCGTACCGCCACTATGTTTCCAATTCATTCCCGCAGCTTTGGTTCCGGTACGGTACTGCGGGAACTCGGCGCTGCTGTGTTCTTGTGTGCCTCAACGTCCTTGGAGATCATGATGAAAAACCTGTTACCGCTCGTTGCCGCCCTGCTCTGCACGCCATTTGCCCGGGGTCAGGAGGCTCCAACGGAACTAGGCCAAGCTATGTCCGAAGCGGCACCGCGCCGCGTCCTCTTTCTGACTCACTCCGCCGGGTTCACGCACTCGGTCGTTCGGCGCCCCGCACCGGATCAGCTGGCGCACGCCGAGCGGGAGTTCGTCAAGGCTTCCAAGGGACGGCTGGAGGTGACGCCGACGCAGAACTGCGACGACATCAACGCCGCTAACCTCGCGAACTACGACGCGGTGCTCTTTTACACGACGGGTGAGCTACCGATCTCTGATCAGGGGCGCTCTGACCTGATGGACTGGATCCGCGCAGGTGGCGCGTTCACCGGGAGCCACTGCGCGACCGACACGCTGTACAAGTACACGCCGTACGTCGAGTTGATCGGCGGCATGTTCGATGGACACCCGTGGCACCAGGAGGTCACCGTGCGGGTCGAGGCCCCCTCGCATCCATCGGTCGCTCACCTCGGTAGTGGCTTCAAGATATCGGACGAGATCTATCAATTCCGCTCCTTCGAGCGTCATCCGCTGCACGTCCTGCTATCGCTCGACCCCGAGTCGGTCCAGCTCAACAGGGGCAAGCGGCGAGACGCTGACTACGCCCTCGCCTGGTGCAAGGAGTTCGGCGAGGGGCGCATGTTCTACACGGCGCTTGGCCATCGAGAGGAGGTTTGGCAGGACAAGCGCTTTCTCGAGCACCTGATGGGTGGCATCGAGTGGGCGATCGACGGCCCTGATTATTCTCCGCCGCCGCCGGCGGGCGCGAAGGTACTGTTCGACGGCGTGGACTCCAGCCAGTGGCGCTCGCAGCAAGGCACCGACGCCCCATGGAAGGTCGTGGACGCGGCGCTCGAGGTCACGGGCGGCACCGGCAACCAGGTGACGAAACAGGAACTTGGCAGCGGCCTCTTCCACCTCGAGTTCCTGGTGCCAGAGACGCCGAAGACCAACGGCTGGCAGGACCGTGGCAATTCGGGTATTTACGTCCAGGGACGCTACGAGGTGCAGGTCCTCGACTCCCACGGCCTGGAGCTGCGGAGCGGCGACTGCGGAGGGATCTACGGCAAGCACGTGGCTAACGTCAACGCGTGCCGCAAAGCTGGGCGGTGGCAGGCGTACGACATTCGATTCACCGCACCCGTGATCGATGACACTGGCGAGAAGACCGCAAACGCACGCATGAGCGTCTGGCACAACGGAATCCGGATCCACGACGACGTCGAAGTTGATTCTCCAACCGCCGCGGCCATGAAGGGCAAGGAGTCAGCCCTCGGCCCACTCATGCTCCAGGACCACGGGCATCCGGTGCGGTACCGGAACATATGGTTCGTCGCCTCCGAATGACCTGGGTCGCAAGCGGGAGCCGCGCGCTGCTTTAACGCAGCGCTCTCTCCCCCCGAAGTCCAGCCGCCCTTGACGACGATGCATGGGCATTCGGGCCCCCGTCGGCGGCTAGGCTACAGGGAGAGGCCCGCCGCCTCGAGTCCCCGAACGAACAGCTCGTGGTCATCCTCGGCGCGGAAAGGATAGGTCGACCGGATGTAGGACCGAGAGAAGCTAGGTTGGATCTCCCGGAGCGTCGCCGATGCCCTGCCTGCGCGTTCCGGCTCCCCGCCGAGGGCCAAGGCGCTGATCAAGCGCTGGTGCGCACGGCTGTTGCTCGGGACCGATCTGATGGCCTGCTCGGCGAACTGCACGCTGCGCTCGTACTCGCCCGTCATGAGGTGAGCGAGCGAGAGGTCCGCTAGGGCTGAGGAGCGGTAGTGGTAGCGCGGGTCCAGCCGGAGCGCCGCGTGGAGATGGGGAATAGCCTCGACCCACTTTCCAGAGAACCCCAGGACGCAGGAGAGGCAGTGACGGGCCTGTGCCGAGCTTGGGTTGAGCTCGACGGCCCGGCTGACCTCCTCGATGGCGGACTCGAAGTCCCGGTTCGTCCACATGTGCCCCATCCCAAGCTTCGCGTGGGCCAGCCAATCCCCGGCGTCGAGCTCCGTCGCGCGCCGCGCTAGCTCGAAGGACTCGGTGAAGCCCGTGGTCGTATCATCCGTCCAGCCGCGGATCGCCTCGAAGTACCGACACGATGACAGCATCGAGCATGCCATGCCGAAAGTGGGGTCGATCTCGAGCGCGCGCTCGAGCAGGCAGATTGCCTCGACGAGGCCGTGACTGGTGTGCAGGGACTCCGCGGCCATGGCCTTCAGACAGAGGTCCCACGCATCGAGGTTCCCGGGGGGCTTGCGCAGTGCGCGCTGGCGCTCGGCCCGTGAGAGTTCGGGCTCGAGCGTCGTGGCGACGCGGGCCGTGATCTCGTCCTGCAGGGCGAAGATGTCGTCGAACTCCCGGTCGAAGCGCTGCGACCAGAGCTGGATCTCGGAGTGGGCGTCAATCAGCTCGACGTGAATGCGCACGCGGGCGCCAGCCCTCAGGATGCTGCCGTGGACGAGGTAGTCGGCCCCTAGTTCCTGGGCGATGACCTTCGTGGTCTTGTCCGTTGCCTTGTACTGCGCCGTAGAGTTGCTGGCAATGACCGGGAACCAGCGCCAGTACGACAGGGACGTGATTATGTCCGCGGTGACCCCATCGGCGAAGTATTCCTGCTCCTGATCCGCGCTGAGGTTGCGCAGGGGCAGGACGGCCACCACGGGCCGGGAGATTGGAATAACGGCGGGCGCCGAGTCGGAGTCGTGCCCTCTGAGTCCTCCGAGCTCTCCAGAGAGCTCAAGCGCCGACGGGTAGCGCCTGGACGGGTCCTTCTGCAGACAGCGCGCGATGATCTCGGTCAGCTCCTTCGGCACCCCAGTTACGACATCGGGCAGCGACCTGGGGGTGCCGTCGAGGATCGCGGCGATCATGTTCGCCGGGGTCTCGCCCGTGAATGGCAGCTCGCCGCTCAGCATCTCGAACAGGAGGACGCCGAGCGAGAAGAGATCCGAGCGCAGGTCGACCGAGCCCCCAGCTGCCTGCTCGGGGGACATGTAGGGGATGGTCCCGATGATGCGCCCCTCGAATGTCCATGTGCGCGGATCCCGCGGGGCGGCCAAGGGGTCGGGCTCCTCACCGCAGCGCTTGGCGATTCCGAAGTCGAGGACCTTGGCGACACCGGACCGGGTGATCACGATATTGGCCGGCTTGAGATCGCGGTGGGCGACGCCTTGGGCGTGGGCTGCCGCGGTCCCCTCGACGATCTGGACGAAGACGGAGCGCGCCTCTGCGGGGGCCAGCACGCCGCGCTCCAGCCGCTGCGCGAGGGTCTCGCCCCCGACCAGCTCCAGTACGAGGAAGTAGGTGCTCTCTACCTGCTCGACCGAGTAGATGGACCCGATGTTCGGGTGGTTCACGGACGCGAGGATGAGCGCTTCACGCTCGAAGCGGGCCAGGCGCTCGTCGTCCTGGGCGAACTGCTCGGGCAGGATTTTGAGGGCCACCTCCCGCTCCAGGCGCGTGTCCCTCGCGCGGTAAACTTCCCCCATCGCACCCGCGCCGAGGGGCTCGAGGACTTCGTAGTAGGAGAGCAGCGTGCCTGCAGCGAGGGGCATGACAGTGGTGCCTGGAGGATCAGAGGTCGTAGGGGGGGGTGCTCAGCCTCGTGCAAGCTCACAAGGAGGCCGAAGGGCACTCTCAGCATCCACCATGTGAGCCGTCCGGTAAAGGGCAACGCATAGGAACTCCAAGCTGGTACTCGAAGGGCCGCCAAGGTGCCCCGGAGGCAAGATCCAAACCCATCACCCGCCCCCCCCGCCACGCGCCCGCTTAGAACCAAGCGTCGAGCAGGCGGTGCTGCGGTACCGTACTGCCGTGTGGTTCCGCAGTCTGTAGCGCGGCCCCACCCGCTGCCCCCGCTGCTCCTTTGATCCTCCACCATGCCTAACCCGCCCACAGGCCCCCATCCGCTGCCCTCGGAGTCGGAGGTGCGAGACCTCGCCAACCGGATCGCAGAGGTGCTTCGGATTCCTTCCCATGACCGGGTTACGAGGACCATGGCGGATCTCCGCCACGAGCTGCAGGCCATGAGGTGGCGCCTCGTTCAAGGCACCCAGGCTCTTCGGGCGGCCGGGCCCCTCGACATTGCCGCGCAGCAATCGATCATGGACGCGAACTCCTGGCTAGGGAGGTTCGGCGCCATCGAGTTCTGCGTGGCGGAGCAGTTCGAAGGCAAGAGCTGGCCGCTCTACGGAGCGCTCCCGCCCGCGGACGCCCTGGAGTCCCGCCAGGTCGAGATCGCAGATCGCTTCGTCGACACCTTGAACGGACTCGTTCAGGAGGACCGTCCGTCCGACTCCACGGAGACGGCGGGTACTCACCGGGACACCCGGTCTTCCACGAACGAGTTCCTCCGGCACGCCCAGGCCGCCTACCGGATCCTGCTGGCCCAGGCCCGTGAGGAGCCGTCGACCTTCCTGGACGTCGGCTGCGGCGCGGGGCAGAAGGTGCTCCTGGCGGGCTCGTTCTTCGAACGCGCTGACGGTGTCGAGCTCGATAGCCACAGCGCCGCGGCGGCGCTCGAGCTTCACCGCCGTTTGCAGACCGAGTCGCGCGTGTTCAAAGAAGACGCCTTCGACTTCAACGGCTACGGAGAGTACCGCGTCGTCTGTCTCTTCAAGCCAATCATGGATCCCGTGGAGCTCGGGCGGCTCGAGGAGCGCATCGTGGCTGGAGTACGTCCGGGCACAATTCTCATTGCGCCGCACTCGGGCTTCGCGGAGAGGGCGGAGTCCCACGGAGCGGCGTGCGTGGATGGCGCCGTCTTCCTGGCGGGTGCGAGCGCCGATGAAGCAGGAGCGCTGCGCGAGGAGGCGTCGAGAATCGGGACCTTCGTCGCCCATAGCAGGCCACCGATCATGGTCGACGCAGTGTGGCAGCAGCTGGTGATGGCGAGCTGGATGCGCGGCTACAACCCGTTTCCGTAGCCGGCCGGCCATCGCCCATGGGAAGGCCCTCCAAGCTGGCAGTCGAAGCGTAGCTAGTGAATACCATCGGCGCCTACTGCCCAGCGGAGCTGCTGGACACACTGACCAGTAACCACTCCCCGGAGGCCTTCGACCAGACCTGGCTTCCCGCACCGGCTCCCTCCACGACGTCGCCAGTCTTCAGCCGTACCACAGCCGTGTACTCGTTGACGAGAATCGCCACGTCGTTCGAGATCGGTGAGACGTGAACTCGATCGAACTCCAGCGAAACGTAGCCCTCGACGGACTCGATCGAAGCTCGGTACATCTCCGCGAACGGTGGCAACGCGTGCGTCACCGTTCCATCGCCGTTGAGGGCCGAGAACGCCGACGCATCGAAGAAGGCCAGATACGCTGGCACATCAAGCGATTGAGCGGCAGCCGCAAGGGCCTCAAATCGCTGGCGCACCTCAGCCTCGACGGAGCGACTTCCGCCCGCTGCGGCCTGCCGTCCCCACGGCGCTGAGGTGGCGGCACAGCCTGCGCTGGAGAGGAGGACCAGAGTCGTCGCGAGCGCCGTCAGAGCGCGTGTTAGCTGAACGGGCATAGTATGAGTCTAGCAGGGCGTCATACAGCCCGTGCCTAACCCTCTCCTGCCGAAGAAACTGAAGACGTAGCCGACGCTCGCCAGCGCGGTAGTACGTGGACCGCTCCCTCCCCCCGTCCTGCCTGCTCGCCTGCCCCTCAACTCGTCCGTGATCGTCGACGCGAACCGCTTCCCTACGGCCGTCGAACTGACGGGCACAGGGCTCCTGGCGCTCGATGAGCTGCGTTCGACCGACCCTAACCTCGACGGCCAATTCGGGGCCACGGTGGAGTGGAATGGCGTGGACCTCATCGTCAGTGAGCACGGGGACGACTTTGGGTTAGCTCCCACCGGCGATGCACGCGTGTTTCGCGAGCAGCCGCAGCCGCGATCACAGGCTCCAAGATCGCCATGGGATCACCTGCCGTGGGTGGCCCGGGAGCCCGAGGACGCGCTTCATTTCCAGCTATGGCATGATGCGCGACACGCTCCTGGCGATTCAAGGGCGCAGCAGCACTTCGCGCTCGTCCGGGTGAAGTGGCACACGCAGGGTTTCTTCCGCCTTCGGGAGGTCGCTAGTGCGCAGCTTCCCGAAGCTTCTTGCGGTCAGCTGAATGAGAACGAGCTCCCAGCTGGCGTCCGCCGGCACGTTGGGAAAGGTGACAGTTCCGCCCTCATGGGTATCGATGAGCGAGCTGGGCGACTGGCCCGCCTCAGCGATGCCGAACCGAAAGTAGCGGAGCGAATTTTCTCGGCTGGGCGCCAGCTTGACCGTGAGCGGCCGACCTGAGTGGCTCAGCACGACCGGTTCGCCCCCCACATCGTGTCGAAAGGAACCCGCCAGGCTCCACGATGGCGGCGCCCCCGGCACATGCACGACGTAGCTCCAATCGCCCACGGGTACGGCTGGCAAGTGGACGCGCCCGTCCCTACGAATCTTGCCTCTCACGACGGGGTCCCTGCGTGCGGTCTCGACGGAGGTGGGACTCAGGAAGACTCGCTTGCCGACGGCGATCGGCGCACCCTGGAGGTCTTGAAGGACGAGCGTCAGCTCTGGCGCGCCCAGCCACGGGTCATCGACGGTGACATCATCCCCGGGACGCAGGTGAGCGATCTTGTTCACGAGCCGCATCGAACCGTTCGGCAGCATTCGCTCGATGCGAACGCTGTCCCACTGGGACTGTTCCTTGGGAATCGCCACGTCGATGGACCAGGTGCCGTCGGCCTGGACGTCGGTCGACAGAGGGCCAGTGACCATGAAGATCGCCTCGTTACCCCTGACAACCCGGCTCTCAAGACCACCGTTTCCCTGCTCTCGGTGGAGCTGAATCTCCCCGCCGTGGCCGCCCCGCAAGGCGCCCTTTAGCTCTGACGCGAAGTCCGAGCGACTCGTCTCTGCGGCCCCCGCATGCGCCACAGTGACCTTGCCACGCACTCGAGCGTAAGGTCGCATCCGAAAGGCCCTCTGCGGAGCACCCTCGGCCTCCATTTCCACACGGCGGACCGTCTCGGTCACATAGCCCGCCATCGTGAAACGGTACTTCGCCTCTTCCTCATCAGGCACGAGGACGAGCCCGGACGCGTCCGCCGTCGCTTCGGTCGTCGCCTCCTTCCGCTGACCTAGAACCTCGACTACGGCGCCCGTTAGCGGAGCTCCATTCAGCTCCGAGAGAATCAGCAGAGAGAGTTCCTCGCCACTGTCGCCAATGTCGAGCTCGACCACGCGACTACGCTTCTCAAAGGGCGTCGTGTAGGTCCCTTCGACGCTCCTCGCGGTTTCCAGGTCCACAGCGCTCACGAGCACCGTTCGCGTCGGGCGCACGTAGAAGCGGACCTCCCCGCGGGCGTCCGTGAGGGCTCGTCCCTGCTCGTCCGCCTCGCCGTTCAGCACAGCGTCCGCCGCGCCCGGCACCTCCACGGCGGCACCGGCAACACGACGCTTGCCCGCGACAACGCGCACCACGAGTTCACTAAAGCCGTCTGGCCAGGGCGCCGAATCATGGCTGGCAATAGGAAGGGCCTCACGGACCGTCTCGGGCGAGCCAACCTCCGCGCCGTCCGGCACGGGGTCCAGGGACTCCACCTGCTCGGCCGACGGCTCAGATGGACCTGCCGCAGCGGCTATGGGAAGCAAGCCTTGGGGTGCAGTTCCGGGGGCGAGCCAGAACCAGCTGAGCGCGAGCAGCACAAGGACAACGAGCGCGACGAGAAGTGAACGCATGCTACCTATCCTACTCGCGGGCGAGAAACACCCCGGCCCAGGAGCGTGTCGCGCACGCGCAGTACCGTTCCGGAAAAAGCTGCGGAACGGTACTGCGGAAACTGCTAACGCATCGGTGGCCCTGGGAGCGGCTGGCCGTTGGTGGTCAGCACCTGGAAGTGGTGTGCGCGGTGAGGACCCTCGTAGGTCCACACCACATCTTTGGCGCGGTTGACCTCGAACAGCTTCACGCCTTCCCTTGCGTTGTAGCTGGCCACGACCGTGTTACCGTTCGGGAGGCGCTGGACGCCGCACGCGTCCAGGATGACGCCCCCGACGTCGTCGTTCGTCAGGGTCCACGCGATATCGCCGCTAGCGTCAAACTCCACGACCTTGTTGCCGTGGGTACACCCGACCAGGAGGCCGCCTGAGGGCAGCCTGATCGCGGTGAAGGGCCAGTTCACTGCGACGCGCCCGCCCAGCGCCTCGACGTCCGTCGGGAACGTCTCTAGCACTTCACCGTCCGCTGAGTAGCGCTTGACGGCGTGCGCCAACAGTTGCGGAACGAGGTAGGTTCCGTCGGACTCCTTGCGAGCCATTCGCGTCTGCATTTGAGCGTTGTCGGTCTCAGGAGAGAGCGGCACTTCCAGCAAGACGCGTCCGTAGGAGTCTACTTCCAGAAGTCGCAGCATGGGACCCAGCTCGGTCACGAGCGTCCGGCCGTCCTCAAGTCGCTGGACGGTGCCAATCTCGCGGCCTGTTTTGCTGAGGCCGTAGCGCCAAACAACCTCGTTCGTGCCGCAGCGGAACTCCAGCGCTTCGGCAGCCCATGCCACAAGGACGTTACCGTTCGCAAGCACCCACCCGTCGCGGCATGTAGGTGAAGCCCCCGAGTACGACGTCCTCCCCGAGGTCGATCACAACGGAATGGGGATGCGGATTCGAACACGGCTAGCCGTCACCTCGTCGAAGCGGCACAGGCGCTTGTAGCCGACCGTGGTCGCGGCAGCGAACGCCTTCCAGGCGTCGTCCGTCTCACGCTCCAGCGTGAAGGACGCGATGCGCTGCCCCTCCGTCAATGGCTCAGCGAGTAGCGCAACGTTGAACGTCGTCGGCTGCCCAAGGTCGTACTCGAGCACCGCGGACTGGGCCCCGTCCTTCGCTGCCAAAACGTGCCCCTGCGGCCATCGACCGTCTCAGGCGCGTTGGTCGCAGCCCCGAACGCAAGATCCTCGTCGAACGTGCCCCGGAGGACCCGCCCGAGATCGCGCAGCCGCTCCACGTCATTCTCGTGGATGCGTCCGCGCCTATCTGGGGGGAGGTTCAGGAGGAACTGCGCGTTGCCCCCCACGGATCCGTAGTAGATGTCGAGAAGGTGGTCCAGCGACTTGACGCGCTCGTCTACTTCCTCGTGGTAGAACCAGCCAGGGCGGATCGACGTATTCACCTGGACGGGCCACCAGGTGAGGCTATCGCCGCTGGCCAGCCCCTCCCGGAGCGCAGCGGCAGAGCCCGGCGCTGCTGCCTGGGCGTTGAAGCTGGTCACCGCGCCTACCCAGGCCTCGGTGCCGTCCGTCTCTGATGCGGAGAGTGGCATCACGCTCCACTCAGACGCGCGCGAGGCTCCAGCCTCATTGCCGCACCACCGAACGTCCGGCCCCATCACGGAGATCGTCGCGCCGGGCTGCAGCTCACGGATCACCGACCAGTAGCGGGCCCAGTCGTACACCTGGCGCTTCCCGTTCGGCCCCTCACCGCAGGCACCGTCGAACCAGACGTCGGCGATGTCGCCGTACCCTGTCAAGAGCTCGGTCAGCTGGTGGACGAAGTAGTCGTTGTAGCGCGGCGAATCACCATAGGTCGGCTCCTGCCTGTCCCAAGGTGAAAGCTAGCCGGATCCTCGGTCCCGCCCCCCCACTCCCGATTCGAGAACGTGTTCATCCCGAAGTGTACGAACGCGGTGAACTCCAATTGCTGCCAGGCAAGCTGACGCGGAGATGGCGTGATCTGAGCCGCCCGTCCCGGTGCGTCGGCGTGAAGCTCTGTCGCGGCTCGCGCGCCCTGCCCCGCGTTTTGGGCCCCCCAACCGTAGCTGTCGCAAAGAGAGAACATCCAATGAGTCGAAGAGCTGCATGCATGAGGGAGGCGCAGCGCGGATTCAAGAAGGGGGCCTTCACGAGCTTAACCGCGCCCGATCCATGCCACCACGCTGATTGCCGCGGCCCGGCCTCGTCAGAGAACCATGAGCCCGTCGACCGATGGCAGCCGCCCCGCTAGCGGTCGGGCACGCGGTGTCTGCGCCGTATGATCGCTCTTGGTAAGAGTCGTGCGTGACCGCCACCCGCGCTGATTCGAGCGCTCGTATGCTATTTGGAGAAGCGCGCTCCGCCACGAATTCGCGAGGTGAAGGCACGCTTCGCCAGCAACGGCCGAGTAGGGCCGCTGCCGGCGGCTCTCCAACGCGACTTGTATCCCCATGATCTCAGCCAGTGTTTCCGTGGCCGTGGCGCTCTTTGCTCTGTGGCCGTCTCCCCCTGTCGCACAAGATGAACTTGGGCGCCGAGCCCTCGAACACGACGACTACGACAAGTGGAATTCCCTGGGCGGCTCATCGCTCTCGAATGACGGCCAATGGGTGGCGTTTAGCGTCCGCCCTGCAAAGGGTGCTACGACGCTCACTATCCGAGAGGTCGGTTCGCAGAAGCAGTACACCATCGTTGGCGGATCGAGCGCCCGCTTCACCTCGGACAGCCGGTTCGCAGCCTACGTTATCCAGCCAGACCCGGAGGTCCTGGAGAAGCTGCGCGAACAGGACAAGGGCCGCGACGAACTCCCGCAGTCGAAGCTCGAGATCCTCGATCTGACCGACGGCAGCCACGTCACGATGAATGACGTCCGCTCGTTCAGCTTCCCCGAAGAAGCTCCGGGCTGGATCACCTACTCGCCGTCCAAGCCGTCGAAGAAGACGACGGTCCGCTCCGGGAAGTCTGAGATCAAGGAGACGTATACGATCGAGCCCAATGGGCTTTCGAGACGATCGCTCACCGAAGCGAAGTCCACTGAAGAAGCGTCCAGCAAGGGGAAGGCCGGCGAGTCCGAGAAGGGCGGCCGCGATCCGAAGCCAAAGAAGGACGCGCGTGAGAAGGCCAACGGAACCACGCTCGTGCTGCGGGACCTGTCGACGGGCATCGAGCGCCGCTTCCCCGATGTCACCTCCCACCGCTTCAGTAAGGCGGGAGCCCACCTTGCGTTCGCCGCTTCCGCGACGGACGCCGAGGATGACGGCGTCTACATCGTCGATCTCGCCACCGGCGCGCTGACCCAGATTCTCAGCGGCCGTGGAAGCTACAGCAGCCTCTCGTTCAGCGAAGATGAACGGCAGCTCGCCTTTATGTCCGACCGTGATGACTACGGCCCAGTGAAGCCGAGCCAGTCGCTCTACCTCTGGGGCGTGGGACAGAAGGAAGCGGCGAAGATCGTCGACGCGTCCAACGAGTCGATGCCCGAGGGCTGGTGGCTGGCTTCCTCCTCGACGCCCCGATTCACCGAAGACGGCCGTCGACTCCTGTTCGACACTCAGCCGCGGCCCGACGATGCGGGCAAGACCAAAGAGGTTCTCGACAAGGAGAAGAAGGCCAAGGCCAAGGATCCACAGGCTACGCTCGATATCTGGCACTGGAAGGACGAGGCTCTTCAGCCCCAGCAGGTGATCCAGGCAAGGCGCGAGCGCAATCGCAGCTACGTGGCCGCGTACGACCTCACCGCTAAGAAGGCGGTCCAACTCGCGACCAAGGAGATGTCGCGCGTCAGCGTGGATACGCGCTCGAGCGCGGACGTCGCAGTGGGCGTCGACTCGACGGCCTACGCCGTTTCGAACTCCTGGGAGTCCCCGGGATTCAGCGACTCCTTCCTGGTCGACCTCGGTACGGGGGAGGCCACGCAGATCCTGGAGAAGATTCGCGGCTCCGCGTCACTCTCGCCCGGCGGCTCGTACGTCACATGGTGGGACCCCGACCTGGAGAAGTACTTCGCGATGTCGACTATCGATCAGACGATCGTCGACCTCTCCGCCAGCGTATCGGCGCCGCTCGCCAATGAGCTGCACGACACGCCGTCGCCCCCTCGCTCGTACGGCATCGCGGGATGGCTCGAGGATGACAGTGCTGTTCTCCTCAACGATCGCTACGACATCTGGCAGCTCGACCCTGCGGGCAACGAGCCGGCTCGTTGCCTGACGGGTGAGAAGGGTCGCGAGGGGCGCATCGTCTATCGCTACACGCGCCTCGACCGCGAGCTGCGCACGATTCCCTCCGGGGAACCGATGCTCCTCTCCGTGTTCGACCAGAACACCAAGGCGTCTGGCTACTGCCGTCTCGACGCGGCCACCGGCGAGATCACACCGATCGTCATGCTCGACGAGCGCCTGGGCAGCCTGCAGAAAGCCAAGGAAGCGGACACTGTCGTCATGACCCGCCAGACGTTCCGCCGCTACCCCGACCTTTGGGCGTCGACCACGGACTTCAACGAGATGTCCCGACTCTCAGATGCCAACCCGCAGCAGCGTGACTACCTCTGGGGCACTGCGGAACTCGTGCATTACGAGACGACGGATGGCCAGCCTCTCGACGGGCTGCTCTACAAGCCGGACAACTTCGACCCGAGCAAGAAGTACCCGATGATGGTGTATTTCTACGAGCGCAGCTCCGACGGGCTTCACCGTTACGTCACCCCGTCGGCCGGTAGCTCATCGATCAACTACAGCTACTACGTCAGCCGCGGGTACGTACTCTTCGTGCCGGACATCCCCTATACGACGGGGCATCCTGGACCGAGCGCAGCGGCGGCCGTGCTGCCCGGCGTGCAGTCCATCCTCGACCGCGGCTTCGTCGATCCAGGGCGCGTTGGCGTCCAGGGCCACAGCTGGGGCGGCTACCAGATCGCGTACCTCGTGACGATGACGAACATGTTCGCCTGTGCCGAGTCCGGTGCACCGGTCACCAACATGACGAGTGCCTATGGCGGTATCCGCTGGGCCTCGGGCATGAGCCGCATGTTCCAGTACGAGAAGACGCAGAGCCGCATCGGCGACACGCTGTGGAACGCGCGCGACCTCTACCTCGAGAACTCTCCGGTCTTCTTCGCCGACAAGGTCGAGACGCCGCTCTTGATGCTGCATAACGACGAGGACGGAGCCGTTCCGTGGTACCAGGGCATCGAAATGTTCGTCGCCATGCGTCGTCTCAGCAAGCCCGTCTGGATGCTGAACTACAACGGCGAGGGCCACGGGCTGCGGAAGAAGGAGAACCGACTCGACTTCGCCAAGCGCATGCAGCAGTTCTTTGACCACTACCTGATGGATTCTCCGGCCACGCGCTGGATCGCCGATGGCGTCCCCGCAGTCGACAAGGGCCGTGACCTGGGCCTCGGTCCGGTGAAAGTGGAAGTTCCGATGGAGGAGCCAGCAGAAGCGCCCCCGGAGGAGCCGTCGGAGGAACCGACGGAAGTGCCCGCAGAGCCTGCCGACCCCAAAGCCGTTCCAGCCGCGTCGCCCGTCTCTACTCCGTCTCCGGCGAAGAAGGCCGGATAATGATCGGTGCGCCGGCGCAGTCACGACTGCGCCGGCGCCGTTTGCCACAGCTCGGAACTACACCCTGCCCCGCGGCCTGCTCACCTTCTTTGCTGCTGGACCTGAAGCCATTGGTGGGCAACGGTGGAGTAGGCGCCAAGGTCCGAGTCAGGGCAGGAATGTGACCGCGAGCCCGTTCGTCAGATTGCCACCAAGTCCGCAGGCGGACGCCGGGTCGCCGTACCAGGCCTGGAATAGCACCGTGGACCCCGCGATCCCGGGCGTTTGCGATACGGCGTTGCTGTGAAAGTCAAACGACCCCCCAGGGCCCGCCACACCGAAGGCGACCCTGCGAAGCCCAGCGGGGCCAGGGTCGATGCAGAGCACACCTTCGCCGAAGCCAACGTACGGTGCGCCGCTGCCTCTCGCCGCCACCAGGAACAGCGGTGCGCCCGGCGGCGCGGACGAGACGCTCAAGGTAAGGTCGCCTCGCAGGAGCGAAGAGGTTCCTCGCCCGCGCAGCTCGGCCCCGACGCCGGTCGAGTTTCGGCAGCCTGACATTCCGCTTGTGTTGTTGCCATTGTTGCACGCGATGTCAGACGAGCAGTGGCAGAAGACCTCGCCCACCGCGTCGTCAATATCGTGAATCACCAGGAGGCCTCGCGCGTCTTCCTCATAGGGCGCGCCGAACGCCGCGCGTCGATCGCTCAATGCCACTGACTGGCTGAAGCCACGTGCGACGTTGAAGACCGTTGAATAACCGGCCCAACCGTGGTTCGACGTCGTACTTGGCTGCTGAACAAATACATAGCCAGCCCCCACGTCACCTGAGTCGGACGGCGTAGGCCTTGGGGCGAAGGGGGCACCAGATGCCCCGACGAGCGCAAGGGAGCCGTTGATCGCGACGTCGGCGCCGAATCCTGCGACCAGTCGCCCGGAGACCGGGAGCATGTCGGAGGTGTGAGTCCAGCCGGATGCGTCCAGTTCGAAGAGGCGAGCGCCTGCGGGCTGATGGCCGCTGCGTTCTCCCACGAGGATTCGTGATCCATCCACAGCAACCGACTGGCCGAACTCCGTGCCGACTAATTGCACGGGGACCTCCAGGAAGCCTTCTTGGACCCAGCCGTTCGTGTTCCTTCGGTAGACGTAGACCGCGCCCTCACCTGGTGCGGGCACCTGGGGGCGATCCGGCGCCGTCACCGCGAGAAGCCCGGCATCCAGATCCACGTCGCCGCCAAAGCGGTCATCTGCCTGTCCGCCGGCAGCCGTCAGCTTCATCGAGAGTGCCCACCCACCCGCGCCTCTTTCGAAGAGATAGACGGCGCCGGAGTCGGGCGCCGGAGCATTGGCATTGGGGGCACCGACGACGAGTGTCCCGCCGTCCATCGCGACCGTCCCGCCGAACTGGTCATTCTCCGCTCCATCGAAGGCCGTGAGCTTCGCGCGTTCGATCCAATGCTGCTGGACCAGCTCGAAGATGTAGACAGCACCCGCTTCCGTCGCAAGCGTGTCCTCCCAAGGTGCCCCGATGGCTGCGAACGTCCCGGCAGGGCCCACCGAGAGGTCTACGCAGGCGCCGAACGCATCCCCTTCCTCCTCGTCGCTGGCTCGCATGGGGGCGAGCTCCGTCCATGCGCCAGAGACGCTGCGTTGGAAGGAGAAAGTAGCACCGGAGTTGCAGGTGAACTGGCCAGGGCACGCGCCGTCGTGCCAGGGTGCGCCGGCGACAACGATATCGTCGACCAGGTCGACGGCCCACCCAAGTAGGTCTCCCGCCTGGGCGGTCGCCGGAATCAGCGGCACGATGGCGCCCTGTCCCAGGGCGGAGGGTGAGGCCATGACAGCTCCTGCGGCGATGAGGAAAGCGCATCGTTGGAGGGAAGTCATGACTTCAATCTACCAGGATGGCACTAAAGCGTCTCGGCAGCCGGCTCCCGTTCACGATCGAGAGAGGACCGCACTGGGCCAGAGTCCAGGAAGCGCAGGGGCGAATCTGAATTCAGCGCTGGCGCAGCGTCAGTCCCGGGAGAGAAGAGCGGGATGCTCTTTCCCGTAGCCCTCCAAGGCGTCCGCAATCGCCTTGGCGAGCGGCTCGGTCGCTACCAGATCGTCGCCCGCACCCGCCGCTGAAACGGCCGCCGCGACGTCGTCGGGCCACCCCTCAATAGGCGCCCAGCCCGCCTCTATCCGGCGACTCAGATCCAGCCCGAGCGCTCCCCACCCCTCGCCCACGTAGCCGCTTCGAAGGGCCTTTAGTGCGGCCTTGGCGTATTTCTTGGAGTCGGGGTCCTTGATGCGAGCCAGCGCAGCGATGGCCTTGTCATGTTTCTTGAAGAGCGAGGCGAGCGGCTTGGCTCCCGTGGCGAAGACGTCCGAGCCTGCGAATGCCTGCCGACACCAGCGGGCATCGGACGCCCAGGGGCCTGGCTCCTTCCCCTTGTCGGCCGCTTCGAACGCCGGCACGAGCACAGCCGTCGCCGCAGCGGCGCACGCCGATAGCGCACCGTCGATCTCGTCCAGCGTCTCGAGCGCCTCCGACTTGTCCTCCCCCTTGTACTTCTTGAGCCCCACCCGCGCCTCGCCTGCTGCGCGGACCGCGACGGCGAAGTTAGGCTCCTTTCCAGCCAGCGCGGAGCGCGCGACCTCGACGGCCTGCACTGGATTCGATGTCGAAACCTCGTCCAGCCATTCGAACATCGTGGCGACGTGGGTCGGCAGCGGCCAATGCCCGGCCTGGTCGCGGATGCCGTCAACTATCCAGCACTTGACCTTCCTGTAGTCCTGGTCGTGATAGATCTTCTCGGTGCGCTCGGCACACTCGGCGGGAACAACCTGATCCGACCGCGCATGGAGGATTCCGATAGCCACCCTGTCCTTGGCGAGCTTCGAGTGCCGGACGTCCAAGACGTTCCCCGCATGGGCGACGATCCCGTCCACTAGTTCGGGGTGCTCGCCGGCGAACCAGTAGCAGAAGAAGGCTCCCTGGCTGTGGCCGTACAGGTACACGTTGCCCACGTCAAACTTCGAGCGGAAGTGCTTGATGAGCGCCACGATCTGCTCACCGTCCTTCTTGTTCTGGACGAAGTTGAACGTGTCCCCGTTACCCGGCGTGAGCCCGTCTGGGGAAACGACGATGTCGTCGCCACGGAACGTACCATCGGCTATCGGGTAGTTCCAAAACGACCAGCCGTGGTTGAGGCCTGTCCCATGCAGCATGAAGACGAGGGCGGGCTTGCGCTTGCCCCGCTGCTTCTTGGGCACGCGGTACCAGTATTCCTGGCCTTGCGCGCTCGTCCACTCCAGCACCTCACCCACCGGAGCCGCACCGGACGGCTGGACGCGCTGAACCTCTCCGATCTTCTGGCCAAGTCCGGATGGCGCTAACAGGATCAGGGCGGCGAGGAGTTTTAGAATCATGGCAGTGGGCCGGCGTCGGGGGCTTGCTTTGCTTGGCAGTACTCAACCGTAGCCTATTTCGCCAGTCATCCCCCGCGCTATGGACCGGACCAAGGCTTCGGTCCAGCGGGCCGATGCCACCTGTCTCTGGGGTAGTTGCAGCGCACGGGAGCTGCGAGGTGTATCTTCGTGACCCTCTATGCGATCCAAAATTGAACTGCTTTACGGCCGCGAGCCCCTTTGCATCACGCTGCCCGAAGGGTGCCGTCCCACGCTGATCGAGAAGCCGCGCATGCCGATCCCTGAGGATCCGATCGCGCTGATCAAGGACGCCTTGGATCGTCCGGTAGGCACCGCCGGGATAGAATCGGTCGCTCGGGGGGCGCAGACTGCCTGCATCCTGGTCTGCGACATCACGCGGCCCGTGCCGAACGGGCTCTTCCTACGCCCACTGATCGAGCGCCTTCTGGGTGCCGGTGTTCCGCGTGAGGGGATAACGGTGCTGGTGGCGACCGGGCTGCATCGACCCAACGATGGCGACGAACTCGCCGAACTGATTGGGGATCCGTGGGTGCTCGATCAGGTGTCAGTCGTGAATCACTTCGCGCGCGATGACGATGGACACGTGCACATCGGGACGACGCCGCGTGGAACCGTGGTGCGCCTCGACCGACGCTTTGTCGAAGCAGACTTGCGCATTGCGACGGGCCTCGTCGAGCCCCACCTGATGGCGGGCTACTCGGGCGGTCGTAAGGTGATTGCTCCGGGGATCGCCCACGCGGAGACGATCACGACGTTCCATAACCACCGCTTCATGTCGGATCCAGGGGCCACGAACTGCAACCTGGAAGGCAACCCGCTCCACGAAGAGCTACTTGCGATCGTGCAAATGATCGGCGGCGCGCTAGCTCTCAACACGGTGATCGACGATCGTCGTCGCCTGGCATTCGTGAGCTTCGGCGAGATCGTGGAAAGTCACCTGCAGGCGGTGGACTTCGTGCGCGACTTCGCTGAGGTGAGCCTGCCCAGGCGTTTCAAGACCGTCTTGACGAGCGCGGCGGGCTACCCCCTCGATGCCACCTACTACCAGACGATCAAAGGGATGGTGGGGCCCCTCGATATCCTGGCCGATGGCGGTGACCTGATCATCGCCTCTGAGTGCTCGGAGGGCCTGGGCTCGCCCGAATTCGTCGAGGCACAGCGCCGCTACGTCGAAGGTGGCATGGACGCTTTTCTCAGCGCAATCGCTACCAAGAGTCACGCGTCGATCGACGAGTGGCAGACGCAGATGCAGACCCGGCCGCAGTCCCGAGCGCAGATCACTCTTTACAGCACAGGCCTTGATGAGGAAGAGCGCGCTCTGACTGGCGTGACCCTCGCGGACTCGGTGGAGGCAGCGGTAGCGCAGAGCATCGCCCGCCACGGAGATCCGGAGATCGCCGTGATTCCCGAAGGGCCCTACGTGATCCCCTTCGCCGTGGATCCGAGCTGAGGTAGAGCCCCCACGTCGAGCGCTTCGCGCCAGCGGCAGGGTCCAGGGCGTAGTTGATTCCTCTGGCCTCCATGATCGCGGGTGCAGCCGAACGAGCCGCCGCAGGCCCTCGGGATCGACAAGGCGCTCGACTGGCGGGTCTATCGCGCCGTCCAGTGCTACGACAGCTTTGCCGCGGCTCGATTCCTTCTACCCGCCGCCGGCATCCGGTCCGTCCTCGTGGCTGCGCGCAGGAGCGGTGTTTCGATGGCGACCGCCTGGAGTGGGACCCGAGTGAGTTCGTCCTGCACCGACGACGTCCTGAGTATCCGACTCTGTCGTCCACCGTGACGCTCGAGTACTCCCTGTAGAGAGGCTCCGTCGCCGATCGGCTGCCAGTGCCCGCATCAGCGCGGACCTGCAGCTTCTGCGGCAATATGCCACAACGGCAGGTGGCGTGACCCGGCACACGAGCGAGAGCCGCGTTGTCCCCACCTCCATGCACTCCCAGGCTATGAACTCCCTTAGCGACGTGCCCAAATCCCGGAAGACCCTGGGTATTCACCCAGTGCGCCTAAGGAACATCACCAGTGTCGGCCGAACCAGTGAAACGGTGCCCCATCGAACCTTTCACCCGCCGTGCCATGAATTCCACGACCAGCTCCTCCGTCTCCAGAGCCGCCTCCACCTCACCGGACGCCCGCACGGCGATCGCCGAGATCGCTGAGCGCCTTGGCCCAGCAACCGCCAAGATCGTCTGCTTCTTCGCGGCGCCTACCTACGACCGCGAGGCCCTGACGGCCGCAATTGCGGAGCACTTCGCCGGCTCGACCGTGATCGGATGCACCACGGCGGGCGAATTCGGGCCCGCTGGCTACCAGGAGGGCAGCCTCTCCGCCTTCGCCCTCTCGGAGGCTGACTTCGACGTCGAAGTGGTCCGGATCGATAGCCTCGCCCACATGGAGATCGACAGCGGCTCCGTTGCGATGACCTCTGCCATGATGCGAATGCGAGATCGCGGCAGGACAGTCGACGCCGACCACTGCTTCAGCTTTCTGCTCGTCGACGGACTGTCCATGCGCGAAGAAGCGCTTGTCAGCTCCCTTCACCTTCCGCTCGGCGACATCTGCCAATTTGGTGGATCAGCCGGCGACGACCTGCACTTCGAACGAACGCAGGTCTTCCACGGAGGGCGGTTCCACGACGATGCGGCCGTGGTGCTGCTGGTCCACACGGAACTCCCCTTCGAAGTGTTTCGCACGCAGCACTTCGTCGAGACCGACAAGCGCATGGTGATTACCGAGGCTGATCCGCTGACTCGGACGGTCACAGAGATCAACGCCGAGCCGGCGGCGCGAGAGTACGCGCGGCAGGTTGGGCTGGAGATCAGCGAGCTCACGCCGCAAGTGTTCGCGACGCACCCGGTGCTCGTGAAAGTCGGTGCCGAGACGTTCATTCGCTCGATCGCCCGCGTCAATGACGACGAATCACTAACGTTCTTCTGCGCTATTGAAGCCGGCAACGTCCTCACGGTCGCGAAGGGCGTCGACCTAGTCAAGAGCCTCGAGCTTATGCTGGATGAAGTCCGGGGCCGCGTGGGCGCGCCGCAGCTCACGATCGGCTGCGACTGCATCCTACGCAGCCTCGAAGCGAAGCGCTGCGCGATCCGTGATCGGGTCGCGGAGGTGCTCGATCAAAGCCAGGCGGTCGGCTTCACGACTTACGGTGAGCAGGTCGGCTCCATGCATGTGAACCAGACCTTCACGGGCGTGATGATTGGGAGCGGCATCGCCTAGACGGCCGCCGATTGATATGGACGCAATCCCCCCCGACGACGAAATCGCCGCAGAGATCAGCCCGGAGATCCAGGCGCTCCGTGATCGCATCGCGAAGCTGGAGAAGATCAACGTGGTCCTGATGGACCAGGTAGAGCGCAGCTATGACTGGCAGGGCGATACGTTCTCGATGGTGCGAGCGGCTAAGCAGGTCGAGGAGACCGTTCGCGAACGGACCCGTGAGTTGCTCATCGCCAAGGATCAGGCAGACGCCGCGAACCGGGCGAAGTCGGACTTCCTCGCGAACATGAGCCACGAGATCCGCACGCCCATGAACGGCGTCATCGGCATGGCGGGGATCCTCGCGGACACAGAGCTAGAGGCCGAGCAGCTCAGCTACGTCGAGACCATCCAGAAGTCCGCTGAAGCGTTGCTGACGATCATCAACGACATCCTCGACTTCTCCAAAATCGAGGCTGGCAAGCTTACGATGGAGTCCGCTGCATTCTGCCCGAAGACGCTCTTCCGCGACATCCACCGGTTGCTCGTCCCCGCGGCGGAGCGCAAGGGACTGCGCCTCGAGGTCAAGCTGCCCGACTCACTCCCCGCCGCGATCGTGAGCGATCCGCTTCGCTTTCGGCAGGTCCTCCTTAACTTGACGGGCAACGCCATCAAGTTCACTGAGACAGGCGTGGTCACGATCCGGGTAGACGCCTGCCAGCGAGGTGCACCCGAGGCCAGCACCTGCAAGATCACGATCATGGTGGAGGACACCGGAATCGGAATCTCGGAGAGCGCCCTCCCATGCCTCTTCCAGCCGTTCTCGCAGGCGGACTCTTCGACCACTCGCCGCTTCGGTGGCACGGGCTTGGGGCTCACGATCTCCAGGGAACTCGTGGAGCTAATGGGAGGTAACCTGACAGTAGAAAGCACGGAGGGCGTCGGCAGCCGCTTCCAGATAGAGCTTCTGGTCCCAGTAGCCAGCCAAGAACACATCCGCCGCGACGAGACCGCTGGGAGGTCCGTCTATGACGACCTCCGAGTCGAGGAGAATGATCGGATTCGAATTCTCGTTGCCGAAGACAATCCAACCAACCGCAAGGTGGCGTCGAAGATGCTTGAGCGGCTGGGCTACGACGTGACGCTCGCAGTCAACGGGGCCGAGGCCGTGGCCGCGGTGCAGGCCGAGGATTTCTCGGTCGTCCTGATGGACTGCCAGATGCCGGTCCTCGACGGCTACGCCGCCACGCATCAAATCCGTGAGCTTCCCGGTCGCCCAGCGTCCATACCCATCATCGCGCTGACAGCCAACGCGATGGACGGCGACGAGCTGCGCTGCCTCGTTGCAGGCATGGACGACTACCTCAGTAAGCCGGTGCGCCCCGACGACCTTGCCAACATGCTGCTGAAGTGGTGCCATCTTGAGCAGCGCCAGCGCCGAGCCGGATAGACCACGAGTGCCCCAAGCATTGCCGTGCGCTGAGAGAACAAGGCTAAGATGACGCCATGCTAGAAATCAGAGTCGGCCTCGTCCTCCTGCTCGGTGTGCTAGTGATGGCTATCTACGTCGATGTCGCGCTGCGTCCTCTGCCTAAGGTCCATAGTGGGGCTGTGCGAGGTGTGCAAGAACGGCGCGCGTCCCAGGAGGCGGCTCGACGGTCGCATCGCCTCCCTGGCGCAATCTTCGGCGCCTTCCTCGCGCTTACCAGCTATTACGCCTGGCGCAGCGGGAGACCAAGACAGGCAGACCTGGACGCCGTGAACGACTACGACCTGATGAGAGAGGCCGCGTCAGCCGACTATGACTGGGCGCAGGGCATGCTTCTGGTACCCCTTGCCGGCTTGGCTGTGTGCATCGTTTCGATGGACGTGACTCGTCGCCACTGCGGACCGCTCGCGGTAAGGCGGGACGTCCTCATCGCGACGCGCGCGGAATTGGCTGCATGCGCCTATTACGCCGTGCTGCTCGTGCACATGGTCAACGCCGTGTTCATGGGTGGAATGCGGCTTACTTGACCCTGCGAGACCGATCCAGCGACTACGAGAGTCCGTGCGCGCTCAGGCCTGGTCCACGGCGTGAAAAGGTGGCGGAATCGTAGCTGGTACCGTACCGCCAATCACAAGCGCTGGCTCAAGACTCGACGTCGGGCTTGGGTCGATCATGCTCTGCTGCTTGGGAAGCGGGGATAGCGAGTGAGAAAGAAATCGACGCGGCTGAAAAAACGATGTCACCAGATCGCGGCGGCCTTCGTTGGGCGTGTGAACCACCCGCCAAACTGCCTCGGAGGCACTACTATGACGATCTCACACGCACCCATGTCTCAGACTTCGACCCCACCCAGCTCCCGCGGAGCCACCCTCGTGAGCACCACGGGACAGCGCCTCCCCCTCCGGGAGACCCGTCTGGCGAGCGAGGCCCAGGGCGGCGTCGCCAGGGTCAAGCTCGTTCAGACCTTCGTCAACACCGGTGCCGAGCCGCTGCGGGTCTCTTACCTGCTGCCGCTCCCGGAAAAGGCCGCCGTTTCGGGCTTCTCCTTCTCCCTGGACGGCCACGTCACCCGCGGCGTTGTCCAAAAACGTGAAGATGCACGAGCTAGCTTCGAGGAGGCCCTGTTGAAAGGCCAGTCCGCGGCCATTCTCGAGGAAGAGTCCTCCACGCTCTTTCGCCAGGAGGTCGGGAACGTGCCGCCGGGCGCCGAGATCATCGTGACGGTCGAGCTCGATCAGAAGCTGGCCTGGCACGCCGCCGCCGGCGCATGGGAATGGCGTTTCCCGACGGTCGTGGCTCCGCGCTACCAGAGCGCCGCGGTTTCGGATGCCGACGTCGAGCGTGTCAAGGTGCACGTCGCCGACCTGCCCGCTGGTGGGCACCTCGCAACCCGCGCTCACCTCGATCTCCGGGTCCGCGATGAGCTGAGCGGCGAGGCCGTCTCGCCGTCCCACCGCTTCCGGGCAAGCGATCTTTCGGGCAGCGACGGGCGTGGGACGTTCATTAGCTTCCTGGACCCCGAGGGCGAGGGCGGCGCGGGCGTTCCGCTCGACCGTGACATCGTCCTGCGCTGGCCCGTCGCGGCCGCTGCACCAGGCGTCAGCCTGAGCGTCGAGTCCGCCAAGGTCGGCGAAGCGAGCGGCCTCTTCGGGCTGCTGACGCTGGTCCCCCCCACCCGGCCGACGCGAACGGTCCCGCGCGATCTGATTGTGCTCCTGGACACGAGCGGATCGATGTCAGGGCAGCCGCTCGCCCAGGCCGTCGAGGTCGTGTCGGCGCTGGTTGATTCCTTGGGTAAACACGACCAGCTTGAGCTCCTTGAGTTCTCGACCTCCGTCTCACGCTGGAAGCGCGGGCCCCGAGCCGCCACGCCGAGGCGACGCGCTAGCGCCAAGCGCTGGCTCCAGTCGCTGCGCGCTTCCGGCTGTACCGACATGCACGGCGCCATCCTTGAGTCGCTGAGCCTCTTGGGATCCGAGTCCCAACGCCAGGTGCTCATCGTCAGCGACGGCCTGATCGGCGACGAGCAGAAGCTCGTCGAGGACATCGTCAAGGGGCTCCCGCGCGCCTGCCGCGTTCACACCCTCGGCATCGGCCATGGAGTCAACCGCACGCTCACCGCGGGCGCGGCCCGGGCGGGACGAGGTGTCGAGCAGATCGTGGCCCCGGGCGAGAGCCCGGCTCAGGCGAAGGCCGAGCTTCTCGCTTCCATGAACCAGCCGGTTCTCGTCGACCTGATCGTGGGCGGCAGCGCGGTTCGCGAGACTTCCTCGGAGGCCTTTGACGTCTACGCGGCGACCCCGTCGTTGATCCCTATACGAATGGAGACCGATGCGGACGGGCGCCCTGTGGGTTCCATCACGGTCGAGGGCCGCACGGCCGAAGGCACCTGGCGACGCACCCTGGACCTGAGCGGTGCCGCGCCGGGCAGCGGAGCCAACGCGGCGCTGTTCGCCCGCGAGCGCGTGCAGCAGCTCGAGACGTTCGATCCACTCAGGCGCGCCGCCGCGGAGACGGACGCAGAGATCGAACGGCTGGGAGTCGACTACCAGATCGCCACGCGCAGAACCTCGTGGGTCGCGATCTCAGAGAATCGAACGGTCGATCCCAACGAGCCGACGCGCTCCGTGGTGATGCCCCATGAGCTGAGCGCTGGGCTCTCGGCGGAAGGCCTTGGGCTGCGCTCCTCCTCGTTCGGATTCGTGCATGAGGCCATGGAGTCCAACGCTGACTTTACGGCCATGCCTCCAGCCTCCGCTCCAATGCCGCAAGCAAGGAAGAGCAGCGCTCGTGCGTTCAAGCGACGGGCAGCGGACGAGGAGTCGCTCCCATTCGGCGGGATGCCCGACCCCGTATCGCAACCGGGAGAGCTCGCACCAGAGATGGAGGAGAGCTCGGAGATGGAGCGTGGACCAGAGGATGGGGCTGATGACGCGGTGGAGCATTTCCATGACCTGGTCGCCCGGGTCTTGATCGACAAGGACGGCCGGCTCGCGATCAGCTTCAGCGCACCGGAGGATCTCGCCTGGTCCGACCTGGGGTCGATCACCATCGAGTTCGAGGACGGCAGCGTCCAGGAGGTCGCGCTTGAATTCTCCGGATCCACTTCGGGGCCTGTAACCCGCGGCGCAGCCATTCGTATGGTGCTCACCGGGCTGCCCGAGAATCCCGCGTCACCCGCGGTCGCGGTGCACGTCGATGGCCCCATCCTTCTCCGCCTGAAGCTCACCAAGTGACCGACCTCGACCTCGAACTGGATGCGATCGCTGCCGGTGATGCCAGCGCCTTCGGGCGCTGGGTCGCCGGTGCCGAGCATGAGATCCGGCTGCGGCTCCGCTCCTTCGCTGAGTCCGTGGACACCGAGGTGATCTGCCAGGAGACCCTCCTGCGTATGTGGCAGGTGGCGCCCCGCGTCGTGAGGGATGGCCAGGGCAACTCGCTCCTGCGCCTTGCGCTTCGGACGGCGCAGAACCTGGCCATCGACCACGTACGCAAACTCCGATGCGAACCACGCTCGATCCCCATCGACGAGTCGCTTGACGGCGCCCTCGGGGACGTGTCCGCCACCCCGATCGACCCGCTAGTACGCGACGCGGTAGCTGAATGCCGCGACAAGCTCCCCGGCAAGCCGCGCGCGGCGATGGGTGCGCGCTTTGACGACGGCGGCGCACGCCATGACCGCGACCTGGCGGCGCGCCTCGACATGACGCTCAACACCTTCCTCAAGAACATCGGGCGCGCGCGCAAGCTCCTGATCGAGTGCCTGGAGCGTCGCGGTGTGCGCGCCGCCGACTACCTCAACGAGACGCCATGAAGGACAGTGAACTGATCCAGGCGGTCACGTCCGCCCACCGCGAACGCGATCGCAGCGGCATCGTCCTGGAGCATCCAGGCTGGCACGACCTCGGCCCAAGCGAACGCCGGCGCGCGTTCGAGGCGACCCTCCTCGCGCGCCGGCTGGAAAGCGCCGTCCATCCGGACGGACTCTCGAGCACGGCCGAGGCCGTGCTGCGCCGCATACGCCCATAGTCCCCCCGACGTTCCGCTGGGGCGTTTCGGCACTCTGCCTGCGTAGAGGATTCTCCACTTGGCTTGGACTCTCAGGGCCTCGGGGCATGGGCTCACCCGATTAGCAGGTGGGGGGGTGGCGGTCTAGTTGGAAGGCCTTCGAAGCGGATTCCAGGGTCAATCTGGCGCCGCAAGACGCTCTGGACTCGACATTTCCACGGGGAAGCAGGGGCGAAATCGCCCGTGCAGGGGTCTCCAGGTGGATTCGGCACCCAGAAATCGGTATATCTAGAGGTACGAGAGTACGGATCCAGCACGCTCGAGTGCTTTTCCCCGTATCCTTGTCGACATCGTGGATGACTTTGCCTTGGCTCACGCCGGTCAGAGACAGGTCACGTTGTTCGGGTCAACACTTGGCCCGCGCATTTCTCTGATTCAAGCAAGCCGGATGATCCGCGTTCCGAGCCCCACCCGTTGGGTGGTAGGTGAACGAGCGTTGGCCACCGAAAGAAACTTCTCCATGGGTACACGACTCTTCGTCGGCAACCTTTCCTGGGACACGACTGAACAGTCCCTCCGCGATGCATTCTCCGAAGACGGGCGCTCCGTCAAGGACGTGCATCTTGTCGCTGACCGCGAGACGGGCAAGCCGCGCGGCTTTGGCTTCGTTGAAATGAGCACAGAGGAGGAGGCCCAAACGGTCATCCAAACCCTCGACGGTGCCATGCTCGACGGACGCAACATCAAGGTCAATGAAGCTCAAGAGCGGCAGCCTCGTGGCGGCGGCGGCGGCGGTGGTCGCGGCGGCGGCGGCGGCGGCGGCGGCTGGTAAGCTCAAGTCACGGCCATCGGCTGTGACTGGACTCTGCAGACTCTCGCGCTTCTGGCGCGGGGGTCTGTTTTTTTAGGGCGGGAGCCGCGGCGCCTTTTTTAGGGCGGGAGCCGCGGCGCCTTTCTTAGGGCGGGAGCCGCGGCGCCGCTCCCCCATGATCCGTAGGGGGGGATATGTCGTGAGCCGATCTGGCGTAGCATCACAGGCATGCGTGTTTTACTGCTCACCTGTCTCGCCCTCGCCGCCTGCCGTTCTATCGATGCCCAAGCACCCGTACAGGCGCGGCCCACGAACGTCGTCCTGATCCTCGCCGACGACCTCGGGTGGGGTGAGCTAGGCTGCTACGGGCAGGAGAAGATTCGCACGCCGAACCTCGATCGGCTGGCCTCCCAGGGGATGCTCTTCACGCAGTGCTACTCCGGCGCGCCGGTCTGTGCACCAGCCCGCAACGTGCTCATGACGGGCAAACACCTCGGGCACACGACGATCCGCGGGAACCTACCGGCCAAGGACGCAGCCGGGAAGCGCACCGAGGGCCAACACCCTATTCCTGCGGATGCGCTGACGATCGCAGAGGTCTTCCAGTCCCAGGGCTACGCGACCGGTGGCTTCGGCAAGTGGGGACTGGGTCCGGTCGGTTCCAGTGGGGACCCGAACGCGCAGGGCTTCGATCGTTTCTACGGCTACAACTGCCAGCGTGTGGCCCACAGCTACTACCCGCCGCACCTGTGGGCGGATGACGAGAAGATCGTCATCAACCAGACGCCCGTGCCGGGCCACGCGAAGCTCCCCGAAGGGGACGTGCGCTTCGAGGACTGGTCTGCGGAGAACTACGCTCCCGACCTCATCCTCGCCGACGCCATGCGCTTCCTCGACGAGCACGCCAGCGATCCATTCTTCCTTTACCTACCGTTCGTGGAACCGCATGTTGCCATGCAGCCGCCGCGCGAGCACGTCGAGTCCTACCCCGAGGCCTGGGACGATCGACCGTACCGCGGCCAGTGTGGATACACCCCGCACCCGCGTCCGCGCGCCGGGTACGCCGCGATGATCACGGACCTGGACGAGCACGTCGGTACCGTCCTCGCCCGCCTCGACGCACTAGGACTAACCGACGACACGCTCGTGATCTTCACCAGCGACAACGGAACGACGCACAGGAGTGGCGGGGATCCGGTGCTGGGCGTCGGCGGCGTCGACGCTGACTTCTTCAACAGCACGCGGGACCTGCGCGGCTTCAAGGGCAGCGTCTACGAGGGAGGCCTACGCGTTCCGATGATCGCGCGCTGGCCCGGCCGCATCGATGCCGGCACCTCGACGGACCAGCCGACCTACTTCCCCGACCTATTCCCGACGCTGTGCGAGGTTATGGATGCCTCGAAGCCGACCGACTTGGACGGGATCACGATCCT
>JBLIHL010000011.1:0-28895 GCA_047635895.1 Paracoccaceae bacterium | reverse complement strand
CCACCGACGCTCGGCGAGGGCGGCCTCGGCTCCGACCGGCTCCAGCTGGGAGTCCGGGTTCGGCACGGACTCTTGGGGACGTCCCTCTTCGGGAGCGCCAGTCGCTCCAGGGCCATTCTTCCCAGGGCCATTCTTCCCAGGGGCACTCTTCCCAGGGGCATTGCGCGGTGGATTCAGGCGGGCGGTCGACTCTCCGCTGGCCTTCCCGGCCGGCGGTCCGTCTTGAGACGGATCTGACGCACTGGCAGACTCTCCCCCAGCTGAAGCTTCCGGCGCGGGGCCGTCGCCGCCGAGCTCGTCCCTTCCGGCAGAGTCGGCCGTAAGTGGAGCGGTCGCGCCAGCGTCCATTCCGACCGTCGCCTGCCCGTCCGACGACGTAGGCTCCCGTGAGGGGGCCTGCTCGCCGGTCTCTCCGCCAAGCGGCGCATCGCCCGGCGCACCAGAGCCATTCCCGGGAGCGTTGCCCGCGAACTGACCGTCCCCCGCTTCTGCCTCGCCCGCTTCTGCCCCTTGAGACTCTGAAGATTCCGAGGGCGATGCCGAAGCCGACGGGTCCACGGCGCTGGTCTCCACGGCGCTGGCTTCCATAGCGCCTGCATCCATGGCGAGCGCCTCTGCTGAGGCAGCCGCGTCGCTGAGATCGTCCGCCAGCCCAGATCCGGAGGGCGCTTCCTCAGCCAGTTCATTCAGCTCATCAGCCACCTCCGACAGCACTTCGCGAAAGTCCGTCGAGTCCCCTTCAGGCTCCTGGCCGAGCGACGAATCTGCGGCGAGCTTCGCCGCGGCGTCCGCCTTCTTCTGAATCTCGGCGAGCGTCTCCCGCTGTTCGTCGGTCAGCGTCGCGCCGTGCTCCACGGCAACGTTCCCGAGACCCGCCGCGATGGCTCCCACCTGGATGTTCATGAAGCCTGCGCGCCCACGCCTCGCATCGCGGGACTGCACCGTCTGCACGAGGACGAGCAGTCCCAGCAGCGGCAGAATGACAAATCCGAGCGTGTGCGGGACAGCGGCCTCCATCACCTGGGATGGGCGGACCCGCAAAAGCAAACGTGCGGCGCCGAGCTGCGCCACGGCGGAACCCGGCGTTCGCTCGCAGCTTTCCTGCGCCGCAAGGAACGCACCACCCAGATGGAGCCTGCGGTCGACTCGCTCCAGAACGTCGCGGGAGCTCACCGTCTCGGAGCGTACCCATGCGGCGAATGTCAGAAGCCCCAGAAGGGCGGCGAGGCCGACCGCCTCGAAGCTTCCAAGGCTCGCACCCCGCCCAACGGCGCAGGCGAAGGCCAGGGCAAAGGTTCCCAGCGCTCCGCAGGTCGCACGCGCGTAGTGCGCCTGTGTCGCCCGCCGGAGCACGGAGCGTCCCATGGTCGCCATGGACCGCGCAGCGCGCGACTCGCCCGTGGTGCTGGTGTCAGACACCCGCTGGCCGGCCCCCGGGTATTCACGGGGTTTAGAGACCGAAGTTCCCATGGTGGGTCGGTCAGTCATCCTGTGCTGCAGACGTGTCATCGACCAGCGAACGCGGGTCCGCCGCGTCCACCGGAATCAGTGGGACCGCGTCTGCAAACGCATCGGGGACCCCGGCCAGAACGTTAGATGAACCGATCATGAGCATCTGGGCACCGGGTGCAGGCAGTAGCCACCGGTTGGCGATCCAGGAGGTCTGGGATTCGCACTCGGGCTGCGCCGGAGTCAGGAGCGTGTCGCCCTGGGGAAAGAAGCTGACGCAGGCGAGATTGCCTGTCACGTCGGCGGCGAATCGCTCGGCCCCACCGTCCTTCGCAGGCGGCAGGATCCTCGACCCGAGCCAGACCCAGCCGTGGCGACGCAGGGTCCGATCGCGCTGGAGGTCCACGATGAGGTCCTCAAGCCGATGAAAATGCAGCGTTTCGTTCGGGTACTCGCCCGTCACAAGATCCGGGACGCCCGCGTGCTCTTTCCAGGTCACATAGAGATAGAGCGGCTTCCCCGACGGAGGAATCGTGTCGTGGGTCTTCGCTCCGGCCCGAGCCTCCGCCGGCGTGGGAGGCGGATCCAAAGGGATGTACTCGACGTTCTTCCCGGCCTCGGCCCCGACGGAGAGGAACGCGGTCCCCAGGACCTGGGCGTTCACGGGCGTCACGAACAGCGCTTCGTGGACGGCACCATGGGGATTGACGAGTACGTACTCGAGGTACTCAGATCGAACCTCGGCCGACACGGGAATGGCCACGGCGGCGGCCGCCCGATCCACGAGGACTCCGGCCGCTGTGAACGCCGCCTGGAGGGCCGCTTCGGCCGCCTCCACCTCGTCCTGAGGCCCACCGGGATCCTGAGGCCCACCGGGTTCTTGCTCGCCCTGGCCCGCGGCAGCGCCGAGCCCTCTGGCAGCGGGTTCCTCAGCCCGAAGCGTCGCCCAGGACAGGGCCGCGCCCGCGACGATCAGCGGCAGTACGAGACCCGCCTTGACTCGCCCCCTTTCATTTCCAGATCGAGTGGTGTGCTTCATCTGCCCCAGAACGTAGCCCATCCAATCGAGTTCATCGAATCCATCAAAGAAAGAGATACGCTCGTCCCGCTCTCCTGGCGCACTACCGGGCCCACGACCGGGCCCACGACGACCAGGCCCGCCCCCTCCCATGTTTGATTCTTGGACGATCGCCGGCCTCCTCATTGCTGTGACCCACGGGGCGGGCGTCCTCTCGGCAGCCCACGTCCTGATGACCGGGCGCACCCCCCAGGGAGTGCTCGCCTGGATCTTCTCCCTGGTCCTCTTCCCGTACCTGGCCGTTCCGCTTTACTGGGTGTTCGGACCCAGGCGCTACGGGGGCTACATCGACGCGAGGCTTACAAGCCCCTCGCCTTTCGATGCAATCGTCGACGTGCTCCAATCCAGCGGGGGCGAGTTCATCGTCGATCGCGAAGGCGGACGCTCGGCCCTGGTCGCGCTGGAGCGAATCGTCCGGCTCCCGTTCACCAACGGCAACGACGTCGAGCTATTGATCGATGGAGAGGCCACCTTCTCAGCTTTCTTCGAGGCGATCTCCGGTGCCGAGAACTACATCGCTGTGCAGTTCTTCATCGTCAAGGACGATCGTATTGGTCGAGCGATGAAGGACGCGCTGATCGAACGTGCGCGCGCGGGCATCGACGTTCGCTTCCTGTTTGACGAGGTCGGCTCCCGCAAACTCCCGGACAGCTACAAAGAGGAGCTGCGTAAGGCCGGTGTGCGGATCAATCCGTTCTCGACCACCCGCCATTCCTACGGCTTCCAGCTCAACTTCCGCAACCACCGCAAGCTGATCGTCGTAGACGGCGAGACCGCCTTTGTCGGCGGCCTGAACTGCGGCGACGAGTACATGGGTCGCGACCCGAACATGTCCCCCTGGCGTGACACTTTCACGCGTGTCCAGGGACCCTCGGTCCAGGCGCTCCAGCTCTCGTTCATCGAAGACTGGCACTGGGCAACGGATGAGATTCCCGACTGGAACTGGGAGCCAAAAGCTGCCCCCTCGGGCGTCGACTGGAACGCGCTCGTCCTCCCCACGGGCCCCGCCGACACCTTCGAGTCGTGCAGCCTGCTCTTCGTCGCCCTCTTCCACACGGCGGTTGACCGACTCTGGATCTCGACGCCCTACTTCGTGTTCGACGCCCAGATCATCTCGGCGCTCCAGCTCGCAGCGCTCCGCGGCGTCGACGTCCGCATCCTCGTCCCCGAGCGCGCTGACTACGAAACGGCCTACTTCGCCGGCTGGTCCTTCTACGATGAAATTCTCGAGAGCGGCTGCCGCATCTTCCGCTACCGCGACGGCTTCCTGCACCAAAAGGCCGTCCTCGTCGACGACGACCTCGCTCTCCTGGGAACGATGAACCTCGACAACCGATCCATGCGCCTCAACTTCGAGGTCGGCATCTTGGTGGACAACCCCACCTTTGCTGGCCGCGTCGAGAAAATGTTAGCAGCGGACTTTGACGCGGCCTCCGAGGTTCGCCAGCGACAGCTGGCGGAGAAGCCCTGGTGGTTCCGAATGAAGGCTCGCATGGCCCGCCTCTTCGCCCCGATCCTCTAGTGACCCCCTTGCCCCCCCTCTCCGCTCCCCACCCGACCGTCCGCGTCGTCCACTCCTTCGCCGACCTCCTAGCCGTCCCCTTCGAGGGCGAGTGCAACGCCATCTGTTGGGAGCGCCCCTTCACCGCCGACCCCTCGCACCTCCTCCACTCCTTGCCGACCCCCAAGGAAGTCGAGCCCATAGACGAAGACTGGCTAAGCGAGCTCCCCAGTTCCCACCCGGGCCAAGGAACGGCGAGAACCATCATCGAGGACCTCCGCCTCCTCCGTGAGTCGGGACACGAGCCCGAACTAAACCTCATCGGAGCCTATCCAAGAGACCCAAACGACGACCTCCCCACCGACGTCTATTCGTTCCATGTGGACAGCGCCAACATCCCCACCGACACCTTCCTCTGCACCTACGCAGGTCGGCCCAGCGAAATCCTCCTCCGCTCCGAAGCACTCAGCGTCCCCAGCAATCCCGCCCTCCGCGCCAAGCTACTCAAGCGCCACGGAGGCAAGGACGACGCCTCTTTCCTCAGCTACTTGGAGGACTCCCACCAAGCCCTCCATTACCGCCCCCTCCCACAAGCGCGCCCCCTCTCCCTGGGCATCGGCCACCTATGGCGCCTGGCCGTCCAATTCCCCGGTGCGCCCGTAAAAGCTTGCATCCACCGCGCCCCGCCCCAGGGCCCCCAAGACAAGCCAAGACTGCTGCTGATCAGCTAAGCAAATCGCGCACAGCTGAGTCCGCGGCACGCTCCTAAAAGCCCCCACCTCTAGCCTTCTAGCCCCGAGGTCAATCTCGGTGAGTCGTGGATCGACAAGCGCCCTTTCCGGCCACCTTCCTTCCACCCAACTCGAAGAATCCAGGTCTGAGCCTGAACGCTCACGCACCGAACCTCGGGCCCACTCTGGCGCTCCAGAAACCCGCGAAACGAAGGCGCGCTAGAGCAAGGATCTAACCGACCTAACCCGAGGCCGTGATGAACGTCATTGCGAAGCACGTAGAGCAACACGCTCCGTGCCTGCGTCGGCGTTTTCACGATCTCCACTTCCCTCCATCTGCGAAGGGAACAAAACCCCTTCTTCAGTTTGATCGTCACGTGCGCAGCATCCCCCCTCCCATTCTTCGCCACCACCCCCACCCCACCAATCCACCCCCTCCCCCAATCACCCCCAACCTGTACGCTATACCGATCGCTGTCCACCCTAGGTTTCGAGCCCCTACCCCATGCTGCAGATCCTCACCGCCCCCCTATTCCTCGCCGCCGTGGCCGCTACCTCAACAGCCCCGCCCCCGCCAGCGCAGGAAGCCCGCCCCGTCTTCAAGAACGGCGAGTCCCAGATCGTCGAGGCGTTCAAGTCCCCCAAGGACTGGATCCAAGAATCCCTCTGGGTCGAGACCGAGTTCGACTCCGACAACGACGGCGCCCTAGACCGTGTCTACGTCGACGTCACGCGCCCAGGTCAGACAGCCACCAGCGACCTCAAGCTCCCCGCCGTCTACGAGACGAGCCCGTACTACTGGGGCATCAGCGGCGCGGACCCGTCGTTCTTCTGGGACCCCAACCATGAGATCGGCGAAACCCCGCCCGAGCGTCCTAGCCCCCCCGAGATCAAGCGACCGAAGTTCCGCCAGCTGAACTCCCGGAGCTACATCAGCACCTTCGTCCCGCGCGGCTTCGCGGTCGTTCACTCCGCCTCTCCCGGCACCGGCTTCAGCCAGGGCTGCCCCACGATCGGCGGAATGAACGAGGCCCTCGCGCCGAAGGCCGTTATCGACTGGCTCAACGGCCGCGCGCTCGGCTTCACCAGCGTCGACGGCGACGAGCAAGTCACGGCGGACTGGTGCACCGGCAAGGTCGGCATGATCGGTACCTCCTACAACGGCACGCTACCCCTCGCCGCCGCGACCACCGGCGTCGACGGCCTCGAGGCGATCATCCCCGTTGCACCGAACACGTCGTACTACCACTACTACCGCTCCAACGGCCTCGTCCGTCACCCGGGCGGCTACATGGGCGAGGACATCGACGTCCTCTACGACTTTGTGCACAGCGGCGAGCCCGCAGGTCGCGCGAACTGCAACCAGATCGTCCGCGAGGACGACATGGAGCCGAACCAGGACCGCGTCACCGGCGACTACAACGACTTTTGGGCCGGCCGCGACTACGGCAACCAGCTCGACAAGGTCAAGGCCGCCGTTTTCATGGCCCACGGCTTCAACGACTGGAACGTGATGCCCGAGCACAGCGTTCGCATCTATGAAGCGCTCAAGGCCAAGGGCCTGCCGACGATGTGCTACTACCACCAGGCAGGCCACGGCGGCGACCCGCCTTTCGCGATGGTCAACAAGTGGTTCACCCGCTATCTCCACGGCGTGGAGAACCAGGTCGAGGACATGCCGCGCGCATGGATCGTTCGTGAAGGCGCCAAGCGGAGCAAGCCCACCCCCTACGCGGACTACCCGAACCCGAACGCCTCGCTCGTCACGCTCCACCCCGCGGGCGACGGCCACTGGCAGGGCGAGCTCGGCAGCGAAGCCGGCACCGGCAGGCTCAAGCTGGTCGACGCCCGTGAGATCACCGGCGGCGCACACGCGCAGGAGGCAGCGTCGCTGTCCCGCCTGCTCTTTGCCACGCCTATCCTCGAAGCCCCTGTGCACCTCTCGGGGCACTACGACGTCAAGGTCCGCCTCGCGTCCAGCGCACCCGCTGCCAACCTCTCGGTCTGGCTTGTCTCGCTGCCCTGGCTCGCGGACGCCAAGTCGATCAACGAGAACCTGATCTCACGCGGCTGGGCTGATCCCCAGAACTCGAAGTCGATCCGCGAGAGCGAGCCGCTCGTACCGGGTCAGTTCGTCGACCTCAGCTTCCGCCTCATGCCCGATGACCAGATCATCCCGGTCGGCGAGCAGATCGGGCTGATGATCTTCAGCACGGATCCGGAGTTCACGCTCCAGCCGGAGAGCGGAACGGTCCTGACCGTCGACCTCGCCGGGACAGAGATTTCGCTCCCGGTAGTCGGTGGCGTGGCCGCGTGGAACGCGGCTATCCGCAAGTAATCTGATCCGTAACCTGATCAGGGAAACTGCGGGGTCAGCGCCAGGAGCCGATCCCGCAGCGCGTCCGTCACCGGACCCGGCTGAGTGACCAGCAGATCATTCGTCTCAAACGGATCTGCCGCCAGGTCGTACAGCCGGGTCTGACCCGTCGTGACGGAGTCGATCAGCTTCCACCGTCGCGTCCGGACCGCATAGATGTCGAGACCCCCAACGGTTCCTGGGAACGGGAACTTGTGCACGTACAGGACCGAACGCTCGCCAACCTGTGAAGGGTCAGCTAAGAGCGGCGCAAAGCTGATCGAATCCTCGGCCCCCATCGTCGACGGGGCGAAGCCGCACAGCTCACGAACCGTCGCGAACATGTCGACGACGTGGACGAGCTCTTCGCATTCCTCTCCCTGCGGCACGCCAGGCCCGGCGACGAGGAACGGGATCCGCAGGCCGCCCTCGTGCATCGAGTTCTTGCAATGCGTCGAGGCGAAGGGCGCCGTCACCGTAGACCCGGGCGAGCCGTTGTCGCCGATCGCGAAGACGTAGGTATTCGTGAGATCCACCTGAGCAACCACGCGCCCAAAGATCGTGTCCAAGGCCTCGACCATTGCCTTGTGCTGCTCGTGCACGGTCACGGGCGGCGCGGTGCTCGTAAGCAGGAACGGCGGCGGAGCATGGAAAGGCGCGTGGGCCAGCCGCGGGCAGTAGTAAACAAAGAACGGCTCGCGGATCCCTTGGATCGTGCGGATCGCCTGGCCACCCTGCACGAGCGGGTAGTAGCCCGTCCGCGGGGTGAGAATCCCGTTGACGTTCTCAGTCCAGTTGAAATACGCGGTGGCCCCGCTCGATCCGTAGTACGCCTCGAAGCCGGAATCCAGCGGATGCGTGGGCCCATCTCCGGAGTCCTGCAGGTGCCACTTGCCGAGCGCCGCATTGCGGTAGCCGGGCAGAGCTTCCGGCAGGATCGTCTCGGAGAGGGCAAGGGGTGTGTACACGCCGTCCTGCACCCGGATAATCTCCCCCACGCCCGTCCTGTCGGAATGCCGTCCCGTCAGGAGCGCGGCCCGCGTGGGGCTGCAGGTCTGGTACGACCAGGCGTTCCGGAACAGGATGCCCCGCGCTGCGAACGCATCGAGGTGCGGCGTCGCCGGTGGTGAAGGGTGATCGCCGTAACAGGCGACCTTGTCCCTCCCCACGTCGTCCATGAGGATGACGACCACGTTGGGCGAACCCTGGGAGGGGTTCACGCCAGGGACGAGCGATAAAAGGGGCAGGCAGCTGAGCGCGGCGAGACATCCGAGCATGAGGGGCTCCATCGGTTGAGCAGAGGGGGCACCCGAGCCTAACGAGGCATGGCGATCGCGAGCCCCCCCCATCCCCGGCGGCTACCGTTATCCCTGTCACCCGCCCGGTCAGGGCATAGGACGCCACATGTGTATCTCTGCGGGACGCCGGTCTCCGATCCTCAGTGCCTGTGGCTCACGGCCCCAGGCCTCGAAGCCCTGCGCTTCGTACATCGCCTGGGCGGCGGGCGCCTCGGATGAAACGCTAAGTCCGGCGATCTCGACGCCTTCGAGCTTCGCCGCGTAGTCCAGCACGGCCTCCATCACGCGGCGTCCATGACCCTGCCGCCGCGCGCCGGGACGCGTGTAGACACCGTACACCTGCACCACGTGGGAGCGCTTGGATCCAGTCATCCGCACGAGCCCCGCGACGGACTGGCACGCCCCCTCCGCGTCAAAGTAAGCGAAGAGCCCGTTCACGGGATGGGTGACGATCTCCCGGATGAAGGCCGGGTCGCTGCACCTGTCGCTTTCGGGCGAAGAGCCGAACGAAGCCGGCGTATCGGCGAGCATCTCCACTCGGATGGCGCGGTAGGTCTCAATGTCCTCTGGCCCAAGCCGCCGTATCTCTGAAGTTGAGCTCATCGAAAGAGCCTACGCGTGATCCGGCCAAGCCGCTTCCACGGGCCCGGGATCTTCCACGCCAGACGAGTTCAGGCCCGCCGTGCGGACCTGTGCCAGAAGTGAACGTCCTCCGCGACCGAGCGTGGCTGCGTAGTTCGGTCGCTCCGAGTCCGCATGTTGGACACCTGCGCGAAGCGCCTCGGGCCCCCTAAATAACTCTGTGCCCATCGCGCACGGCCCCATCCATTCGCTCAACCCGGAACGTCCCATGATTCGTCCCATCGACCGCTCGGCGCACCGCATGGCTGCTGCCGTCCTCTTCGGCCTGGCCGCTACACCCATGGCCGCTGCCGACATCCTCTTCACGGACTTCAGCTCCGCGGCGGGACTCAACCTCGTCGGAGACGCGGCGACGACCGGCGATGTCCTGCGCCTCATCCCGTCGCAAGGCTGGCAGAACGGTGCGGCTTGGTACGCTGATCCGCAGTCTATCGCCGGCGGATTTGAGACGCAGTTCCGGTTCCGGATCCACCAGTCCAGCGCACTAGGCGCGGACGGATTCACGTTCACGTTGCAGGGCATGAGCCCCTCGGCGATCGGTGCGCCCGGCGGCATGATGGGCTACAGCAGCAACTACGGGCCCGGTGGCGTCATCTGCGGCACCCCGAATGGCATCACGCACAGTCTCGTGGTGGAGTTCGACACCTATACGAATTCAGACCTCGGCGATCCGAACGACAACCACATCAGCGTCCATACCCGCGGCGCCGAGCCCAACTGCGCCTCGCACGTCCACTCGCTGGGAGAGACGACTGCGATCCCCAACCTCTCGGACAGCGCCGTGCACACGGCCTTAATCCGGTACTCGCCAGGACAGCTGGAAGTCTTCGTGGACGACCTGCTGGTCCCCGCGCTCAGCGTTCCGCTCGACCTGAACTCCTACCCGGCGCTCCCCACGGGCTGGGTCGGCTTCACCTCCGCGTCGGGCAGTTCATACGAGAACTACGACATCCTGGACTGGACGTTCACCGAGGACGCCAGCGGCGGGACGGTCACCTACTGCACCAGCACCGCCAACTCGACCGGGCTGCCCGCAGGGCTCTTCGTCGGTGGAAGTCTCAGCGTCCTCCAGAACGACCTGACCCTCACGGTCACACGCTGCCCCACCCAGACCTTTGGCCTGTTCATCTATGGCGCGGACGCGGTTCGGTTCCCGCTAGGAGATGGATTCCTGTGCGTGAGCCCATTCGCCCCAGGCCTCTTCCGCTTGAACCCCGTGCACTCGACCGACGTGAACGGCGAAGCCAACATGGCGGTTGATCTCCAGACTCTGTCCGGAGCGGGTGCGATCCATGCGGGCTCGACGTGGCACTTCCAGTTCTGGTTCCGGGACGGAATGCCCGGCGGGGCGGGGTCTAACCTCTCAAGCGCGGTACGCGTCAACTTCCAGGCATAGCCTGCGCCGCAGACCGCGAATCAGGCGAGAGACGCGCAGGAGTCGACCGCCGCGTCGATCGCCGCGTGGGCGAGCGGGATCTCAGCCCGGCTTTCGCCGGTGTGCCCGTCCGCGGCCATGCTCCAGGATCGATTCAAAAGGCGCTCGCACGTCGCGAAGTCGCCCCAAACGCGCGCGTAGGCATCAAAGCCAATCTGCGCGGCGAAAGTATCGCTGCGACTGCCCAAGTCGAACAGCACTCCCGTCCTCATGTCATCGATACGCGCCATGAGCTCGGCGTTTTCAAGCGACTCCTTCGACTCGTCGAGCCCTGCGACGAGCGACTGGATCTCCACGAGTTCCTTCTGGATCGCGGCAACGACGCCCGACTTGCCACCAGCAAGCGCGTCACCGCGCGCGCCACGGCCGAGGAGCGCGCCGGCACCGAGCACGGCGATCCCGCCGATCAGGAGCGCCCAGGCATAGTTCTCAGTGCTGCGCCCTTCGCTAGAGACTTCGCTGGGCACTTCGCTGGATTCCTCCATGGCCGAGCCAGCTGTGGACGCTGGAGCGGACACCTCAGCGTCCTTGAGACTCTCGCTGTTAGCAGAGTCTGCCGGGGAGTGAAACCCCGTGGCGCCGATGGCGCCGATGCAGAAGCCGAGGACCATCAGCAGATTCGGAAGCAGGTTCTTCATAGCTTGAGTGCGTGACGACTAGATCGACTGCGCGACCTTGACGCACGCATTAATGATGTTCACAAGTGCGTCGCCGACAATCAGTCCGGCCGCGAGTGGGACGCCCTTCTCTTCGACGAACTTCGGACCCTTCTTGCGCGTGAGCAGCATGCTGATCAACCCGCCCATGCCGAAGACGATCATGTACTTGAAGGGCAGGTAGAGCGACAGCCCCACCATCACGCCGAGGCCGGGCGAGACGAGCAGTGAAACGAGCAGACCAAGCAGTGCACCGGTGAGGTACTTGCCCAGCGGGATATTGCCCTCCTGCACGATGTTGATCGCTGCCTGGAGCGCGCCCGCCTGGGGTGCGCCCAGCTCAGGGACGCCGTCCGCGAGCTGCGTTGCGGTGCCGCCGGCGGCTTCGTAGGTGGCGATCGTCTCGGCTCCGCCCGCGACCACCCGCTCCCACATGACACCCGCCTGGTCCGGACCGAAGCCGTACGCATTCCACAGCAGCATCACGACTGCCAGCGAAACGCCGGGGCCGATCCAGCAGGTGGCGATCTGCGCAATCTGCTGCTTGAGGGGTCGGCCGCCAACCAGGTAACCGGTCTTGAGGTCCGCCATCATGTCCGCGCACATGGACGTGGCCACGCAGATCGCGGCGCCGAGTGTGACGGCCGGGATGATCGAGTTCGGATCTGACGGGCCGAGGATGCCCATCAGGATCGCGATGGCGATGAGCGCCAGCCCGGACAGCGGCGACCAGTCCGTACGCCCGGTGGTTTGGGCGACGACGAGGCTCGCGAGCCACAGCCAGGCAATACCGGCCACGGTGAGCACGAGGGCCTTGAAGACGCTGACGTCCGCCCCTCCCGACATCTTCGCCGCGGCGAAGAAGAGCACCGCTCCAACCGCCGTCCCGATGGAAATCACCGAGAAGCTGACCTCCTCCTGGCGCCCGCCGTCGCTGCCCCTGCGAAGGCTCCCGAGAGCCGCCTTGAGCGCTGGTAGCGCGATCAAGATGCCTGCGACTGCACCGCCAAGGATCATGCCAATGCCGACCTTGTTCGCCGTGAAGTTGCGGAACGAATTGGCGAGCACGTCACCAGCGGCGTGGTTCTCCGCGCTTCCGTCGAACAGCGCAAAGCCGCCGAATTCCGCCGGCACCCAGCCGAGAAGCACGCAAACGGGGATCAAGACCCAGAAGTTGAGCAGCGTGCCGTACAGGATCGCAAGACCAGGGCGCCCCGCGATGAACCCTGCGCCGAGGCTCAGAAGACTCGCCGCGAACACGAGCCGGAACCCTGCAGGGAAGTGGATCCATTCACCTACGTGAAACGAGTCAGGCATGACCGAGCCGCTGCCGGCCCAGTCGAGCGTCAGCCCCGTGAATATGGCCGCCGTCACGATGCCTATGCCCAGGAGTCGCGCCTTCTCCACGCCGGCACCAGGCGAGCGCAGGATCGTCCCGACCGCCACGGCTGATGGAAATCGCAATCGCTCGAGATCGATGATCTGGCGCCGCAGCGGGATGATCATGACGACGCCGAGGAGCGAACCTGCAACGCCGGCCAGCACCACCGCGCTCCAGTTCGTGCTATCGCTGAGGCGCGCACCGTTCCGTTCCAATAGGAAGAGAACGGGGATCGTGAAGATGATCCCGGAGTTCACCGTGTTCACCGACGAGGCGATCGTCTGGAAGATGTTCACCTCCAGAATCGACCCCCTACGCATGATCCCGCGCAGTACGCCGAAGCCGACGATCGCACCGACGGTCGAGCCTACGATCGTGAATCCGATCTGAAGCCCGGCGAAGACGATGCCCATGTTGAGCACTAGCCCAACGAGAATGCCGCCGATCATCGCGGCGGGGGTGAGCTCTCGATAGCGGCCTTGTTGGGTCACGCGTTACTCCTGGGGGGATCGGTCACGACGGGGAAGGGACTGGCAGCATGCCCGATTCGATGCCGTACGCACCATGCCGGCTGCGACATCGCAAAGAGAATAGCAACGAATCCGATATCCTGGGAAGGCGACGGGCACAAGCAGCGGAATCGTCCCTACTCGCCCGCATCCTCGTGCATGAACGCCCGGCCTTCACTCCCATAGGGAGCCCAGGCGCGGCGTAAGATGCGAATACAGGTGCCGCCATGGCCTGGGATTTGCTCCCGTTCGGGACCGCTTCCTCCAGCCTCCCAGGGCGTAGCGAATCCCCTGCCGTCGCCCGTCGAGCGGATTCGCACGCCTGGGGCGCACGACACTCCGCTTCCCCTTGTCCCATGAGAAAACTCGCCGCCCACCTATTGTCGCTGCTCTCCCGCCCCCTGCTACCCGTGGCGGCCGCGGCAGCGCTCCTCGGGCCTTCCTGCAGTCAGGACGGCGCCAGGGTCCCAGAATGCAGCTGTATCGCGCCGCTCAACGTGACCGTGTTGATGCAGGGGGGTGAGTTCGACGAGCTCCTTACCCTTCACGTGTTGCTCGAGGAGATTCGCATTCTGCGTGCCGATGAGAGCTCGAACGGCGTCGACGGAGCGAACCTGCTGAAGACGCCAAAATCTACCGAGGTCCTGGGTCTCGACCAGCGGGCCGAGGGCCTGAGTACCGGCTACTACTCCAGTGGCCAGTACGATCGCGTGCGCGTGACCCTCTCCGAGGAGCCGCCGCTCGCTCGCGACCTCACAGGTGCAGCGGTCGCGGTAGGCAGCCCGGTGCAGCGCACCTTCACTCTCAGGCTTCCGACGCCGATCGTTGCCTCGAACAACGAGGTGCTCAGCGAGACCGTCATCCTCGAGCTGGACGCAGCAGCCTCCCTCACAAGCGCCGGCGCGGGGGGCAACCTCCTCTTCAATCCGATTCTCCGCGTCAGAGTCCTTGGGGAGACGGAAGCCGTCCGGGTGGACTCCCTGCGGGGAAGAGCCCTCAAGCTGCTCCAGGTCAGGGAGATCGTCGTCCTCGGCGGCGTGGATCCTCAGCACGCCCACACCGGCGTCAACGTCAAAGTCGCGCTCAACCAGGACACTCGGTTCTACGACGAAGGCGAGCTGGAGCCTGTGGATGAAGCGGAGTTCGCGCTGCGCCTGCAGGGCCCAATCAAGCTCGTATCCGTGAGTGGCTACTGGACACCAGCCGTCGACGAGGCGTTCGGCCCGCTCATGAACGCAACCAGCATCCGGATCGTGGGGCAGGAGGACACCCCGTTCGCCATGCTCCCTTCGATCGTCGAGGGGCGCGTCGTGGGCCTTGGGGGCGCAGGTAACATTCAGCTCCGACTCATGGAGATCAGCGGCAACGAAAGCCTGAGCGGCCTCTTGTCCATGCAAGCCGACCCTGAGACCTTGGCGATTGCACCCCTCCTCGACGCTTTGATCCTCGACGAGGACGGGAACGTTCTCACCGCATCAGAGCTCACGGCGGGCGCGCGCGTCGAAGTGACGATCGACCCCCCCTTCACCGCGGGCGGGCCGTTCGCGACCTCCTCGATCGTGCAGCTTGACGCGCCGAAGCACCGTGGGACGCTCATGCTCGATGCAGCGCAGCTGGCCCTCTTTCTCGCGGAGAACGAGGCGGCGATCGAATCAGGCGCGGTCCTGTCCTCATCGACTCCGGTTCGCCTTCAGCCGAGTGGCGACGCTCCAGTGCTCGACGTGGTCGGGCGCCCCGCCCTCATCCTTGAGGATCTACTGCCTCCGCTGCGGGTGGCCGTGTCCGGCACTCTGACCGGCATTCCGTCCGATCCAATGCTAGATAACGCGTCAATCGTGGTCCGACCCGGCCGCTTGGACGGAGTCGTCTCCGGAGTCAACGCAAGCGGCGAAACGTTCGACGCTTCGATTGAGACCATCCACGCGCCGTTTGGCGGATCAGCGACCTCACCGCCCTTCCAGTTCGTGCTCGCCCCAGGCTGCGTCTTCGAGGGCGAAGCGACCTCCCGTGGGAGTTTCTTCGCGCTCTTCAACGGCCTCGAGCCCGGCGAGTCCCTCGCCGTCACCGTCGCGGGCCTCGGAACAGACAGCGCCAACGAAGTCGTCGCGTTCGAGATCCGCACGCGAGTAAAGTAGCACCTCCGCGGGTCGGACTGCCACTCAGTCCCCGAACCACGCTATCGCTCCTTCTGCAGGTACCGTACCGATGGAGGCACGGTACCGCCGCAGGAGCGATGCCGCGGAACGGGACGGCTCAGTCCATGTCCAGTTTGACGCCCACTCGCTCGAGGTCGTCCTTCACGAGCTCGGCGATGCCGCGGGCGAACGCACGGATCTCGTATTGCGCGTCCTTCTTGAGGCGCTGCTCCAAGAAGTGGAGCACGCCCTGGAGCGACACCGTCCAGTACGCTTGGGTGTAGAGGTTTTGGGGCAGCTGAATCCGCGCGATTTCCTTCGCCACGCCGCGCTCGATGCGAGCCTCGTAGCGCTCGAAGGCTTCATGGCACTCGGCCAGCATCAAGGCGCGCTCGCCCTCGTGATCGAAGTCCGGGGGCAGATCCACGGAGGCCTGCTTGTTGCCGTGGGAAGGGTTCGCGCGCATGGTGCCGGGCACGTAGAACTCCGGCGTCCACTTAACGTAGCGGCCCGAGACCTCGTTCCAGGAGCAGCCCTTATCCGTGTCGAACATCACGTCGAACACTTCCAGGGAGACTTCGTTGCCGCCGATCTCGTAGGTGCGCCAGCCGCTGCCGACTTGGTACTTGAACGCCTGCCGAAACACGAAGAGCGGCGCCTTCCAGTGGAAGGTGTAGAACGAGTGCCTGTAGGGCGACGTGTGACCGTGCTCCCACAGGAAAGAACAGAGCTTCTGGTCCTTCTCGTCGAAGCCCTCCTTTTGCTTGTCGTAGGAGATACGCGCGCTGTTCACGACCTTGAGGGCCGGATCCTGCTGCATGCGGTCGACGAGAGAGACGAAACCAACTCCGTCACCGAGAACGTCGATGGCTCCTGTGGGCTGGTCGATAGCGTGGGTGGGCATACAGGTCATCATACGAAGCCGATCGCGTGACGTGCATCCTGCGCAGGCCAAAGACGCGCCTGGAGGACTACTTCAAACGCGACCAGGAGTCGACGGTTGCCCTTGGGCCGGCAGCCGCTCTCCAATACGCCGCGTGCGCCGCTGCCACGGGCCGTGGGATCGCGGGCACGATGGCCTGGAGCACGCCCCGTCCCAGTCGACCTGCGCGGAAGGCGGACAGCAATCCAGCCAGAGTCCGCGCGGCGGCGGGATCGCCGTCCCCTGCTGTTTCACCCGCTGTTTCACCCGCCGGCACCCCTTTAGGAGCCAATGAGCCGGCCGCATGAAGCCAGCTGGCCTCCGCGAGGCGCCGCTCGTGGTCGTGGGCTACCCCCTCGCCGCGGAGGGCGATGATCGCTGCCTCGCTGAGCTCCCTCGATAAGTCGCCCAGCCCCGCGGACGCCGCAAGGTGCGCGATGGCCAGGAGCAGCCGCCCATCGAGGCGGCCCCAGCGCGCCTCATCACCCAGCGCGGCCCGGAAGAGCCCGGAGTCGGCGCCCAGGGTTTTGAGCGCCGCGAGCTCCGAGGCCCAGAGAAACTGGGCCTCGCTCCGGCGCTGGCGCCCGAAGCCACGCTGAGCCGCAAGGCCCGCCTGGCGGAGCGGCGCCGCCAGGATCTGACCGAGAACCTCTTCACCCGGCCCTTCCGCCAGGTTCGCCCCGCGCCTCAGCTCCCCCACGACGAGGACACCCGTGGACTCCAGAAGCGCTCCCCGAACCGTGGCCAGGGCATGGCCCGATGCCAGCGCGCCAGAGAGTTCGCGCAGCTGGGCCGCCGCCAGCTCCAGCGCCAACGGAGCGCCCGGCTTCCCAGCCGCGTGTCGCAGCGCCCGCGCCGCGTACGCAGCCGCGTCGATCGTCCCTGCGTCCGGCCCGGCAGCCTCGATCGCGCCTGCCATCACGCTCATCAGCGCGGGCAGGCTCCGCCGCCGCCCAAGGGCCTCAATGGCGGCCCCGCGCTCGGCCTGGTCATTCCCCAGGCCGGTGAGCGCCACCAGAAAGGGATCCGCGGATGGCACGAGCGCCTGCCCGAGGGCCTCAAGGGCCCGCAGTCTGAGCGCTCCATCCACGCCGTCGAAGTCCCCCATCAGCACGCGCGCACTCGCCTCGTCGTTCGTCGAATCTGAGCCGGCCAGCACAAGCTGCAGCGCTGCTTCAAAGCGAACGCGACGCGGCACGCCTGGGTCGACGTAGCGCGCCAGTCGCGCGCGCCCTCCGGCCGTCTTTCCGAGCAGAAGCGCCGCCGTCTTAGGAAGCTGGGGCCGGGCCATCGCCGGCGCACCGGCCCCGTGCATCAGGTGCATGGACCGCGAGAGCAGGCCGTCGAGCAGCGACTCTGTCGCGTCCGGGTTCACGCGCTGAAGAATGCGAACGGCGCGGGCCGCCGCCGAATCGAAGGGGAGCCGCGCATCGTAGTGCCCCGCGGCTTCGAGCCCGACGATGCTGCGCTCAGCGAGCAACCCCACCCGCAGGAACACCTCCTCGTCTCCCCCGAAGCTCCCGAGCAGCTCAAGGCTCCCTGCACCCACCACTTCCTGGGAGGCGCCGGAGAGGGAAAGCAGCCCGAGCAGCGCATCTCGAAACGCGTGGGCCGTCCGGTCCCGAGGCAGCTGCGCGAGCCACCTTGCCTGGCGACCGGTCAGAACCGGCCCCTCGCCTCCGTGCCCCTCGCCGTCCCAAGCCCGACGCAGCACGGCATCGAGCTCATCGTCCGGTGCCAGCCGCCGGTTCGATTTCACGAGCCACGCAAAGGTGATCGAGCGGAGCGTCGGATCGGCATCGGCGAGCACGTCCACAAGGAGCGGCTCGAAGTCTCCGCGGCCTCCGTAGGCGTAGCGCTGCCCCACCGCGCGGACGGCGGTCTCACGAACCTCCTCCGCCGGGTGCGTGAGCCACGGCCGCAGCGCCTCGAGAAGCTCCGTGCCCTCCCCCCAATGATCGCTTCGATCAAGGGCCAGCCAGAGCTCGACGCCGGCGTCCTCTGGGTAGGCAAGACCCAGCTTCAGCTGCCTCGTTGGTGACAGAAGGCGGGCGGCGGCTCGAACGCATCGATCGCGCGAGTCCGGCCCTCCTGCGGTCCCTCCGCTGGTCGCCCCCGGGCCCTCCAATACCGATGCGGCAAGCGCTTCCCCGAGGCCCTGCACAACCGCGCTCTGGGCGTGACGGCCCCGGATCAGCAGGCTATCGATAAAGGCCTCAACGGCCTCGTCGACCTCGCTGGAATAGGCGCCTGCCGGAGACGCGCCGCCCCGAATCAGGTCCACCATGAGCCCGACCTCGGGGTCGACCACCTCCAGGCCATCCCGAACCTGCGCCACCAGCTCGAGGCAGGCGAGCGTCCCCGGGTCCACTTCGCTTCGCCTGAGGCCCTGCAGCTCATCGAGCGTCAGCGGCGCGGCGATGATGTCTTCCAACAGGCCGAACGCCGGAGTCCAGCCTTCCCGGTCCGAGCTCGCGAGCCGTCCGGCGACCATGGGCAGCGAGAGCAGTCGGCCCAGCCGCCTGTGGCGCCCGGAACGCAGGGCAAGGTCCATCAGCTGATCCGTCAGGTTCCCAGCCAGGGCTCCCTGCTCAAGCTCACGTACGATGAATTCCTGCGGCGCGGCCTCCGCCTGCGGCTCAAGCGTCCACAGCACCAGCCGATCGATGGCCGCCTCACGAAGCGAGGCGAACGGAGCCCGTAGTCCTCTTGAAAGCCGTCCCTCGAAGTCAGAGACGCCGGAAGGAGTTACGCGAAGCCTGGCAGCAGCCACCTCCGGGCGGGCGACCTCGGCTTCGCCCAGAAGCACCGGATCGGCTGGGTCGAGCATGATCCCAGCCCGCACGTAGGCCTCAAGCCACGAGACCTCACTGACCCAGGCTGGATGCCCGCCGGGCCTCCGGGCCGGCGCTCCCCCCCCCCGTGCGAGCTGGCGCGCGGCGGCCCGGATCCATAGTTCACCGTCGACATCCGCTCGCTGGGCCTGAACCATCGGCACGGCGCCTAACAAGAAGGCGCATGTGAAGCGCAGCAGCAACGGAACGCGCGCGACGCCAGAGCCAAGGAACCTCACGGCAGCGTGATCCGGCCCACCGCCAGTCCGTCCCAGTTCCGAACGGTGCTCTGTGCATAGCTTTCCAGCGCATCCGCAGCCGCTGGGTCCAGCAGATCAAACCGGCGCAGCAGGCCGATCACCACGGCGTGCAGCCCGCGGAGTCCTCCATCGTCCATCTTGACGGCCAGACCCAGGTCACGCCCGGGCACGCCAATGACGTAAACGGCCTCCGCGCCGATCTTCGGGAACAGCGCTCCACCGGACGCCTCGACGAGCGCCGTGCAGAGGCGCTTCGAGCTGCCCGCGAGCAGCACGGGATGCTTCTGCACCGCCGCCACCACGCGCTCGGCCGCGGCGCGGCGCTCCGGTGCCAAGCCGTCCGGGGTGGTATACCTCGCGAACGCGGTCCCGACCGCTCGCAGGGACATGCGAAACGTAGGCGCGCTGCAGCCGTCCACCGCGCGGCCAAGGCTCTCCGGTGACACGCCGCACATCTCCGCGACGGCGCGGCGCACGAGCACCTGCGAGGGCGACTCGAAGTCCAGGTAGGTCGCGGGGTCGGCACCCAGGTGATGGGTCAGGGCGAGGAACCCCGCGTGCTTGCCGGAGCAATTATTATGAATGCGGCTGGGCCGGCCGCCGCTCGTCCTTAGCGCGAAGCGAGCCTCGGAGTCGCCGGGCGGCTGGGGTCCGCAGCCTAGCGCGTCGGCCGTCAGTCCGAGGCGCCCGAGGAGGCCGGCCGCCGTGTCTATGTGGCAGGGCTCCGCGTTGTGGGAGGAGACCGCGAGCGCGACTTCCTCGTCGGTCACCGCCAGCCGCTCGGCCGCGCCAGACTCAAAGAGCGGGAGCACCTGGAGGCATTTGACGGCGCTGCGAGTGAAGAAGGGGTGCAGGATCGCGCCCTCTTCCTCTACCACCTGGCCGCTGGAATCCACGAGGCACCAGGACCCCCGATGAACCGACTCGATCTCGCCGCCTCGCCAGACCGACGCGAGAATGGGTGTCTCGGGGAACCCCGCGGGCCCGGGATCGGCCCCGGGCGACGTGGTGGAAAGGGGTTCAGGGAGGGACTCGGCCTGCATACTCACAGTGTCGCCGCCCCCGCGCCCCGTCACAAGGGATGGATCACTCGAAGAAGATCAGCGGGGACAGCGGGTTGCCGGTTGTCCGGGCCCCCACGATGGTCATACTCAAGGCAGCGCCGAAGAGCGCGAGGACCATGCCCCCTTCCGAAACACCCCCCCCACACGATTCCGCTCCTAACCAGACTCTCGTGCCGCTGAAGCTCGTGCGCGTGGTGCTGCGGGAGCGATCGGATCAGCAGTGGATCTTCCTCCGAGAGGACGATCCGGACAAGGTCGGCCAGGAGCGCGGGTTCCCCATCGTGATCGGCACCGGCGAGGCGTCCGAGATTCACCGGCTCGTGACCGGCGTGTCCCCGCCCCGGCCGCTGACTCACCAGCTCACGGTCAACGCGATCGAAGCCCTCGGCAGCCGGGTCATCGGCGTCGACATCGTGGACCTGCGATCGAACACGTTCTACGCCCAGCTTCGTCTGGCCATGCCAGGAACGGACGGGTCGCTGGATCAGGAAGCACTCGTGGACGCGCGTCCCAGCGATGCTCTCGCGATCGCGCTCCGCTGTGGGGCGCCGATCCGGGTCGCCGAGTCCGTGCTCGAGGAAGTGCGGAGCGACAAGGCCCAGGATGTGATTCCGGACGGGCTTCCAGACGAATTTTCGGACGAGTTTTCGGACGAGTTTCCAGACGGGAATTCTGACGATGAGGCGCAAGGCGGCGGGCCTGGTGAAGAGCCGGATGGCGGAGATGACGCCGACCCGGATACCGATTCCGACCCGGGCCCCTTCGGGACCTTTGACCTCGACGAGTGAGTGACCGCCGAATGAGCGACCGACCTACGATCGAATCGCCGGCGAAGTCCAAGATCGCCTGGCTCGGGCTGCTCGTCGTCCTACTGTTCGCCCCGCTCGCCCTGCGACTCTGGCCCGTCGCCCACGGAGCGCCGAGGCCGGGCTACGTGCCTGACACGCACATTGTCCGAGGCGCGCTGAACATGGCGAAGACCAAGGATTTGGTCCCGCCGGCTGGCAAGTACTCCAGCTACCCCTACCTGCTCTCCTACACGCTGCTGCCCGTGTACGCCGCCGACTACGTGCGCGGCCGCGCCATGGGCGACTGGGCAGGGAAGGGCGAGTTCGCCGCTCGACTCCAAGAACACCCGTGGCGAGCGCACCTCCTCGCGCGGATCGTCTGCGCCGTGCTCTCCGCGAGCGTCGCGCTCTTTCTCTTCATGGCGGCGCGCGCTGCCGGTTTCGGCATCGGCGCCTGGGTGGCGGCGTGGCTCGGCGGCACCAGCCTCCTGCACGTTCAGATGTCGACCCACGAGCGGCCCTGGGCTCCAATGACGGCCATGCTGGCGGCGACCGTCTGGGGCGCTGCCGTTCACGCGCGCACCGGCACGACTCGATCTCTGATGCTGACCGGCGTGGCGGCATCGATCGCGTTCTCGACCTTGCCCGTTGGCGGATTGGCGCTTCTGATGGCCGGGGTTGCCTGGGCCCTCGCTCCACGGCTTGAGGGCGAACTCATGGAGTCCGTCGGCACGGCGCTCCGCAAGCGCGTCGTGCGCGGCTTCGCCTGTGTCGGGCTCTTCGTGGCCGTGGCGGCCCTGGTCGGCTACCCGTTCTACCTGCGCTACGGCCAGGTCGAGCAGGAGGCCGTTGCCGCCGGAAGCCTCGTCACCGAGAGCATGTGGACCATTCAGTTCGGCGCGACGCAGATGGTCGTCGGGGTCAGCCTGAAGACGCTCAAGGGTCTGATGACCACCTTCTTCGGCTACGACCCGGTGATCCTCGTGATGGGACTACTCGGCCTGTTCAGCGCCTTCGGGCGCCGGACGCTGCTCCCCCTGGCGGCGTTTCTCCTCGTCTGGGGAGCGCTGTTCCTCGTGGGCATTAACGAACAGGTGCGCTACATCATTCCGGTGGTCGTACTGATGGCGCTGCCCGCGGGAGCCTTCGCCGAGGCGCTCGCGAAGAAGCCCGCGGGCAAGATCGCGCTCGCCGTACTGATGGCGTTCCCACTGGTCCAGGCCCTCCGCCTCGGCTACGTGATGCGCCAGCCGGACACCCGCGCGGTCGCCGAGGACCTCCTGGGCAAGCTGCCCGAGGGCGCCGTCGTGGCGGTGGACGTCTACGGCCCGGTGCCGCCGCAGACGCTCGACACGCTCAAGACGACGAAGCTTCTGCGGGAGCGCGTCGGCTCCGAGCTCTACGGGCGGGAGGCACACCGCTTGATGATGCTGGAGGCAGACCAGGAGCAGCCGCGCGGCTACCCCATCCTGCGCCTGGAGGACGTGTTCGAGTATTCGCTCCACAACGGCGAGACCTGGGTTCGCGATGCAGCCGAAGGCAACGAGAGCGGGCTCGACCTCGGCACCACGGCCCTCTCGGCCCTGACCGCCATGGGCGCGACCCACGTCCTCCTGACGGACCGCACGCCGGACGATGGGGTCCTTCCACCGCTCCTGGATCACACGCCGCCGATCCCCGGCCCGATCCAGCTGGACAAGGAAACCGGCGAGCCTTTGCCGCCGGAAACCCCGCGAAAACTGGCCCCCCTGGAGCTCCAGGACGCCCCAATCTGGACGATCCATCCTGCGTGGACGGTGCCCACCGTCACTGAAGAAGCGGCCCCCATCCTGGATGCCCACCTGCCCACAACGCTGAAGTTCCCACTGAGGGATCTATGGCGAGTGAGACGACCCGGGCCAAAGCTGGAGCTTTACGAGCTGCCACGCTAAGCTTTCGGGCGTCCGGCGAGCCGAAAGCGGCGAGGCTGGATGGAGGAGGCGTGGCAGAGCCTGGCTGAATGCACCGGTTTTGAAAACCGACGTGGGGCAACCCACCGGGGGTTCGAATCCCTCCGCCTCCGCCATTACCGCAGTACCGTTCCGCAACCAAAGCTGCGGGAATAGACGCACCGCACAGGATCGCGCACCCGCTTCGCGGGTGCTGCATCGGCTTCGCCGATGCGCGCTCCTGTGCGGTGCGTCTATTCCCGCAGCTTTGGTTGCGGAACGGTACTGCGGTAATGGCTAGCCGACAACCCCCACCGCCTCGCCGCCAAGCCCAGGCAGCCAAACAATCAGGCACTCCACCCGCTCGTCCTCGAGCTCGAACAGCTCCCCTACCGCCCGGCGGTAGTCCTCGAGCTGATTCCCGTGGCGCCGGACGATTTCGGTCATTCCAGGCGCAGCCTCGGTTTTGAAATCAACGATCTGCGCCCCAACGACTTCCCCGTCTTCCATCCGAAGCAGCAGCCTGTCGATCGTCCCTCGCCAGCGCATCGGATCCCGATCCAGATCCGTGATCTCGACGTCGAACATCCGCTCGGTCGCGAGCCGATACTCCGTCTCCGGCTCCACAAACAGCGACGTCAGCGCGGCAGCCCCCTGCGCCGAACGGAACCGCGCCAGGGCCTCCTCCACCTGTGAATCACCCGGCAGGCAGCGCGCGCAGATCGCCCGCAGCTCTTCATCGTCGCGCGGCTCATCGCTCGACCAGTGGTAGTCCTCCAGCAGCGCGTGCACGAGCACGCCAAGCCGGCGCCCACCGTCCTGCACCGGCGCGAAGACATCCTCCACGCCCGCAGCCCCCGAGAATTCCTCGCGTGCGGAGAACACGTTCCGCTGAACGCGCGCCACTTCCAGGGCCCCGGCCCGGTCACCATGTCCCGCCTTCAGCTCCAGCGGACGTTCCTCGACGAATTCCACGACCTCCCCATCGCCGTCGCCGTCCCCTGCCGACCAACTCGGATCCGAATCCGGATGCTCCCAGAGCAGCGCAGCCTGGTCCTCCTCGAACTCAGCGTCAGGGTCGCCATCCCGCGCGCCCTGACCCAGCTTCATCAACGGCTCCGCCACGAAGCTCGCGTGCTGCAACGGCGGTGTCTTCGCGGACTTCGACGGCGCCGGCACGATCATCTCGACGCAGTGCACCGCCCGCGTGATCGCCACGTACAGCGCCGACAGCGCGTCCGTCATCGAACGCTGCTCCTCGCTTCGGTAGAGCTCGCCGAGCTGCTCGTGATGCTTCGCGATCTCCTTGTTCGGGCACGCGGTCGCCACCGTCGGCGGATCTACTTCGTTGCGCCGGCCGCCGATGAAGCCCGAGGGCGCCAATCGGATCGCCTTGCCAAGCTCCGGCAGCACGACGATGTCGAACTCCAGTCCCTTGGAAGCGTGGATCGTCATGACCTTCACCGTTGAGGCCGTCGGATCCGGGACCCGCGTCTCGCGAATCGAGTCCACGAAGTCCACAGGGCGCAGACCAGGACGCTCATCGAACGCGAGCGCCAGCTCGACCAGCTGCTCCAGTCGCCGCACGTCCCAGGCCGGACTCGCCTTGGCGAGGAGCGCCGCGTGCTCATCTACGAACGCGCCGTAGCCGTGCCGCATCAGCTCATTTCGCACGCGGCGCGACGCCGCCTGCGCTGCCTCACGCCCTTCCGGTGTCCCCACTCCGTCGGACAGGACGCCGTAGCGTTCGGCGAACGGAGAGCGGGCCACCTGCAGCGCGGCCACGCCGTCACCCGGGTGATCGCCTAGGTGCAGCAGCGCAAGGATCCACGTGACCCCCATGGCGTCGGTCAAGGGGTTGCCGCCCTCGTCGCTAGCCTCGATTCCTAGCTGTCCGAGCAGGAACCGCAGCCGTGCGATCTGCGCGCGGGCGCGCACCAAGATCGCGATCGACGCCTCGGGATGGGCCTCGCGCAGAGCCGCCACGCGCTCTACCGCCAGCAGGATGCTCGGATCCAGCGTGCCCTCCACGTCCTTCACCGCAGGACGCGCCTGCCAGAGCCGGGCCTCGCCCTTAAGCTTCACCTTCGCGGTCGAATGCTCCGCGAAGTCTGCGGCCCAGGCAACTGTGGCCTGGTGCGCCGAGCGCCGGTCCGCACCCTCAAGGCACGCCGCATCCTCGATCGACTCGAAGATCCGGTTCGTGGTCTCCAGCACAATGGCCGCGGACCGATAGCTCATCGTCAGCGTCTCTGGCTCGAGCACGGGATGGCGCTGGGCCATCCGCTGTAGGAGCCGCGGCTCGCCGCCGCGCCAGCCGTAGATCGACTGCTTGACGTCGCCCACGCAGAAAAAACTGCGCTCGCCGGTGCCGTCGCCAAGGACCTCCTGTGCAAGCGGCAGGAGCAGCTGCCACTGGCTCGGCGCCGTGTCCTGGAACTCGTCCAACAGCAGGTGATCAAGCCGCGCGTCCAGTCGATACCCGAGCTCGGTCGTCCACGTATCGCTCGACTGACGCGCAGGTCCCTCGAGAAGCGCGCGTGGGAAATCCTGGAAGCGGTAGGCGCCAAGCTCGGCCCGCAGACTCCGGTCGGCCTCGGTGAAGTGATCGAGGAACGCTTCGGACGCGAGGTTGCGCTCGATCAACTGCTGGACGCGCTGGACAATCACCTGGCGGCCGAGCAGCACGAGCGCATCCTTGAGCAGCGGCTCGATCTCCTTGCTACTGAACGGCTCATCGGCGAGCGCGCGCAGCACCAGCGTGCTCTTCAGGATCTGCGCGCTCAGCTCGCCCGGGTCGCCGTCTTGCAGCAGGCCGCGCAGGTCATTGAGCTGGTTCTCCCACGTCTTCAGCGGCGTTTTCTTCGCCGTCAGCGGAGGCTCCGCCTCGCACACCCTCCGCATCGCGTCTTCGACCTCGCCAAGCGGCGGCCCTTCCAGCGGCGCGATCATTCGCCAGGCCCCCGGCGCCGCGTCACGCGCGATCTCCTCCGCGCTCTCCACCGTCTCCACCAGCGCGCGCTCCGCGCCCAGCTGCTCCGCGCCGCGCGTCATGCCGCGCAGGAGTTCCAGCCGCTCCGCAAATTCGAGGCCGTCGAGCACCCGCGCGACCGCCTCGGACACGATCGCGCGCTCCTCGACCAAGTCCGTGATGCGCCACTCCGGCGCGATCGCCAGCTCCATCGCAAAGAGCCGCGCCAGCCGCACGAAGAACGCATCCAGCGTCCGGATCTGGAAGCGATCAATCCGCCGCACGAGCGCGGCCAGGATCTGCGTGCAGTGCTCCGCGTTCAGCCCCGCCGCGGCGGCCTCGGGGTTCGTGCGCTTGATGGCTTCCAGGAGGAACCCGCGCGCCTCTTCACCTTCCTCGTTGTCCCTGGCCGCCTCACGCACCCGACCGAGCACGCGATCGAGGATTTCCCCCGCCGCCTTGCGAGTGAAGGTCGTCGCGAGCACCCGGTCCGGCTCGACGCCGCACACGAGCAGGCCCGCGAAGTGGTTCGCAAGCTGGAACGTCTTGCCCGTGCCCGCCGAAGCGAGCAGAAGCCGGTGAGGATTCACCACCTCCGACCCGAACATGTCGTCGATAAAAAGCTGTCCCTGACCGCTCACGCTGCACCTCCATCCGAGCCGAAACTCTCGTCGTCATCTCCGCCAGAATCTGGTGGCACCACCAGGCCAATCCCGAGCAGCTCCTCCTCGATCGGCTCCAATCCGCGCAGCTTGCCCATGTCCTTGAACGCACCGTCTCTGATCTTCTGGGCGACGTCGCGCGCCGTCCCCAGCGCGCCGGCGATCACCGCCGGATCCCAGCCCTTCACGAGCTTCAGCTCGACCGGCCCGCCGTTCCCCGGCAGGTTCAAGTAGCCAAGCTCCGGCAGCTTGCCGCCCTTCTCCAGGTTCCCCGTCAGCTCCTGGGTCATGTGCGCATAGAGCGGCAGCTGAAGGTCGCGCCATTCGGTCGTGCCCTCCTTCTTGTTGATCTTGCGGTGCACTTTCTCCGGATCGTTGCTCTTGTGACCCGTCTTGTAGTCGAGCACGCGCCAGCGCCCGCTCTCGTGCTGGTCGATGCGGTCGATCTTACCCTTGACCCACACCGGATCTCCGTCCCCCATGCTGAGCGCTACGCAGCCGTTTCGGTTGCCTTCATCCGCGGCATTCGGACTCCACTCTACCTCGCGGATCCGCCACCCCTCCGCGACGGTCGCTGCCTGCCACTTCGCAAAGCTCTTGAGGCGGAGCTTGAGCTGCTCAAGCTGCAGCGGCACCGCCGGTAGCACCTCCTCGGGGAAGAACCGCTGCCTCAGGCGCAGCACGGTCTTCTCGAGGAAGCGGTAAATCTTCGCCTCATCACTCGAGTCCCTCGCGGGGCTCTTCGCGAACAGCTCGAGCACCTCGTGAGTGAAGGTACCGAAGCTCCGCGGGTCCATCTCGCCGAGCCGATCGTTGACGCTCTCTGCACGGAGCATGCGACGAATATGGAACAGCGCCGGTGACTCCATGTACGCCTTGAAGGCCGTCACAGCGAGCGTGTCGGGCGCGGGCCTGTCGAGCACGTAGCTCGGGAACTCGTCGTCCCCATCGTCTCCGGCGCGCGCAACCGGCGCGAAGGCCTCGGGCGCGAGCGCGTGGTCCACGCGCTCCCCAGCCTCCGCCGGGTCGCAAAGGAACGCGAGCCGCGTCGGGAAGATAGGGTCACCTTCCCGGGTCTGCCGCCCGCTGATGAACGTGACTTGGTCGCCGCGCGACGCGAGCAGCGCGCTCGTGATGTAGATATCGCGCGCGGTTCTGCGCTCGTCGTCCTCAAGGCCGAGCGCGCCGCGGACTCGATCAGGAAGGAACGAGTCGCCCTCAGCGGACGCGGGCACGCGGCCCTCGTTGAAGCCGGTGACCACGAGGTGCGGGGCGGTATCAAGGAGCAGCTCTAGCCAGCCCAGGAGCTCCACGGACGGCTGACCCGCAGGAACCGGCGCGGGGGCGACGATGGACTCGGCCTCCCCGATGCGCAGGAGCAGCCCGATGGCCGCCGCGGGCGTCGCGTCCCCAGCGACCTCGACCGGCGTGGTCTCCAGCGTGACGAGCGCAGCGGCCGCTCCTTCCAACGAAGCCCGAAGTACGCGCGCGTCCTCACGGCTGCTCTCTTCTACATCCTCGGCCAGAAGCGGATGCCCGGCGTACATGGCACGGAGCGCCTCGCGAAGGTCCTCGGCCGCACGGGCCAGTGAGCGCGGCGCGTTCGACGCCAGCGGCCCAAGAATCCCATGGAGCGCCTCAAGGAGCGGCTCCACGTCCCGCCGACGACGCGACGCATCCGCGACGTCGGGTTCAAGTAGATCGAAACGGCGCGGTAGGTGCTCCGGCCGGTAATCGTCCAGCCGCAGAACCGGATCGAAGTCGACCCTGTCCGCCAGCGCACGCTCCAGGTCCGGGTGGCGCACAAGCGCCGCGAGCGACGCTGAAGAACGCGTCTCCAGGAACGTCCGGAGCTCGGCCAAAAGGCGAGCCGGCGCCGTCTGGGAAAACGCCGTCCCCGACGCATCCCGGGCGCGCACGCCCGCTGCCTCGAGCCGCCTCACCAGATACGGAACGACCTCGTCGTCCGCCACGCCGATCGACAGATCGCCCGCGTGCTCCAGCGACTCCGACGACGCCGCGATGGCCACCGTGAGCCGCGCCTGATCCTCAGGCGTTCGCACCACGCGCCAGCGGTCGAGGGGCAGCGGCACGCTGCGGCCGGTCCACGCCTCGGGGCGCAGGGCCCCGAACTCGTCAAAGCCGCCCGCCTCGGACTCAGGCGCAAAAATGAGCACCTCGGTGGTCGTCTCCAGCTCCTGGAGCGCACGCCGCAGGAGCCCGCTGACCTCCACGATGCCGACGAGCATCACCTCGGCGTCCCGCTCGATGTTTCCCCCGGTCAGCGCAGCGAAG
>JBLIHL010000010.1:0-29498 GCA_047635895.1 Paracoccaceae bacterium | reverse complement strand
CGCAGTGCCAAGCACTGCGGAACCCGCCGTCGTTCAGTCGCAGACTCGCTTAGAAGCGAGCGTTGACGCCAACGCGGATCAGGTCGCCGTCAAGGCCGCCCGGGTCGCTGTCGTACGAAGTCCAGTTGATGATGTACTTCATGTTGTGACCGTCGGCGTAGTAGTTCGCGCCGATGTCGATGATGCGCGTCGAGAGCGTGTCATCAAGGTCCTGGAAACGTGCACCGACTTCCCATGAGCCGTAGTCCGAGCTTGCCTCGGTGAGCATGAACGTTCCGCTGAGCGCGAACGGCGTGTTGTCGGCGAAGCCCGTGAGGGCGCCAGCGACGCCACCGAAGCCACCAAGGCCACCGTAGCTCTCGTTCATGTCGGCGTTCGCCGTGCTGACAGCGTCACCCAGGTTGAGGATGATCGCCTGCGCGCTGAACTGGCTCGTGGCGAGGCTACCCTCGATCGCGATGCCGTCGGCGTCGTCCACTGCTTCGTCGCTGAAGTAAGCGATGCCAGCCGAAGCTTCCATCTCTTCCGAAGCGCCGTAGGCACCTTCGATGAGGTCAGTGCCCTCGCCGAGGATGTCGAGGCCAGCACGGACCGAGTAGAAGAGGTCGTCGCCAACGCCGTCGCCACCGTTCATGATGGAGACAGCCCAGTCGAAGGCGTCAAAGTTGCCCATGACGGCAAGGCCGTTCGTCCGACCCGAGAACAGCGACGCGTGTGCGCTGCGGTCCGCGAAGAAGAGGTTGCCCGAGTCGATGAGCGACTCACGAAGGACGTGGGGACGGAACAGACCGACGCGAGCGGTGATCTCGCCGCCGACCGGAATGTCGAGGTAGGCGTCAAGGAGGCCGACGCCAGCGAAGTCAACTTCGATGCGGTAGCCGATGTCCTGAGCCGTCGTGCCGTGGGCGTAGAGCCGGGCGTTCGGGACCGAGAAGCCGCCGAGGTCGTTGCCCGAAGGAGCGACCTGGATGTCACCGGAGTTGTTGTAGAACGTGCGGATCCGACCGCCGATGTTCATCCCGGTTCCTTCGAGACCCTGGACGCTCGCGGAGAGCGCTTGGATGTCCTGGTCGAGGGCATCCCAAGCGTTGTCGTTTGCGAAGGCCAGGCCAGTGAGAGAGAGCGCAGCAGCGCCAAAGACGAGCTTCTTCATGGTGATTCCACCAAAGTGGTGGTGGTCAGGGGACTGCTGAGACAGCAAAGAGAAAATGGGGGTTTGGGCGCAACAGGTTGCCGTGGCTTTCGTCAGCCGTCGACCTACCACGCAAGAATTCGCTTGCAAGAAGCGGTTTGTTCTTCGGCGCAACTTGAGGCTTTCGTCCCCCTTTCCCTGCAAATTACGCCGACGGTGTCATGTTCGCGAACTGTGACCCTCAGTTCCAGTGCATGAGGGCACTTTTCTGAAGTAGGGCTCATGAGAATTCCTTCATGAGGGCCGAGAATCCGCTGTGTTCAATCTTCGTGGCCGCCTCGCCTTCTTTGCTTCTTAAGGTCGCCGCGCGCTTTCTTGGCATCCACCCGCCTGCGCTGGGACCCCCGGGTCGGCTTGGTCGCACGCCTCGCCTTCTCCGTAACGAGCGCTTCTGCGACAAGTTTACCCATCCTCTCACGGGCCTCGTCGAGGTTGCGTTTCTGCGACCGCTGGGAGCGAGCCCGGACCACGAGCGACTCATCCTCTCCGACCAGGCGGCTCTTCAGCTTGGACCGCAGCTTCGCCTTGTCATTATTAGAGAGGGTCAGGCTGGGCCCGACGGCGAACCGAAGCTCGACGGCCGTCTCGACCTTATTGACGTGCTGGCCGCCCGGCCCGCTCGCGCGCATGGTTCGAACCGTCAACTCCGCCGATGGGATCGTCAGCCGACCATTGACGAAGATGTCGCTCACGAGACCGAGCCGCTGGAGGACGATTCCTCGCCGGTCCCGGAGGCCTTCTCCGAAATGCGCCGAAGGTTCGGCCAGGTGAAGATCCCGGTGCGATGGCCGTCGCTGAACACGATGGCCAGCGCGTAGTTCCCCACCAGACTGACCTCGGTCTGGGTCAGGTGGTCCGGCACGGACGCGGCTTTGAGGATCTGGCGCCCGGTATGCTCGTCCACGCAGTGAGCACAGGGGCACCCGCGACGGATTTCGGCAGCGGTGGCGCCATTCTTCACGCCGTCCTGCCAATCGAAGGTCAGCTCCGAGGGGACGCGACGTCCGATGCGCACGGGCGCGGGCACGCGGCCTGGGGTTTCGCTGGACCTGGCCCCGGGGGTTCCACTGGAACTGGTCATTGCATGACGCGCCGATGGCGCGAGCTGGCCGAGGACACTCTATATAACGAGGAGAACCTCGCCGAGAGGCGCTGCGGCCCAAGGAAGGATTCCGGGGAGCGCCCAGGGAACACAGAGAGTCTTCCAGGGAACACCTGGAAGGTGGTGGCGCGACCCGGACTTGAACCGGGGACCCCCTGATTTTCAATCAGGTGCTCTACCAACTGAGCTATCGCGCCGCCTGGCGGGGATTCTCTTCTGCGTGGAGGGCGGCGTCAACGGATGGACCGCCCTTTTGCTGCTTGAATCCCTGTTTTTGCGCCGGGATGGGTACGAAGCGTGCCCGATGGGCTTGCCCGTAGGTCGGGTCAGCACAGCGCGGCCCGCTGTTCAGCCCAGCGATCCGGCGTCAGTGAGTCCAACCCAGCGACTTCTAACTCAGCGGCGAGGCCAGCGACCAGGCGAGCCAAGCAGAACCATCAGGGTCGCGGCCCGAACCGGAAGTCGACAAACTCCGCCTTGCAGGTCGTACAGGTCTGAGTCACCGGGCTACTCGACCAAAGGAACCAGAACGGATAGGCGACCGCGACGGCGGAAATCCCGAAGGTAAATGGCGCCAGGCCCAGCCCGAAGACTCCCAGGGCCACGAGGGGCCGCCATGGACGATCCGTTGACTTCGGAAGCGGGGACCCTCCGCAGTGGAGGCAGGCCAGGATCCTGCCGTCCTCCTGCCGGTGCGAGAGGTCGAGCTTCACGATCTCTTTCGCGTCTCCGAGGCGGTAATAGCTTCGAAGCGCAAACGGACCATCCACCTTCCAGTCGATGAGTTCGCCGGGTCGGGAAGGGTGTGGTAGCCGGATTACGCTCCAGCGAATGACGTTCTCGTTGATTGCCTCAGGCATAGATAGGTAAAGCTTACCCCGCTTGCGCCACCGATGACCCATGCCGGAGGCAGTCCGTCGCGCATCGCGACATCTGCACGTCCGCAGGGACCCAGGAGCGCTCAGGGCTCGCGGGTTGGGACATCCCCCCGCGATGGGACGCCGAAAGGGCGATCTGCGGCGGTGCCTCACGCTACACTCCCCCGCATGAGCGACCCCATTCGGATCTTTATCACCGGCGGCACCCAAGGAATCGGGCGCGCCGTCGCCCTCCGCTTCGCCCGCGAGGGCGCCATGGTGGCCATCGCCGCGCGGACCTCCGCTGATCTCGATGCCGTCGTGGCCGAAATTGATGCGGCCGGTGGGTCCGGGGAGGCCTGCCAGGCCAACCTCCGGGATCACGGTTCGCTCGAGGCCGCGGTCTTCCGCGCCGTCGATTTTTTCGATGGCAGTATCGATGTCGTCGTCAACAACGCAGGCGTCGTTGAGTTCTCAGACTTCGAAGAGGTCACGATCGACGCGTGGGAGCGATTCCTCGCCGTCAACATGACGGGTCCCTACCTGGTACTCGCCGAGGCCATGCCGGCGCTCCGCGAGTCGAGCCGCGCACACGTGTTCAACATTGGGGCACAGCTGGCAGAGGCCCCGCCCAAGGGAGCTGCTCTGCTCGCGGCCACGAAGGCCGGCGTCGCGGGGCTTGGCCGCGCACTGCACGCAGACCTCTCCGAAGACGGTATCCGCATCACGACCGTGCTTCCCGGGCCGACGGATACTCCGGGCCTCGCTCCGTGGAAGGATCGATTCGCCGGCCAAGAGCTCTCGACGCCCGAGGCCGTCGCCGACGCGATTTGGGACACCTACCACGCGGACGTAGCGCCCCTTGAGCTACGAATCCAGAAGTGAGCGAGCGCGTCCGCGTGACGCACCACACCGCGCGTGCCTGATTCCTAGACTCCGCGTCTCACCTTACCGGAGCTCAACGCCCCAGGAACGGGGGTCGTCTCGGTTCAAGTCGCTGCTCCGGATTTTCATCTACGCGCAAGCCAAGAAGTGCGTCGCCTGGCGCCGATGAGGGGGGAGCGGCGGACCTGAGCTCCCGCGCCTCTGATTTGGAATTGATTCCTTCGGAATGGCGCGGGATCCGGCTTATGAGGGTGTCCGCCCACAGGAGACCCCATATGAATCAATCTTACGATAAGGACCACGCCTCCAAGCTCGTCCCCCTGCTGGAGATGATCTTCGCCGAAGTGGCAGATCGTCGCCGCGCCATCCGGACCCTCGAGCGTGAGCTCAAGGCTGAGAAGGAGGCGGCTGGTTCCACCAGTCCCAATGCAGCCAAGATCACAGCCGCCCTGGCCAACCACAAGCGCGAGCTGCGTCTGGCCTCCAAGGAATTCGAACGACTCGGCTGCGTGGTCGACGAGCACAACCCGAACCGAGTGATCATCCCTGGAGCCAGCGGTGCACTTGACCGCGGCTTCCATTGGGAAGCGGGTGCGTCCGAGATCAAGGACAACTCGCCACTCGATAGCACAGTCTTCTAGAACCACTGAACAGGCCTGGCGCCTCATCCGGACGAAACACCCGGTGCTCCAGGCTGGTATCCACGAAAGGGGCCGCGCTCACCAAGGTGAGCGCGGCCCCTTTCTCTATTCAGTCAACCCAACGGCGGGGAACCCAGCGGCGTGATCGCCACCGAGCACTGCAGGCCCTGGAATCAGCGGCCGCCCTTATCGCCACGAGATGCCGGCTTGGCCTGATTGCCAGCTGCGTTCGACTTGTCGGCGCCGCGACCGCCCTTCGGACCGCCCTTTGGAACGGGCTTCGGCGCGGGTGCTGGTTTACCAGCGGGCCCAGAAGTAGGAGCAGGCGCAGGAGCAGGCCCGGTGACCGGCTTCTTGCCGGCTGGAGTTGCCGCAGGCTTGCCTGCAGGTCCGGCCGAGCCGGTAGCGTCTGGGACCACATCGGCGGAGGCATCCCTCGCGGTCTTCCGAGTCACGGACTGCACGCTACGCTTGGCGGCCTTGACCTTGCCGCCAGGGACGGGCTGGCCCTTCACCTGACGAGGGTTTCGCGACCCGGTCTTCGCTGCTTCAAGAGCCGCCTTTTCGCGAGCCGCTTTCGTGCGAGCCTCTGCGCTTTGCCGGGCACCTTTATCACGGGCTGCGCGAATGCGTGCCTCTGCGGAGACCTCGGCCCCCTTGAGGCGTGCAGCCTTCGCACGGGCCTCTGCAGTGTCTGCCGCCTTGATGCGTCCGGCCTTTGTGCGTGCCTCAGCAGTGCCTGCCGCTTTGATGCGCGCGGCTTTCGTCCTTGCCTCAGCCGATCCAGCGGCCTTGATGCGTGCTTCCGTGGTCCGCGCTTCGGCTGATTCAGCCGCCTTGATTCGACCAGCCTCGGTGCGCGCTTCCGCAGACCCGGCTGCTTTGAGGCGAGCCTCGCGGATCCTCACCTCGTCGTCAACCTCGGCCTTCTTGCGGCGGGCCTCCTCCACACGCTTGGCGACATCGGCCGCTGCGGCATCGGCGCCAGAGCCCGTCGCAGAGGCGCCATTGGTCGGTACGGCGACCGGCTGAACGGCCTTGGTGGCCGTAGGGGCCGGCTGTACGTCCGCGTTGGTCTTGGCGCCGACCACGTTCGAATCACCTTTCACCGGTGCCGCTTTGGCCTCGGCCGCCCTCTTGCGGGCCACGGCCTTGGCAGCCTCAGCCTTCTGAAGCTCTTCCCTTGCCGCCTTAGCCTCCTTTTCCTTGGCGAGAGCGCGTCGACGCGCCTGGATGCGCGCCACCTCGCTGACAACGCCCTTGTCGACGGGGCGGTTGTTCTTGACGAGGAGGTCCTTGTAGAGCACGACGAACTCGTCCGCGCTAAGGGTCTGGCTCTTATCGAAGTCGTAGAGGCCGAAGAGCTCGCCTGAGATCTTGCCCTTGCGGGACTCAGCGGCGGTCACGGAGCCGTTCTTGTCACCGTCGAGCTTCTGGAACGTGCTCTTGATGACCGCGACTCCACCCGCGCCTGCCTGGAACGGGCTGGAGGCCCATCCTTGGGGCATAGCCAGCGCGAAAAGGAGGCCCGTGGTGACGGGCAAGAGGGACAGGACTCGGGGTTGGATGTTCAGCATCATGGCAATCGACTCAGATTTATAGCAGCAGGCTCCGGATTCAGCAGCGAACCGCGTGCCAGAGCGCCGCCGAGCCACGATACTGCCTGAGGCTCCTGGCGAGGTCCCTCTTCACAAGAGAGACGCGCCACTGTCCTCCATCGGGGACAATCGCCCCTGACTTTCGCGGTAAATCCGCCAAGTTGCCACGACTCCCTTACAGACACCTCTGACCCGCACCAGAGCCCCTATGAGCGCCCCACCGAACCTCGCGCCCCTCTCCACGGCCGAGCCCAAAAAAGTCGCGACGCGCAACGCCTACGGCGAAGCGCTGCTGGAACTCGGAGAGGCGAACCCCAAAGTCGTCGTCCTGGACGCCGATCTGTCGGGCTCCACCAAGACCAAGGCGTTTGGCAAGGCCTACCCGAACCGCTTCTTCAATATGGGCGTCGCCGAGGCCAACATGATCGGAGTGGCCGCTGGCCTGGCGTCCCAGGGAATGATCTCCTTCGCGAGCTCCTTCGCCATGTTTGCCACAGGTAAAGCGTTCGAGCAGATCCGCCAGAGCGTCTGCGTCCCAAACCTGAACGTGAAGATCTGCGCAACCCACGCCGGCCTGACGGTTGGCGAGGACGGCAAGTCCCACCAGATGCTCGAGGACGTGACCCTCATGCGCGTCATTCCCAACATGCAGGTCATGGTGCCAGCGGACGCGGTGGAAGCACGCCAGTGCGTCCTCGCCGCCGCCAAGATCGAGGGCCCCGTGTACGTGCGCCTGTCGCGCGGCGCAACGCCCATCATCTTCGCAGACAGCTATGAGTTCGTCTTTGGTAAGGCCTCGCGCCTACGCGAAGGATGCGACCTGGCCATCATCGCCATGGGCGTGACGGTGGCGGCCGCGATGGAAGCGGCCGAAGCGCTCGCCAAGGATGGAATCCAGGCGCGCGTGATCAACATGTCAACGATCAAACCACTCGACGTCGAAGCCGTCGCTGACGCCGCACGCGACTGCGGCGCCATCATGACGGCGGAAGAGCACCAGGAGAACGGCGGACTCGGCGACGCTGTGGCCCAGGCCGTCGCACTCAATCACCCCGTACCGATGAAGATGTGCGCGATGCACGACCAGTTCGGACAGAGTGGAACCGGCGACCAGCTACTCGCCCACTACGGACTCGACGCCGCCGGCCTGACCGCCAGCGCCAAGCAACTCATGCAGCGCAAGGGAGCCTGATCGATGGTACTCACTCAAGAACAACGGACGAGCATCCAGGCCGCGGCGAACCAGACGCGAGTCGACACGATCCGCATGGTGCATGCCGCCGCGTGCGGTCACCCGGGCGGTCCGCTCGGCATGGCGGACTTCATGGCGACGCTGTTCATGCAGCACTTCAACCTGACGCCAGACAACCGGCACGCAGCCGACCGTGACCGGTTCATCCTCGGCAACGGCCACACGTGCGCTGGTTACTACTCACTGCTCTCACAGAAGGGGCTCATCCCGCGTGAAACGCTGCTGACGTTTCGGAAGATGGGGTCCGTTCTCCAGGGGCACCCCCACCTCAACCACGAGATTGGCATCGACTTCTCCACGGGCAGCCTTGGGAACAGCCTCTCGGCGGCGCTCGGTATGGCGCTCGCCGCGAAGCACAACGGCTCGGACGCGCGCGTCTACAGCGCGTCGTCGGATGGCGAGAGCCAGGAAGGTCAGATCTGGGAAGCAGCGACCGCGGCGGCCCACTACGGCGCGAGCAACCTCACGGTGCTCGTTGACTTCAACAACGTGCAAATTGACGGGTACATGCGCGACGTCATGGACGTCCGCGACCTACGAGCGAAGTACGAAGCGTTCGGCTGGCACGCGGTGGACGTGGACGGGCACGACGTGGACGCAGTGGACGCGGCGCTCGTGGCAGCCCGTGAGGAGACGAAGCGTCCGAGCGCGCTGATCTGCAAGACGCTGATCGGCAAGGGCGTATCGTTCATGGAGAATCAGCCTGGCTGGCACGGCGTGGCCCCAAGCGACGAGGAAGCCACGCGGGCACTCCTCGAGCTGGGCGTTCCCAAGGAAGAAGTCGCCAGCATGCTGGCAGCGGGCGCCTGATGGAGTCGCCGGTTTCCGATTCTGCGGTGGAAGAGCAGTCGCGCGCTATCTCGTCGGCGATTGCGCTCTTCTCGCTGGGCATGACGGCGGGCATGCTCTTGCTGCTGATTGGATTCCGGCTCTTCCCGGGCCACGATGACTCCTCGACCACCGAGTTCGAGGACATTCGCACGTTTACGGCGCAGCACTTCGTGCGCGACATCACGGTGGAAGAGCTCACGAACCGCGCACTCCACGGAATGCTCGACGAGCTCGATCCGTATTCGCGCTACTACGACGCCCAGGTATCAGAGCGCGTGCGCCGCGAAATCGACGGCGACTTCCGCGGCATTGGCGTCGTATTTAAGGCCCCCACCGCGGACGCCGAGATCCTCTTTCCGGTCGAAGACTCTCCGGCGTGGCACGCTGGCATTCGCGTCGGGGATCGCATCCTGGAGATCGAGGGTGAGTCCGTCGCTGGGCTCTCCGGAGCTGAGCTTCGCGAGCGGCTCGCCCCCAAAGGTCTCGATGAGATTCGCCTTCGCACCGTCAGCCGGGACGGCGAGGTGCGGAGCCTTGCGATCGAACCCGCCCTCCTCGTCGACCCCACGGTCAGGCACACCGAGATCATCGACAGCGCGCCGGACGTCGCGTACCTCACCGTTCGCTCCTTCAGCAACAACACCGCCGCGGAGTTTGACGCCGCCGTCGCGGTGCTCCGCGAGCGAGGCGTGGGCGCTCTCGTCATCGACCTCCGCTTCAACTACGGAGGCGTGCTGGACGCCGCGGTGCAGATGGCCGGCCGGTTCATTTCCAAAGGCGTGGTCGTTTCCTCAGAGGGGAGACTCCGCAGCAGCGTCCATCGCGCGGACGGCGTCGAGACATTCTTCGAAGGCATGAAGGTCTGCGTGCTCGTCGACGGGGACTCCGCTAGCGCGAGCGAGGTTCTGGCGGGCGCGCTCCAGGACCATCGCGCCGCCGTGGTCGTGGGCGAGCCGACGTTCGGCAAGGGCATGCTGCAAACCACGCGCATGTTCCCCGAGTTCGGAAGCCGCGCAAAGGTAACAAGTGCTTACTTCTATTCACCGAGCCATCGCAACTTCGAGCGGACCGCCGATCCGGATCGCGACTACGGCATTCTGCCCGACCTTCACGTCTCGATCGACGAGGCGCAACGACGTGCGATCCACGGCTGGCTCGCACGCTATGACCCGCCCGCTGCGCTGATTGGCGAGCTCGTCGAGTGGGAAAAGGAGTCCGGTGAACAGATCCTGCCGCGCCCTCCCAAGGACCCCCAGCTCGAAGCCGCCCTCGCCCTCCTGCGCGGCGAGCACCCGACTCCCCACCGCATTCAGGCCCACCAGTGACCGCTCCAGACTCCAACACGTCCACGCGTGAACTCGTGCTCGGCATCGAGTCTTCCTGTGACGAAACGGCGGCCTCGGTCGTGGCGAATGGACACGAAGTGCTCTCCAACGTCGTCTTCAGCCAGGCCGCAGAGCACGCGAAGTTTGGCGGCGTTGTCCCTGAGGTAGCCGGCCGCCTCCACCTCGATTCGATTCTGCCGGCGATCCGCCAGGCGCTCGTCGACGCCAGCGTCGGGCTGGACGACCTCAGCGCCATCGCGGTCACAGCCCGACCCGGACTGATCGGTTCGCTCTTGGTCGGCCTCTCCGCCGCCAAGGCGCTCGCATGGACGCGCGGGATTCCACTGGTCGCCGTGGATCACATCGAGGCGCATGTTTACGCGGCCACGATGGAGAGTCAGGCAGACGTGCGCTTCCCCTGCATCGCCCTGGTGGTCTCCGGCGGGCATACGGCCCTCTACTCCGTTCGGTCGCCGCGCGAGATGGAGCGCATCGCGACCACGCTCGATGACGCCGCGGGTGAAGCCTTCGACAAGGTTGCCTGGATGCTCGGCCTCCCCTACCCCGGCGGCCCGACGGTCTCGAAGCTCGCGGAGTCCGGCAATCCCGACGCGATCCGCTTCCCCCGTTACAGCCCGAAGACCCCGCCGGGCGGCAGAGGAGGCGTGAGGCCCATCGGGTTCTCCTTTAGCGGCCTCAAGACCTCGGTTCTCTACCACATCCGGGGTGGGGATGCGCTCAGCCCGACGCCCGAGCCCGAGGCCATCGAGAACCGCGCCGATATCGCGGCGTCGTTCGAGGAAGCCGTGGCGGACAGCCTCGTGACCCAGACCCTCCGCGCCGCCAGTCAAGCGGGTATCGAACAAGTCCTGGTCGCAGGAGGCGTGGCCTGCAACCGCCGCCTGCGCTCCCTCATGGCCGCCCGAGCGGAGGAAATGGGCATTCGCGCGTTCTTCCCGTCCCCGGCCTATTGCACGGACAATGCCGTGATGATCGCGGGCCTCGGCTGGCAGCACTTCCACGCGGGGGAGCTGGCAGACCTGCACCTGGACGCTTCGCCCCGAAGTTTAACGCCGCGCTCGGCACCAATTTCTGCGCCGAGCGCGAAGTAGAGCGCGGCCCGCGGCAGCTCGCGTAGCGCTGAATCGCCACAGGCCCACGGACCAGGACTCGGGCGCGGAGAATCGGGCTCCGAATCCTGAGGCTGCGGATGCCCCAGCGCGCTGGTCGCGGGTATCCTCTCCGCCTAGCGTGGACGAGAAAAGCCTTATTCGACTGCTGGAAGCCGTGGGGACCGGCCGCATGAAGCCCATGGACGGCGCAGCGGCCGTCCGCGACCTCGTTGGACAGGTTGGTGTTGACGCCCCAGATGGTGTTGAGACCCCAAAGCGCGGGGATGGGGACGGCCGCATCGACCTCGGCCATTCGGTCCTCGACACCGATCGCGAGCGACGCTGCGGCCACTCGGAGATCGTCTTCGGCGCCGGCAAGACGCCCGAAGAGATCGTCGACGTCATGCGCGCACTCCAAGCCGCCCACGGCCGGGTGCTGACGACCCGCCTGGACCGCGAGGCCGAGCCTGCGCTTCGCGCCGCGTTCCCCGAGGACCTCGACATCGACGACCGCGCGCGCACAGCCGTCCTCGGAAAGGCCGTGGAAGGCTCCGGATTCGTCGCCATCATCAGCGCCGGAACTAGCGACGGCTCGGTCGCGCGCGAGGCCGCCATCACCGCACGCTTCCTCGGTGCCCGAGTGGAAGAGTTCGCGGACCTTGGAGTGGCCGGCCTCCACCGGATCCTCCACGCCGCGCCGCGCTTCCGCGAGGCAAACGCCATCGTCGTCGTCGCCGGCATGGAGGGTGCGCTGCCCAGCGTGGTCGGTGGGCTCGTCGACAAGCCCGTCATCGCGGTCCCGACCTCCGTCGGCTACGGCGCCAGCCTTGGCGGCATCTCCGCGCTCCTCGGCATGCTCAACTCCTGCGCATCCGGCGTGACCGTCGTCAACATCGACAACGGATTCGGCGCCGGCTTTGCTGCTGCACAGATCAACCGCCAGGTCGTCCTGGCACAAGACCGCCCCTCTTGACTCCACGCGACATGACTTCCGACTCTCTTCAACGCATGACGTCCAGTCCCCACGAAGCTCCCGCATGGCTCGCACTTGAGAACGGCCTCGTCGTCGAAGGCAAGTCGATCGGAGCCGAGGGTGAAGCTTCCGGTGATCTCGTGTTCAACACGGCGATGACTGGCTACCAAGAGATCCTGACCGATCCGTCCTACGCCGGCCAAGGGGTCCTTCTCACGTACCCGCTGATTGGAAACTACGGCATCGCGGACGAGGACATGGAGTCGAGCCGAGCCTGGGCCGAGGCGCTCGTCATCAAGGAGCTGTCCTCGATCACGTCGAACCACCGCTGTACCGAGACGCTTGATGCTTGGCTGAAGCGGCGCGGCGTCGTGGCGATAGAGGGCGTTGACACCCGCCGACTGACCAAGGCGATTCGCCAGCACGGTTCGCTGCGCTTTATCCTCTCGACCACTGATTCGAATCATGAGTCGCTCGTCGCCAAGGCTAAGGCGGCCACGAGCACCGACGGCCGCGACCTCGCGTCAGAAGTTTCCTGCACGGAGTCGTACCAATGGGACAGCCCCTACGACGAGTCTTTCCCGACCATCACGGATCGCTGGCAGGGCAAGCGATTGAAGTGCGTCGCCTACGACTTTGGCGCCAAGCGCAACATTCTGCGCAGCCTCGTCCATACGGGTTTTGACGTCACGGTGGTGCCGGCGAAGACGCCCGCGTCCGAGGTGCTCGCCATGAACCCTGACGGTGTTTTCCTTTCCAATGGCCCTGGCGACCCGTCCGCGTGCACCTACGCGGTGGAAGCCGCTCGTGAACTGGTAGGCAAGACACCCGTCTTCGGCATTTGCCTGGGGCACCAGATCCTCAGCCTCGCGCTGGGCGCCACGACGAAGAAGATGCCCTTTGGACATCACGGAGCGAACCACCCTGTCCGCGATGAGTCCACGGGTCGTATCGAGATCACCTCGCAAAACCATAGCTACGTCGTCGACGAGACCACGCTGCCGGACGACATGATCGCGACGCACTGGAACCTCAATGACATGAGCCTCGCGGGGATGAAGCACAGGGATCACCCGGTGTTCAGCGTCCAGTATCACCCTGAGGCGGCGCCAGGTCCCAGTGACTCCGCTCACCTGTTCACGCGCTTCCGCGAGATGATCCTCTCGGAGTCGTGATCGACGTAGTGAGGCGGCGGCGCTGGTTGCACAAGGGACGCTGACCCGTCAGAGTGGACGGGTGCTTCATTCCAACTACACCACTAGATTCGGCGCCTGCCTGATCCTCGCTTCGGTAGCCGGGGGCTGCGGCGGGTCCGATCCAAAGCCTGTCAACGTCATCTTCGTGGTGTGCGATACCCTCCGGGCGGATCGCATGTCCCTCTACGGGCACTTTCGCGAGACCACGCCGCATCTGAACGAGCTCGCGAAGACGGGTACCGTGATCGAGCATGCCTCGGCGATGTCATCCTGGACGCTCGCCAGCATGAGCATGCTCATGACGGGCGAGATCAAGGCGCGGGCCGACGTGGCGGTCCTGACGACCCACAAGCACGTCGCGGAAGGATTCTCGGCCGCTGGGTTCCATACGGGGGCGGTGGTCGCCAACCCGATCCTGGACGAAACGCTGCACTTTCACCGCGGGCTCGACCACTTCGACGTTGAGCAAACGCCATCGATGGATCAGCGCGCCACGGAGATCGTCGGCAAGGGCCTTGATTGGGTCGACAGCCTCGAGTCGGACGGTCGCCCCTTCTTCCTCTGGCTACACCCGGTCGACCCCCACTACCCGTTCCTACCCGAGGGTGGCGCTCACTTTCCAGACGCCCCCGAAGAGGAAGCCCGCGTCGCGGCCGCCAGCTCACTGGCCTGGGGAAGGGGAGCTTTCCCGACGCCCCTTGAGCCTATCCCTACGCCGGACTCGCTGGACGCCGACGCGTGGGGAGCCATCTCCGCCTCGCGGAACCTGTACGACTCGGAGATCCTGCACTTCGACGCAGCGATGGGTGAACTCGTCGCAGCGCTAAAGGAACGCGGCCTCTTCGAGAACACCGTCATCGCGATCACGTCGGACCACGGCGAGGGACTTTGGGATCGGCTTTCGCTGCCTGATAGCCCGGACCAGGACAAGAGCATCCACTTCCCGTCGCTGTATCGCCGGCACGGCCTGATGCTGCACGAAGAGCAAACCCATGTGCCACTCTTCTTCCACGGCCCCGGCGTCCCCCAGGGCGAACGTCGCAGCCAGTGGGTCCAGCACATCGACGTCGTCCCGACGCTCTACGCGCTGGCGAACGTGGCGCTCCCGAAGGCGCTTCCCGGCAAAGCACTGTTCGAAGAGGAGGGCGAGGATCCGCGCGGGCCGCTCGTTTCCGTCTGCTCTCGATCCTTCAGCGTCACCGTCGATGAACGCTGGCGGGGTCACTTCCCACGCGAGCATCGGCTCCGAAAGATGGATATTCCGGTCGAGCTCTACGACCTCGCGGCGGATCCGGGCGAGCGCAAGGTCCTCGATGACCCCGAGAGGGTGGAATCGATGTCGCTGATCCTCGAAGCATGGCGCAACAAGTACTCCCCGAACGACCCACACACGAAGCTGGACCTCGAGGTTTGGGCCAAGCTCCAGGCCCTCGGCTACGGAGGCGATATCGTCTTCGATACCGAACCCAAGCCCACGGCGCCCGCCGCCGAATCGAAGTAGACCAGCCCGGCTAGCGGACCCAGCGAACTGGCTCAACGAATTGGCTCAGCGAATTGGCTCAGCGGGCGGGCTCAGCGGGCGGGCTCAGCGGACGTACTCGAACTCGCCCATGACCTGGTGCTGGGCACCCGACGCGTCGGCGAACTGGCCCTCGAAGCGCCCACTGGTACCCATGAGGCGATAGCGACCATCGTCATCCCGACCGTCCACTTCTTCGACCGTCAACGTCCCTGATACCGGACGAAGCTCCCTGACGGCCGCCGACTCGGGAAAGAAGAACTCAGCGAAGGCTTTGGGTTCATCGCCCCGGGTCACCGCGTTCCGACGGCTCACGATCTGGTAGACGCCTGGCTCGACCGAGTTCACCAGCAGGTTCATCTTGATGTCGTAGTCGCCCAGCGAGACCGACTTGCCGGCGGCGACCGCTGAGGTCAAGGGGCCCCCGATCTGGACGTTGATCTCACGGGCAGCGAAGGAAATGGAGGGTCCGAAGGGAGTGCCGCGTGCCTCAAAGCGGGTCCCGTCGACCGTGAAGGAGAGGTAGTGCTCGCTCTCCACCTCGCCTTCCACTTCGACGCCTGGCCCATGGCCAGCGGCCGCGTTCACGTCCTTCGAGCCGCCACAGGCAGGGAGAAGGGCGAGGGCGAGAAACAAGCTGACGGCGGTGCGCTTCATGGGATGGATCAGTGGCTGAAGGGAGAGGCCTGGTGGCCTCGACTCTCTTAGGACCGCAAGGCGCGCCGATGGATTAAGGGCTCAATGAGAAGAACTCACCGTCCGGAGAAGCCAGGCGGAGCAGTTCTGGCGCAAAAAGGCTGAAGCCCGGCGGCTGGGGCCTTATTCAGTCCTCCATGACGAACCCAGGAGCAGACGGCGAGAGCTCGAAAACAAGAAGGCCTGAGCCCATGGACGCTGGCCCATCTGCTGGATCCCCTTCTGGATCCCCTTCTGGCCGACCAGCGGCCGCGGGTCTTGGCCTCCTGGACCTGGAGTTCATCAATCGATTCACGTCAGACCTGCCGGCGGACCCCGAGTCCACGAATGCGCGGCGAGAGGTCAAGGGCGCGCTCTTCAGCCGCGTCGCTCCGACGCCGACCGCTGCCCCCCGCCTGGTCGCCGGGTCGACCGAGTGCGCCAAGCTGGTCGGCCTCGACCCCCTGGAGCTGGAGACCGACGACTTCGCCCGTGTCTTCAGCGGCAACGCGCTCGTCCCCGGCATGGATCCGTTCGCGATGACCTACGGCGGGCACCAGTTTGGCCACTGGGCAGGCCAGCTCGGGGACGGGCGCGCCATCAACCTCGGCGAGGTCAGCGGCCCCGGCGGTATCGGCTGGCAGCTCCAGCTCAAGGGCGCGGGTCCGACCCCATACTCCCGAACGGCCGACGGGCTGGCCGTCCTTCGCTCCTCGGTCCGCGAGTTCGTTTGTAGCGAGGCCATGCACCACCTTGGTGTGCCCACGACGCGCGCGCTCTCGCTGCTCGAAACTGGCGACCGCGTGATGCGGGACATGTTCTACGACGGAAACGCCAAGCTCGAACCGGGCGCGGTCGTGTGCCGGGTCGCGCGCTCGTTCGTCCGCTTCGGCAGCTTCGAACTCCCCGCCTCGCGCGGCGATGTGGGGCTGATCCGCAGCCTGGCCGATCATGTGATACGGACGTGCTATCCGGAGCTCCTCGACGATGCCGCGGAGGGGCCAATCTCACACGACACCTATGTCGCGTGGTTCGGTGAGGTCTGCACCCGCACTGCGAAGATGGTCGCTCACTGGAATCGCGTGGGCTTCGTGCACGGCGTGATGAACACCGACAACATGTCTATCCTGGGCGAGACCATCGACTACGGCCCCTACGGCTGGCTCGAGGACTACGATCCAAACTGGACCCCCAACACCACGGACGCAGGCGGAAAACGCTATCGCTTCGGGCACCAGTCCGCCGTGGCCCACTGGAACCTGACGCGACTGGCGAGCGCACTCGTTCCGCTGCTGGACGGAGAGATCGAAGGCCTCCAGCAAGCGGTCAACGAATTCCCCGCGACCTATGCCGACGAGTGGAATCGACAGCTTGGCGACAAGCTGGGCCTGGTGAGCTTCGACGCTGAGGCGGACGCGCCGCTGGCTGAGGAGCTGTTCCGCATCCTCGAGCTGGAAGAGACCGATATGACGATCTTCTTCCGCCGGCTCGCCGATGTAACCGAAGACGCCGGCCCGCTGCGGGCTGCGTATTACCAGCCGGAAACTGTCAGCCCTGAGGCGCGGGCGGCCCTCGGTGCCTGGACTGAGTCCTACCTCCGGCGCGTCGCCAAGGACGGTCGTCCGGACGCGGAGCGTGTCCTCCAGATGAACGCCGTCAACCCCCTGTACGTCCTGCGCAACTACCTGGCGCAGGTGGCCATTGACGAGGCGGAGAAGGGGGACCCGAGCGGCGTGCGCGAACTGCTCGATGTCCTCAAGAACCCGTACGTGGAGCAGGCCGGCAAGGAACGCTTCGCGGAGAAGCGGCCTGAATGGGCGCGCCATCGGCCTGGCTGCTCGATGCTCTCCTGCAGTTCCTAGCTCCGCATCGACGGAGTGGCCACGAGTGTGCGCATGGAGGCGTCCTTCTAGGACGTCCTGGAGCGTATCGCCACGCGAGACATGCTGACGGTCAACCACATCATCACGCGCCTTGACCACGAATCGCTGGACGCCGACCACGACGTGGGCAACCTCACCTCGTTCCTACGCGTCTGCTGCGGCCGCAACCCCGATCTGCTCGCGCGCTGCGAGATTCCGAACGAAGACCACTTGCCGCTCGGAACCGTCGATGCGGAGAACATTCTGGAGCGTGAAGCGGAACGGCGCCGGCTCCAATCGACTGACTGATATCTGCGCTCCGACCAGGCGCCAAGCACGTATCTTGTGGGGATGCAATCCAATGCCCCCGCCAGCGCGCGCGTTGCGCACTCCGTTTTCTTCACGCTCACCGACGCCTCCGACGCCGCCTGTGAAGCGCTCATCGCCGCCGCAAATAGGTTTCTCGAAGGCCACGACGGCTGCGTCTCGTTCGCCGTCGGCCGCCGCGCCGAACAGTACGGGCGCGAGGTCAACGATGCGTCGTTCCACGTGGCCCTCAACATGGTCTTCGACAGCGTCGCCGCCCACGACGCCTACCAGGTGGCTCCGAGGCACCTGGAGTTCATCGAGTCCCAGAAGAGCACCTGGGCCGAGGTTCGGGTGTTCGACTCCCTCGCCTGACACTTCCGCTAGGAGCGTGTTGGCCCGAGCTCAGCGGCCGACTTCCTTCATCAGTTCTTCCCGATAGAGCGCAAAGTCTGCGGCCTCCGCTGGGTCAACGCCTGGGTACTCAAGGGGCAGTTTTTCTAGCGTCTCGCGCAGGGTCTTCGCCACCTGCCACCGCATGTACGGCTTGTCGTCCGCAGGGATGCAATACCAAGGGGCCTCTGCTCTCGACGTCTCGCGAAGCGCTGTCTCGTAGGCACCCATGTACGCATCCCAGTGCTGTCGCTCGCGCATGTCTCCCGCCGCGAACTTCCAGTTCTTAGAGGGTTCCTCGAGGCGATCCAGAAAACGCTGCGCCTGCTCCGTCTTCGACACGTTGAGGAAGAACTTCAGCACCACCACGCCGTTGCGCGCGAGATGCGCTTCGTGCTGACGCAGCGACTGATAGCGCCCTTCGAAACGTTCCTTGACCGGCACGTCGCCGGGTAAGCGCTGGCCCGCGAGAATCCCTGGGTGCACCTTCACCACCAGCACTTCCTCGTAGTAGCTGCGATTAAAAACGCCGATCCGGCCGCGCTGCGGTAGCGCTCTCGTGGTGCGCCACAGGAAGTCATGGTCGATTTCGTTGGATGACGGCCGCTTGAAGGAGTGCACCTCGAACCCCGCGGGATTCACGCCCGAAAACACGGCCCGAATCGTGCTGTCCTTCCCCGCAGCATCCATGGCCTGAAAGACGCACAGCACCGAGAAGTGATCGTGGGCGTAGAGGACGCGCTGCAGCTCTTTCAACCGGTCGACCTCCTCGGCGAGGAGCCTCTTGCACTCTTTCTTGCCCGGATCGTCGCTGCTCTCCGTGGCCGCCTCCGCCATGGAAAACGAGCCGTCAAACGGAACCATGTAAGGACTCTTGTCGGCAAGAAAGTGACTCATGCCGCCCACGATAGCCCTACTTGCACCAAGTAGCCCTACATCCTCGACGCCGGGTCGACGTCGATCGCCATTCTTGGCGGCTGGGTATAGGGCCGCGCCGAAGCGCCGCTTCACGGATGCTAAAGTAGTCCCCGATGACTGCCGGATCCCAGATCAAGCCGACGAGGTGTCGCCGCCCTCTGCACCTAGAAGTCCGCCCGAATCGCCACCTCTCGCTGCCCAAAATCGCAGATCGCTACGGACATTTCAGAAGGTCGACTCCTACGACACGCTGGAGCAGATCCGACGGGGGATCCCTGGGGGGCAAAATTGTGCCAACGGAGTCTCTCAGCACCGTGTGGGAGGAAGTTGCTTGGAAAAAGCCGGGGATGGTTGGCGGGTCGAGGCCGCGCCTCCGTTTTGGAGGCCAAGCACAGCCACTACCCACCTCGCCCCTCTGTTTTGCCATGTCAAGCTGCCTCGCCTCCTATTCTGTCGCCCACCTGCCGATCAATCCGGCCGGTCCCTGCGCGGTCCTTTGCGCCGGCGTGACGTTCGAGCTTGAGTCGATGACGACGACGACCAGCCCTGATTGCGACTGCGAGTTCTCATGGACGGTCGTACGGACCAAAAGGGACGCGAGCGGCGAGGTCGTTTCGGTCACGAAGTTTTTGGACGAGGACTGCTTTGGGTGCCCCAACGTGAAGAAGGTCACCTTCTACTGCGACGCGGCTAAGGCCTGCCCCGCCTACGAGCTGACCCTGATCTGCATGCATGGCGCGGAACCCACGGAGGGAATCGGTGTCACTAGCTGAGGGTGCAGCATCTGACTGGTCCGCTGACTGGTCCGCTGACTGGCCCGCTGACTGGCCGTCCCACGACGGCCTCTACCGGATGGCGTGGAACATCGCGGGCGATCGCGACGAGGCGCTCGAACTCCGAAGCCATGCCGCCGCGAAGGGCGCCGCGGAGATTGCCAAGGGGAGAACCGTTCATGCTGGTTGGTTCCAACGGGCCATGAGAAACCTATGGGTCGATCGGCTAAGGCGGAACGCTTCCCTTCCGCAAATTGTCGTACAGCCCGAGCACACGACTGAGATCTTGGTCTGCCCATCTGGGACACCTGAAGAGGCCGCGATGAGGAGAGAGTCTGCGGAGCAGCTGCTCCTGTCCATGAACCAAATGACACCCCGCCGCCGGGAAGTACTTGAGCTCAAGTACTTCCAAGGGATGACGCTCGAATCGATTGCTAGCGCTCTGGGCGTCTCTACGACGACCATTGAGCGTGAGCACCGCAGCGCCCTTGAGATCATGGGGAAGCTCATGGAGGACCAGCGCGACTCAACGAAGCGCGGGTTTGCGCTGATGATCGCCGCCACGAAGCTGCCCACCAGGAAAGCGGTCGTAGCGAACACATCCGCCGCCGTTGGCTCTCCGTGGATCGTCGCGGCCGCGGCGTTCGCGGTGCTGGCAGGGCTGGCGGGCGTCACCCTGCTGATGGGGCTCTGGGGCAGCGGTGCATCCGTCCAAGAGGCTCCCATGATGCTCTCGCAAGGCGCCAAGCCCGAAGAGGCCGGCTCGCTGGTGGCTGATCAGGAGGTGCTCCCTGGGGCGGCGAGAGTCGCGGGTCAGCCATCGTCCCAAGCTTCGCCGATGGGCGCAGCGGTGATTCCACCGACCGCGCCGACGCTCGTTGTTGGCACGGAGCCGCCTGCCCTGGAACCGGCCGCGGCACCGCCTACACGTACCTTCACCGTGCGTTTCGATGTGAACGGTGAGCCGGCCAAAGGGTGGAGGGCCATCGCACCAAGCCTTGAGCCGGGTGCCTATGAGGTGACTGGAGTCGAGGCGCCCTACTGCCTCGATTTCAACGATACGAGCGAAGACGGAGTGTTCGTGTTCCAGATCCCTGAGGGGGAAGGAGCGTGGACGTTCTACTTCGAGGACCCGGAAAGCTGGACCACGGCATGGATCAAGGACGTCGCCGCCGCGGACACGTCTCGCGTCCTCAGTTTCAACACGGGGACGGTCGAGCTAACCAACGCAGAGACCCACTGGCCGAATTTGGATCAGAAGCTGGCGATCCTCTCGGCGAACCCAGAACCGTCCGTTTGGGTCTGCAGCCCCTCGACGAAAACGAACGAAGAGACAGGCGCCTGGGTCTTCCGGAACGTGCAAGCGGGCCAGGTTCGCCTGACCCTGAATCACAGCAGCTTCAATCCGGATGCGTGGCAGTACCTGGAAAAAGGCGGCCCGTGGATCGTGCCGACTGGGGGGACGCTCCAGCTGCCATAGGCAGCGTATCGCGGGGCGGCTTCTGTCTTGCCTTCGCACCTGTCTTGCAGAGAGGTCGGCAAGACCTCGCTCGACGCGACCGCCCAGCCGCTACAGCATCCTGAAGATCATCGGGTAGCGCCAAGCGATGCCATCGTTGGCCTTGATCGCGCCAATGATCGGGAAGACGATGGCGGCGACACTCACCGCTATCAACAGCGGGATCCCAATGACGATCAGGCACAGGATGGCGGCGACAGAGCCGTAGACGAAGAACGAGATCAAGGCGTTGACGATCTCGCGGCCGTTCTCATCGATCTCCGGGGCGTCGTCCTTCTTGAGCTGCCACATGAGAATGGGCGCGACGATGCCGGCGAAAGGCACAACGTAGCCAGCAAACATGCTGAGGTGCATGAGCATGCACCATTGACGGATCTGTGATTCTTGCATCGAGAGGCGATTCCGAGGTCGAGAAGGGGGAGACAACCAGGCTTGGAGAGGTTGCTACGTGAGCTGATGCTCGCAGGGATGCAGTGCCGGCTCCACCCAGGTGGCGCGGGGGAGGGTGTTCCGGTAGGGTTTTGGCCCTGGCGTCCGGCAGCGGCCCACAGACTGTCAGCTTGGACTTCTTAGCTGTTCCGCCAACCATGACATCTGAATCAGAACCAAGTAGAACTAAGGCCCCGTCATGAGCATTGCGGTACTGATCGCCGTGGAGGAGTACGCGGCGGAGGACATCAAGGGCATACGCTACGCCAGGAACGATGCAGAGCAATTCCAGAAAGCGCTTGCGGCGATCGGATTTGATGAAGCCGGTCAAGAATCGCTGATCAGCGAGGCTGCCACGAAAGCGAACATTGAGTCGACGCTTCGCACGGCGATCAGCTCATTGACCACGGGCGACACATTCTATCTCTACTACGCTGGTCATGGCTTCTGCGAAGGTGCGAGCAACTTCCTGACTTGTCACGACACGAGGACGGCAGACCTGGTGGCGACCAGTATCGGGCTGGAGTGGGTCTTCGGATTACTGAGGGCGGCAGGCTGCCAGAAGATCGTCGTGTTCTTGGACTCTTGCCACAGTGGCCTGCTCGTCGATGACGAAGTCCACGCCGCTTTCGGAGACAGGGATGATGGAGAACTCAGGGAGTTCTTTGATCATGCGGAGCATGGCGTTTGTTTTGCCTCATGTCAGTCCGGCCAGGTCTCGTGGGGAAGTCGCCGGAACAAGCATGGTGCTTGGACATTCAACGTCATCGAGGCACTCCGTGGCAACGTGCCCACGGCACTGGAGAACGGAACATCGTTGAGTTCGGGTTCGCTCCAAGATCACTTGGCGTCAGCCGTCCAGAAGACACTTCGGAGAGACTTCGTCGAGAGGCGTGATCAAACCCCGTGGGTATGCGGTTCGATCTCCCATGAGTTCTTGCTAGCCGAGTTCGGGAAAGTTCTTCGATCGCGAAAGGCGGCAGCAGGTCCGAATGCATCACAGGTCGCTCGCCTTTCCTTCTGCGGTGAGACGCGCGCGTACATCAAGAAGCTGTCGGGTTTCAAGAAGCACCAGCGGGTCCCGACCGAGGCCAGCAGCTATGCAGAGACCTTTGCACGGAATGCCTCCGGCGAGGAGATCAGAGAGGATCTCGAGAGTGTTTATCGCCAGCTCCGAGACGAATTCGGCCTTCGCCGAAAGGACTTGGAGAAGGTGGGTCCTGAAGACGGGGGCGGCTCGGTCATCTGTCCGTATTTCACCTACACCGTGCATGTGGTGCAGAACCCTGACGACCCCTCAGGCGTCATTTTCTATCGAGAGATCAGCGACATCATCGAGTCGGATCGGATCCTCGCGGACGACTTCAGAAATGTGTTTCGTGGGATGTTTGGTGAGCTGAAGTTCTCGCCGCCAGTGCGGGTTGACCTCGAAGAATTCATCGACCGGATGGAGGAGATGAGAGAGCATCTGCAGTCCCTCGATTTCGACCCAGATGGCACCTATTGCGAGCTGCGCCTCGACGGCGTCGACGCAGTCCTCAAAGTAACGGCCACCGAAATCTCGCTCGTTCACGACACATCCAAAGAACCAAGAGTGCTCATCGAGACCTTCTTCGAGTCGCAGCGTTTCCTTGTCGACACTCACGATGTTCAACTCATCACGTTCGACAGTTCGGCGAAGCCTTGAAGCAGATGCCTGATCCGCGAGACGCCGCGGTTCCTGCGCGTGCAACGAACAACCGCCCGGGCGTCACTTGGACGCCCGGGCGGTTTGCATTCGTTCCGTCCAACGCCCCGCAGCGCTGCGGCGGGGAGGGGCGGAGGAACTCAGGTGACGAGCTTCTGATTTTGAACGCTCGTCACTTCAATTAGTTGAAGCCGATGCCGACGGCGTCCGAGAAGTTGGAGGTGGGCATGCCCATCCCGTCCGTGTCACGGTACCAGTACTGCCAGTTCACGGTGTCGCCGCTCATCGCCGCGAAGTTCGCCGAACCGCCGCCCATGGCGATCGGGATCGACGTCAGCGCAGGGCTAAAGGACACCGCGCCCGTCATGCCGCTGTTGAGCACGCTCATGGCGTAGCGACCGATCGAGAAGCTGGCAATACAGATGTTGCCAGCGCTTCCGCCTGGGTTGGTGACGACAAGCGTGTCTTGGGAGACGATGAAGTAACCCATCGAGTTCAGCGGGAGAGCCGTCACGTCGAGGGTCACATCGTCGTCCAACGCCACGTCGCTTCCGACGGCACAAACGCGAGCGCCGCTACCGACGCTGTTGTCGTTACCAAGGCAGATCAGCTCACCGATCGTCGCCGGTCCGACCTTGGCGACCAGGGTGTAGGTGTTGCTGCGGCCACTGAAGTGGTCAACGCGAACCACGAGTTCGAGGGGCGTGGCACCGCCGTTCGTTGCCGAGACGTGCTCGTTGTCCGAGATGGTGAAGCCCGTTGAGATCGAGGTGCCGTTGCAGCCGCCGGAGACATCGTAAAGGACGAGGTCAATGTCAGCGATTTCATCAATGAAGAGCGCGTCGACCGTCAGCGTGTCACCCGGCAGGAGCAGGTACCCGTAGTAGTCGCCATCGTCGGTCGTCGTGCCGCTTCCGCAGTACGGACGAACCACGAGGTTCTCGGTGATACCGATCGGCAGCGGAACCGCCGTTGAGCACTCATCGTTCTCTTCAAGTGCGTCGTCACCGAACAATGCGTCGGCGCTCAGGATGAGGTCGTACTCGTTGCAGTTGCCATCAAAATTGAGGACCCGAATGAGTACATCCAGGCCGTTGCTGAGATCGCAGTTAGCGATCATCATGTCCTCGTTGTCAGAGCCTGAGCCGCTGCTATCGAGGATCGCCATCGTAGCTGCGTCAAAGGCACGGATATCGAGGTCCGAGATCGCGTCGCTGAAAAGCATGTCAACGTTCATCCCGGAGTTCGGCGGCACCGTGATCGAGTACCAGTCCTGGTCCGTGTTGCTGATGAGGCTGCCGTAGCTATCGAGGTTGAGGGCGACGGCGTTCATGGCGTCGTCGTTCGGCTCGAAGCGGTCGTCGCCCACACCACAGCCGATGCACTCACCGGCGAGGTCACTGCGCACGACCATGTAGAATGAACTGAACGCATTGGCCGGGTAGCCACCGAAGAAGAAGCAGCTGACCGTGCCGCTCGGGTTCAGCTGGCGCCACAGGTCCTGGGTGTCGAGGCCTGAGCCGGCCACGCCTGGGTTCTGGAACGCCGTTCCATCGCCGGGGGCGTCGATCAGAGGCTGACTCGCGAGGAAGGGGCCACCGCCGGTTCCATCGGCGTTGTTGAGGAACTGCATCGACCAGCCGAAGAGGTCGCTCGTGCCGTCGGAGTATTCATCATCGCCGTCGGCGCGGAGGCAGATCCCGAGACCGTTGAGGTCCACGTCCATGAGCTGTCCGGCGAGGCCGCCGGAGGTTGAGCCCGGAAGTCCCGTGAGAAGGATGGTTGCGATGGGCGCGTCGGTGGTCTCGAGCAGGCCGCAGGGGGCGAAGTTCTCGTAGATGTTGAGCTCGATATCGATGCCCGTGCCGCCCAGGCTCGGATCGGTGGCGTCCGTCACGTAGGCGATCTGGAGGCTGGTCAGCGCGTAGCTCTCCTGTGTTCCGAGAACGTTCGTGGAGGTAATCCCGGGGACACGACCTTCGTCGATGATGACCGCGCCAGCACTGCCGCCGCCTTCAATATTGTAGAACGAGCCCGGCAACGAGTTGTTCGCGTAGATCGGATCACCCAGGATCGGGCCCGCGCGCGCCGGCGTGGAGAGGACGCCCGTCGCGGCGTTATAGACGCCCGCGTAGGAGATGTTCTTGGCGTCGATCGGAACAACGCCCGTGACCACTTCCTGCGCGTGCGCAAGTCCGGTGGACAGCGCGACGGCGCCGGCGAGAGAGAGAGTTAGCTGATTCATAAGAGCAGGTGGTGTGGTGGCAGAAAGAAACGGTCACACGCTGCACGTGTGCGGCGCTGCCTTACTCAGACTACTCATGGCCGCTGATTTTGGAAGGACTCCCGCACAGCCGTAGATGGGCGAAACGCGCACATTCTCAGATTGGGGCGTCACTTCTTCGATAGTGACCTGCTCCTGTCCGTTGGGGCTCCGACGAAAGAACTGCCCGCTTGTGTACAGCGCCGCGGCCTCAACAGTTCCCGCAGTACGGTTCCGTAACCAAAGCTGCGGGAATAGAAGTGGCGGTACGGTACCAGGAACGAATCCGCCACCTTCCGTCACCCGTTCGCCCCTCCCCGGAGGGGGGCGAACGTGACGGAAGTTGGCGGATTCGTTCCTGGTACCGTACCGCCACTTCTATTCCCGCAGCTTTGGTTACGGAACCGTACTGCGGAACCGTACTGCGGGAACTGTGCTCCTACATCATCGAAGCCGGGTCGACGTCGATCGCCATTCTTGGACGCTGCGTATGGAGCTGGCTCAGGATCGCGCGCGCACGCGACATCCCTTGGCCGCTCAACGGCGCCTTCAGCATCACGTGCACGCGGTGACGACCGCGCTGGAGCGCCATCGGCGCGGGTGCTGGGCCCATGACCTGAACTTTGTGCTCCGCCAGCTCCTCGCGCAGGATCTTTGCCGCGTGAGTCGAAGCTTCGATCACGCGCTTCTCGTCCTCGTCCTCCCACACGACGCGCAACAGGCGCGCGTACGGCGGGTAGCCGTGGCGTTCGCGCTCAGTGTCCTCGTGCAGCGCGAACGAGTCGTAGTCATGGGCCGCCGCGAAGACGATCGAGGGCTCCTCGGTTTCCGTCGTCTGGACCACGATGTGACCGGGGAGGTCGGCGCGGCCCGCGCGGCCCGCTACCTGGCTCACCAGCTGATAAGTGCGCTCTGACGCGCGGAAGTCTGGTTGATGCAGCGAAGCATCCGCTGACACGATGCCCACGAGGGTGACGCGCGGGAAGTCGAGGCCCTTGGCGATCATCTGCGTGCCGACGAGTACGTCGAGCTCACCGCGCCCGAACTGACCCAGCGTTTCCTCGTAGTCCTCGCGCCTCATCATCGTGTCGGAGTCCATGCGGCCGACGCGAGCGTGGGGTGCGATCAGCTTGAGGATCTCCTCGACGCGCTGGGAACCCGCGCCCAGGAAGCGGAGGGCCGGCGCCGTGCAAGAGGGGCACGCCTTGGGCACGGGGATCTCCTTGCAGCACGAGTGACACGCCATGCGCTCGAGCCGCTTATGCCACGTCAGCGCGACGTCGCACTCGGTGCATTTCAGCGTTTCGTGGCATTCCTGGCACCAGAGGATGGGCGCGAAGCCGCGGCGGTTGATGAACAGGATGGCCTGCTCCGACCGCGCGATCGTCTCGCGCAGAAGGATCTCCAGGCGCCGCGAGAAGAGCCGCGGCTTTCCGCGCTCGTCCCGTTCGCCGCGCATATCGACGATCTCGACCTTCGGCAGCGGGTTGCCAGAGGCGCGCGCGCGCAGGCGCAGCAGCACGTAGCGCTTCTGATTTGCGTTCCGCCAGCTCTCCAACGAGGGCGTTGCGCTTCCGAGGACGCAAACCGCGCCGACGTTCTTTGCGCGCACCACGGCCACGTCGCGCGCGTGGTAGCGAGGGACGCTACCCTGCTTGTAGGACGGCTCGTGCTCTTCGTCGACGACGATGACGCCGAGGTCTTTGACAGGCGCGAATATGGCCGAACGCGCGCCGACCACGACGCGCGCCTCACCGCTGCGAACGCGCTGCCACATGTCCAGGCGCTGGAGGTCCGTCATGCCGCTGTGCAGCACGGCGACCGAACCGAAGCGGTCCAGGAACCAACCCACGGTCTGCGGCGTCAGCGCGATCTCCGGCACCAGGACGATGGCCCCCTTACCACACGCGAGCGCGTGCTCGATGATCTGGAGGTAGACCTCGGTCTTGCCGGACCCCGTCACGCCGAAGAGCAGCGCCGGGCAGAATTCTTCCGCATCGATCGCCTTGTTCAGCCGCTCCACCGCCGCCGCCTGGTCCTCCGTTAGCGACGCATGTCGGGGCCGCGCTTCGCGGTCTCCATTCAGGAGATCGTCAGGCGCCGCGATGACCTGTTCGATCACCACGAGCCCCTTCTTGGCGAGCGTCCGCACCGGCGCGTCCGTCACTTTGAGCTTCTTCTTCAGGTCCGTGCGGAGCACCGGGCCGCGCGCGTCCAGGAGCGTCCGCAGGACGCGGTACTGCTTCTCAAGACTCGGCTTCCCCTCGAGCTCTAGGAGTCGCGACTCGTCGACGCCGGGCGCCGGCGTCAGCACGGCGACCGTCCGTCGGCCCCCCTCGCGCTTCATCGCGGCGGGGAGGACTGCGCTAAGGGCCTCACCCCACGCGCAGGCGTAGTAGTCCGCGATCCACTTTGTCAGCTCCAGCAGCTTCTCATCGAGCACAGGTGCATCGTCGAGCACATCGTCGATCGCCTTGAGCCGCCCCTTGGGCACGTCCGTTTCCGTGGCCGTTGCCGTCACCACCGCGACCTCCCGTTTGCCCGAGAACGACACCGCAACGCGCACGCCCGGCACGACCTTGTCCGCGAAGGCCGCCGTCACGGCGTAGGTGTACTCGCGGCGCATCGGTCGATTAAGGGCGATCTCGGCGTAGAGAACGGCCTCGACCGGCGGCTTCTTAGGCTTCTTGGCCCCTTTCTTGGCCGCCTTTTTGGCATCCGTCGCGGCAACTACTTCGACCGCCTCAGGCCCGAAGAGCCCCATCTCGGTACGCGCTGCCCCGATGTCGTTCGATCTACTTTTGCCTGTCCCCATGCCCTCACCCAACCGACCGATCGGGAGAGGCGAGGGTATCCGAACCCGCGGGCTCTGTGGCTCTCCTGCAGGGACCGAATCTTCCCACCCATCCGGACGCCGGCCCTACGACTCCCAGGGAGGACCAGCACTCGCTCCAGGAGCAAGCCCGCGAATAGCAGGGACGTTGGTCCCTTGCGCTTGGGTAGCGGCGAGAAAATGACCCGGGTCTCGCAGGCGCCGAGGTAGCGTGACGGATCATGCGAACCCTCATTGCCCTTGTCCTCATCGGTGGCGTCCTGGCCGTCGCCTTGCCGAAGCTCCTGACGGCCGCGTTGACGGACACGGAGTACGCCCCCGGCTACAACGAGCCCGGGTTCGAGTCGATCTCGCTGGGCGACACGAAGGCCGACGCCCTTCGCGTCCTCGGGAGCCCCCTCTCAACCTACGCCTCGACCCCCAGGATCAGCTGGCTCTACTGCGGCGAGGAGCACCCGGGATTCAGCGAGAACCAAGGGATCGCCGGCACCTTCAGCCTGATCGAGTTCACGTCTGCGGGTGAAGTCCTGTCCTCCATGGGCCAAACGGAGCAGGGTCGCTCGTGGGGCCTCTTCAGCTCCAGCTCAACCACCACGGGTGACGGCGGCCCGCTCGGCGCCTCCATCGGCTCACCGTTCGTCTCTCCCAGCCGGCTGAAAGGTCTGACCCAGGCCCAAGTCCAGGCGAAGTTCGGGCCGCCGAGGCACGTGCGGGCCTACCCCGCCGCAGAGACACTGGTCTACTCCAGGTCCCCCTCCAGCACCCACTACGTCCTGCGACGCATCGGCGTAGACGCGGCGGACCACGTCGTTGAGAAGGCCCAGTACATCTACTGGGACTGACTACTGGGATTGAATACTGGGACTCATGCGCGGACTGACCCCACTCGCGGCAGAGCTCAGGCGTCTCTTCCCAGAACGATCAGGCTCACGTCCGTCGGGAACGGCTCTTCGTCTGCGAACGCTTCCAGCGCCGTCAGCACGCCGTCCAGGACCTCCGCGGGGGCATCCTCAGCGTTCCTCGCGAATAGCTTGTAGAACCGCTTCTCGCCGATCTCGTCGCCCGCCATGTTGATGACGCGGACCGCACCCGTACCCGCGATCACGACGCGATCGCCCGGATCCATCGGGATGTGACGCACGGAGATGCCGCGGTCGAACACCGGGCCCTTGTCGAAACCGAGCGCGATCCCATCCGGCTGAATCGCGCGGATGGACTTGTCCGCCGCGCACCAGTGGACCAATGGCAACTTGTGCCCTGCCGCCGCCACCTCGAGCTCGTGCGTGTCGGAATCGAGCGCCGCCGCCAGCACCGTGACGTACATTCCGCGGCGCACCTCTCCCGCGATCGTCCGGTT
>JBLIHL010000009.1:0-30223 GCA_047635895.1 Paracoccaceae bacterium | reverse complement strand
GCGCGCAAGCCTCAACCCACGCGTCGAGCGCTGCGCGCCGACGGCAGCAGGTCGGTGCCGGGAAGTCGGTACCGGACAGGTCGATACCCGTCAGGACTGCTACCAAGGCAGTGAATGCCGAACCGCCCGATCGCTGAGACAGCTGTATTTATGGCATTTCCCCTGACGGGGAAATAGCGATTATGCCTCTGTGCGCTCGCCGCGCAGGCGTCCTCGCCGGACGGGCGTGCTGCCGCACGGGCCTCCTCGCCGGAGGGGCCGCGAGGGCGAGCCTCGCGCCGGGCCGCACGCGCCCTACGGGCACGCGCTATGGCCCGGGCGTCCTGCGGACGCGAGGGAACGTTGCCGGGCAAGATGCAACGGCACAAGGCAGAACGGCACAAGGCAGAACGGCACAAGACAGAACGGCACAAGACAGAACGGCACAAGACTCGCCCATTCGGGCGAGACAGGTAGTAGTCCCTAACGTCCCGCTACGAGCTCACCCTCTTTGTAGACACCCGACCGCTCCGGTTCGACCGAGCGACCGTCCTTTTTGAAGTACCTCACGCGGCCATTGAGCTTGCCCTTGACGTATTCGGCCTCGCGCAGCTTGCTGCCGTCTTCGCGGTAGGAAACCCAAGGGCCGGTTCGTTGCCCCCGCTCGTAACCGCCCTGGTCCTGGAGCTTTCCGTTGGGGTGGAAGGACTGCCATGCGCCTTGACGCCAGCCTTCCTTGAACGAGCCGACGCCGCGGCAGCCGTCTTCGTAGAGCTGGGTCCACGGACCATCTTCGAGGCCGTTCCTGTACAGGCCACGGCTGATCTCTTCACCCGCGTCGTTGTAGAAGACGAACTCGCCGTGCTTTTGCCACTTGCCGTCCAGGAACCGTTCGGTGCCCTCTGCGCTGGTGAGGCCGACCCTGCCTTCCTTTCTCATGAGGCGAGTCTCTCCCTCCTTGTGCGACGGGCCGCACGCGCTCAAGGCGAGGGCCGAGAGGGACACTAGGGCCAGTCGGGTCGCCGTGGAGAGTGTTGGCTTCACGCTTAGCGCCGGGTGAACCAGGGCATCAAATGCTTGCCCGGGCACTGGGTTCCCTTCCACGCGCTGTGCGGGCGGACGTTCTTGCGCGGGATGCGAAGCTTGCGCTGGAGCTCAAGGACCAGCTTGTCCAGGCTCGCCAGGGCGGCACGGGTGGGGTGCTCGATCTCGAAGTTGCCCAACAGGCAGATGCCCGCGTTGCCGCGGTTCTTCGCGCTGTCTCCAGCGTGGGCGCCCTGCCACCGAAGCCTGCGGCCCTCGATGACGCGTCCGCTTCGATCGATCAGGAAGTGGTAGCCGATGTCGGCGTAGTGCTCGACGTCGACGTGCTGGCGCTGGATTCGTCGTACGACGTCGAGGCTGTCCGCGAGCTTGTCGGTCGTGGGCGCAAAGACTGAGTGGTGGACGGTGATCCAGTTCCAGCGGCCGGTCGACGCCTTCATGTTGCCGGGATCGGCCTTCGTGGCGTTCCAGGCAGATCTGGGGACGAGGCCGCCGATTGGGCCAGCGGCGATGGCGGGCGCAGAGGCCTCGCTCGTGCCTTGGACGCCGCGCAGGATGCCACGGGCCGTCACGGTGCCTCGCTTGGCCCTGGCGACCTGTTCACCCGTCGCTTCACCGGCGGTGAGGACTCCCTGGAATCCTGCCAGCGCGGAGTCGCGGCGGAAGGCGATCAGGTTTTGAGCGGTGGAGCTGCCGCGCTTCGCTCCTTCCTGGGCGAACCGTAGCTGGCCCTCGGCCAGCTGGAGCAGGCCCTCGGCGTGCCAGTAGCCATCTCCGTCGGAGCGACTTAGCCAGCGCTCGATCGAGTCGAGCTTGCCCCACGAATGGGGCTGGGTGGACCATTCTGGGGCACGATTCGAACCGCGATAGGGGCTCGCAGACGGAGGGGCCACGCCTGTCGCACCATAGATGGGGGCGGGCCTGGAACGGGTCCGTGTGGCACAGGCCGGCAGGAACGATTGTAAGAGGAGTATGCAGCAGGCGATCTGGACCCAGGTTCTCACCTGGACCTTCCGTCCCACGCCGTCCGATGAGACGTCCCCTGCGCGCGAAGCTCGAAGCATGGCCCTTGGATACCTGAGGGAGCCTCTCCGTTCAACGGCGGCCGCGGGTCTCTTGGACAATCCTTGGAGGATGGCCCTTTTGGTGCCATGTTGAAGTCATGAAGTCTCATTCGCTCATGCTGGTTCTCAGCGGCCTCGCGCTCCATGGCCCCCTCCTTTACGCTCGTCCCCCTGGTGCCCCGGTCGGGGTTCAGGAGGGGAGCGTCCAGGATGAGGAGGCGCTGGTGGCGGCCGAACGGGCCGAGGCGGACCTGCTCCGCCGGCGTGGCGACCTCGTGGGGGCGCTCAGTATTACGGACAACCTTCTCGACGAAGACGAGGAAGACGCGCTCACCCTCGCGGTTCGTGCCAGGATTCGCTTCGACCGGGGTGAGATAGGGCGTGCGGAAGAAACCGCGCTGGAGGCGCTGTCCATTGCGGGAGATACGGAGTCGCGGGCGGCCGCAGGGCGTGTTCTCGCGAGCGTACTGGTGCGCCTTGGCCGCGCGACGGAGGTGATTCCGGTGCTCGAGGCCGTTCAGTTCAAGGACGGTAAGGGTGGTGAGCCCTTCCTGGCGCCCGATTCGGACCCCCAGGATGCCTGGATGTACGTGACCCTGAAGGACGCGGTGGGTGATCGGGCCAGCGCCGAGCGCTTTGCGAGAACGGGTTCTGGCACGAATCCGGCGGAAAGTGACTGGGTGGGGCTCCTCGCGAAGGCTCGCTGTCAGCGCCGGGCCGGGATGCTCGCCAATGCGTCCCAGAGCCTGGTTCAAGCGGACGCGGCCGCGCGTAAGGCCGACGGCGTCGAGCCAGACGTGCTCGTCGAGCTGGCGGCGCTCTACTTCGAGAGCGAGCGCGAGATCGAGGCGCCGGGCAAGCGCTCCGCGGGCAACCTCCTGCGGGAGGCGCTCGAGATACACAAGACTCACGAGGATGCGCTGCTCGTTCAGTTCGCCCTGCACCGCTTCAACCGGCGCCGCGTGAGCAAGTCCCCTGGCGCGATCTTGAACGAGATCTACGCGGCCAACCGGGATTCGATTCGCGGGCTCGTGGCGGGCGCTTCGGCGGACCTCGACGATGGCAAGCTGGTCTCGGTCCGTGCGAAGGTCGCTCGCCTGGACCAACTCGCTCCGGGGCGGCGTGATGTGCGCACGCTGCACGCGGCGCTGAGCTGGGTCGAGAACGAGCGCGAGACGACCGCGAACATTCTGGAGGAGCTGCTCAAGAACGCTCCGCTAGATTCGATTCCCGAGCGCACGATCGGCATGCACATGAGCGAGCTCTACCGCTTTGCTGAGTCGATCGATTTCCTGCGGGCCGCCGTGCAGCGAGACGCGCTGGATTACGAGGCCTGGACGGCGCTGGGGGAGTCCCTGGCGAACACCGGCGATGAAGACGGGGCGCGCGAAGCCCTCGCGAAGGCTGAGGAGGCCGCGCGCGGCCGCCGCGACGCGTTCAGGTCGAACCTCACGCTCGTGCTGGAGCGCATGCAGCGCTCCCATCGCACCGAGTCCAAGGGGGCTCTGAGCTTTAGCTGGCAGCCCGACGCAGCCGAGGTCCTCGGCGCCTACCTCGTGCCGTACTACACCCAGGCGCGCGAGGAACTCGCGAAGCGCTACGGTTTCACGCCAGGCCCGACGACCATCGCGGTGTTCCGCAAGCACGAGGACTTCTCGGTGCGCTCCGTCGGCTTCGCCGGTTTCCCGGCGCTCGGCGTTTGCTTCGGACCCGTCGTGACGGCTGTCTCGCCGCTCTCGCGCCTGCGCGGGAGCTTCTCCTGGGCCCGGACGGGCTTCCACGAGTTCAGCCACGTCATTCACCTCGGTCTGTCGAATAACCGCTGTCCGCGCTGGATCACGGAGGGGCTCGCCACCTGGGAAGAGGTTGAGCGGAACCCCACGTGGACACGCAACATGCGGCGCGACCTCGTGGACTCGTACGCGAACGACAACCTCATTCCACTGCGTGAGCTGAACCGCGCGTTCCGCGGTCCGCGCATTCTCTTCGGCTACTACCAGGGCGGTCTGCTCTGCGAGATGCTGATCGATGAGCACGGTTTCCCCCCGATGATCAAGCTCCTCCGCGCGTTCGATCTTGGCTTGGACCTCGACCAGGCGTTCAAGTCCGTGTTCAAGACGACGCCCGAGGAGGTTGATGCTCTTTTCGATGTGTTCGTCCAGGGGAAGATCAAGGACCTCCGCGTGGAGCCACGCTGGTCCATGGCCCGCGTGCGAAGGCTTCAGCTGCGGACGGCGACCGAGCCGCCCGCAGGTGCCGAGGCGCGGCAGCAGTGGGCCGAGGACTGGGCGACGATCGCCTACGGGTCGTGGCAGCAGCGACGCACGGTTGACGCGGAGGGCGCGCTCCAGACTCTCAGGAACTCGGGCCTGGAGCCCATTCGTGCCATCTTCCTCGAAGCGGAGATGGCCGCAGCGCGCCAGGAGCTTCAGAAGGCGAAGCGCCTTTGGGAAAAGGGCGTGGAAATGGGGGGCCGGGACTACCGGGCGCTCATCGCTCTCTCTCAGCTTTACCTCGCGGGGTCCGGTGGGGACGGTGCCGCTGACCTGGAGCAGGCGGAGGCGATGCTTCTTCTCGCCGTCGAGGCCTTCCCGGGTTTCGACGATGGCGCCCGCGCGGCCGAGCGGATGCTGGTCGACCTGTACCGCATCGGCGGCAAGGAAGACGAGGCGATGCGCTGGCTGGAAGAGTGGACGCGCTGGAACGCCGGGGAGTACGACGCCCGGATCAAGGTCGCGGCGTGGCACGTCGAGAACGAGCGAGATGAGCGCGCTGCAGAGCTCTACGCTGAGGCTAATGAAGTGGATATGTTCCGAAGGGACCTGCACATCGAATGGGCGAAGACGCTCGAGCGGCTCGGTCGCTTCGCCGAGGCGGCGCGTGAGTACAAGGTGGCGCTGGCGGTGCCACCCAAGCTCGATCCTGACCACGTCGTGTTCACGGGGCCGGCGGATCAGCTGCCCCAGGGGGTCGACCCCGAGAACCTCCCGGCGTCTATTCTTGGCGGCCTTCCCCAGGAATTCCTGGAGCCCGTTCCCCTGTCGGAGGACGAAAGAGCGGAGCTGACGGCCCGCAAGGAAGCCTGCGAAGCGAAGGCCGAATAAAGAGGCCGTCTGAAAGGGGTGGAGGAGGACCCAGAATTAGGGCGCGCCGCAAGGGGCCTCCACTTCTTAAGCTGGTTCCTCGCGCTTCCCGATCACTCGACCCCGCATGACGCCCCCCGCTACGTTTTCCTCCGGACCTGTCTTTGCCGTCCTCGACGGCATGGACGGCTGCGGCAAGACCACCCAGGCTGCGCGCCTGGTGGAGGGGCTCTCGAGGATGCGTGGCGAGGCGGCCGCTCGGCCAGAGGCGTCAGGCGCTGACGCCGTGCTCGAGCCCCTGCACCTACGCGAGCCCGGTAGCACGATCGCCGGCGAGAAAATCCGAGCGTTGGTACTCGACCCAGAGGTCAATCTGGGGAGCGGCTCACTGGCGCTGCTCTTTGCAGCAGCTCGCCGTGAAACGCTCATTCAGCTGGTGGCGCCGGCCCTCGCTGAGGGCCGGGACGTGGTGATTGAGCGCTTCCATGCCTCGACCTTCGCCTACCAGGGCGGCGAGGATCTGGACCATGACGCGCTCATGGCGATGCTCCACGGATGGGCAGGGTCGCCGCGTCCCACGGTAGAGATCGTCCTCGAAATTGACCCTGAGGACTCATTTTCACGCGCCATGGCCCGGAGCGGCGGCGGCAGTGATCGGTTCGAGGCCCGCGGACTTGAGTTCCAGCGTCGGGTGGCAGCGGGCATGCGCCTCTACGTGGAGCGTGCGCCCCTGGCGGTGGGGATCGACGGCCGTGGCAGCGTGGACGAGGTGGCGAACAGGGTCCTGGAAGCCGTGCTGAATAGTGCTGCCCTGGTGGGAAACGATGGGGTGAGGCGTGCCTGAGCTTGTCGAGCCGATCGGCCACCAGGGAATCGTCGCGGGGCTGGTGCAGTCCGCGCGCGAGGACAGGTTGCCCCATGCGCTGCTCCTGGACGGATCGGAGGGCGTGGGCAAGTACCGCGCCGCGCTCTGGCTGGCGGCGGCGCTCCTTTGCGAGCTCGAGGGCGACGCTCCCTGCCTCCAGTGCGGGTCCTGCAAGCGGTTTCGTTCCGACTCGCATGCCGACGTCTTCATCATCGATCACCGTGCGCACGCCCAGAACGCGATCACGATCGATTTCATTGCTCCGCGCGAGAACCGCCCCAAGGATGGGTACCGCGGACCGCCCGTAGAGGAATTCCTCGCGCTTCGTTCCGCCGAGGGGCGAGGCAAGTTCATCATCGTTCGCGAGACCGAGGCCATGTTGGAGGAGGCGCAGAACGCGTTCCTCAAGATGCTTGAGGAGCCGCGGCCTGGGGTGCACCTGTTCCTGGAGACCTCGAGTGCTGGGTCGCTCCTCGCGACGGTTCGAAGTCGCGTCGTTCCGGTGAAGTTCGGCTCCTTGACGCTGGAGCAGTGCAAGGTGGTCCTCCGGCGGGAGAAGCCGTTCGCGAAGGACACCCCTGAGAACTTGGAGACGGTGGAGCGACTTGTGCGCATCGCCGGTGGGTCGCCGGGCCTGGCTCTGCGGCTTCACCGCCGCGCGGCGCCCGCGATGCAGGCGCTCATCGGGGACGTTCTGATGGGGAAGCGGTCGGCCAGCGACGCCTCGATGGAACTCTTCGATCTCAAGGGGGACTTTCCCGGCAAGACGCCCGCTGCCCAGCGGCGGACGCGGGCGCGGATCGCGCTGGATATTGGCCTGGAAGTCCTGACCGACGTGGAGCGCGCCGTGGCGGGGGCGGACCCGGACGGATTGCCCCACGGACTCGTGGCGGGGCCGATCGCAGCGTCTGGACGCTTTGGTGACACCTCCGTTCGTCGTAGGATCGGGGAGTCCTGGCTCTGCGCCCGTGAAGATCTCGGCCTCAACCTTTCACCGGAGGGCTTGATCGATCGAGCCCTCCTCGCTGTCCCTCGCTTCGCTGCCTCTGACTCTGCTGGGCCTCGCTGAGCCTCGCCTCCCAGGGCTGAAGCCTCCCACGGCTGAGCCCCACGTCCGCCCCCTCAAGAGCCCCCAAAACTCGCCATGGATCCGCTTCGAAAGGTCTGGAAGAAGGACAACCGCTATCGGCTGGAAGCCTACGTGTTCCTGTTTGACGCGCTCGACAAGACCGTCAAGTCCGCCGGGCGAGACGAGGAAACGGGTGTGACCCGCCACGTGTCGGGCCAGGAGTTGCTCGACGGGATGCGTGTTCATGCGTCGCGAACGTTTGGCCCCCTGGCGGCCCAGGTCTGGCGGACATGGGGCGTGAAGAGCACGCTCGACTGGGGGCAGATCGTCTTCAACCTCGTTGAGAACGAACTACTGCGCCGCCAGGAGACGGACTCGCTGGAGGACTTCAAGGATGGGTACGACTTTGATGAGGTCTTCGTGGCGTCGTACGTGCCCACGCTTCCCACCGAGTTAGGCGCGCTGCCGAGACCGCCTTCGACGGATTCAGGGTCGAGTGAAGAAACGGGGCAGGCCTGATGCTAGAGCGGCTGTCCAAAGCCCACCGTAACCTCGCGCTGGCCGGGATTCTTGCTCTCCTGGCATGGTTCGGTTGGACCGTCCGTTCGGTGCTCAACCCGCTGATCCTCGGGTACTTATTCGCGTACATCCTGCGCCCGATGGTGCAGAAGCTCCAAGACCGTGGCATGGGGCGGCGCCCGGCGGTGAACATCATCTTTGTGGTGTTCGGGCTCTCGCTACTCATGATGAGCGGCGCCGTATTCATTCAGGCGCGGCAGTTCGTCGAGAACCAAATCGTGCACGTGAAGGTCGGCGACGACCTCTTCACGCGCTCCCAGAAGAACATCGACTCCCTGTTCGACACGGCCGGGTCATGGCTGGACAGCGTATTCCGCAGCGAAGCTGCGGATGCCCTCCCGTCGGGGGGCGAGACGCCAGAGGGAGGCCCAGCGAGCGCTGATGGCGCATCGGGGTCGGGTGAGCCGCCGGCCGCTGTGGACTCGCAGGGGGCGGGCGACTTGGCGGTCTCCCAAGAGGGAGCTGGTGTGGAGCTTGAGGGCACACCTGAGGGCACACCTGAAAAGGCACTTGGGGAAGCAGGTGCTGGAACGACTGCCGGGGCTTCGGTCGAGACCAGTACCGAGGCAGCGGGCAAGGAGGGGGTATTAACGATCCGAATGCTCCTGGACGCCTGGACCTCATCGCTCACCGGAGGGGACGAAGAGTCGACGCCCCTCGAGCGCGCTCAGGTGGTGCTTCAGCACGTTCAAGGCTTCTTCGGTGGCCTGATGAGCTTCCTGGGCTTCCTGGCGCTTCTCCCCGTCTACACCTACTTCCTGCTCTTCGAGCTCGAACGAATTCACGACTTCGCGCGGATGCACGTTCCAAAGCGCGAGCGGGAGCGGGTCGTACGCATCGGTCGCGGCGTCGGCGCCGTGATCGCAAATTTCTTCCGCGGCAGGCTCCTCATCTGCCTGCTCAAGGGGCTGATTCTCGCGCTGGGCCTGACGATCCTCCAGGTCCCGTACGGTTTCCTCATGGGGATGCTCAGTGGGTTCATGTCACTCATCCCCTTCGTGGGGCCGTTCATTGGCTTTGCGCTGACCTTCCTGATCTCCCTCCAGGGTGCGGATCTGGAGGGCTCTGGGATCTGGGTGCTGCTGGCGCTGGTCGGCGGGCTCTTCATGCTGGCCGAGATCCTGGAGGGCTATGTTTTCATCCCGAAGATCCTCGGCGATTCGCTGGGGCTCCACCCGGTGGTCATTCTCCTGGCCGTTTTCGTGGGCGGTGCCGCCCTCGGGTTCTTCGGCTTCTTGATCGCGATCCCGCTGGCCGCTGCGGTCATCATCCTTTTCCGCGAGCTGGTGATGCCCGCGCTGGAGGACTTTGCCGAAGAGGACAGCCACGTGGACGGGCCGCCTAGCGCGGCCCCTGCGGTCGAGAACTGACCCCGTAGCTCGGATTCCACGGGCAAAGCCCCAACTTCCGCGCTCCTGGGCCCAACTTCCGCCAGCGGAGGCTTCGATCGGGGGGCCCGGGTCGCTACGTTGCCTCGTGAGGGGGGCGTACGGCCGCCGGGATATCCCGGGCTGTCCGTCCAGACCACTCGGTCCGCGTGGGGCCGAGTCTCTGCTGATCACGAAGAAAACACCGACGATGTCCAACACTCACGGGTCTCACAACGGCCGGCGCCTGCTCGCCGGATTTTCGACTGCGCTTCTGCTGGCCGCCTCTATGGCGTCCTGCGCCTCGCCCCAGGACGTCGCGTACACCCGCGAACTGGCGAAGGACTATGAAAGCCAGGTCTTCGACCTCGAGCGTCAGCTCGCCGAGAAGAACGCCGAGCTGGCGAAGGTCCGCGAGGACTTCGCGAAGGAAATGAAGGCAGGGCTCACCACCGCTGGCTTCGACGGTTCCATGGAGACCCGTCTCGACAGCCTCGCGGCCATGATCGACCAGCGCGGCGGTGCGATGAAGGACGTCGAGCGCTTCGATGTCGAGGGCGGCTACCTCCTGATGATCCAGGACAAGATCCTGTTTGACTCGGGTTCCGCGAGCCTTGGCGGCTCCGGCACGGCAGCCCTCGGACAGATCGCGTCTGAGATCGCAGCGGCAGCCCACGGCGAGATCTTCGTCCGCGGTCACACCGACTCCGACCCGGTCCGCAAGCCGGAAACGCTCCGTCAATTCCCGCATGGCAACCTTCAGCTCTCGGCTGAGCGGGCCGTGGCCGTGGCTGCCTACCTGATTGAAAAGTCGGCTCTCAGCGGCAAGGACGTGGTCGTGATGGGCTTCGGTTCCTGGCGCCCCGTCAAGCCGAACAGCTCGGCCGAGTCGAAGCGCCTCAACCGTCGGGTGGAGATTTTCGTCTCCGATCCCGAGTCCTGAGAGCGCGTCACGGAACCCTCCGTGCACAGCCGGCGCCGCCCTCGGGTGGGCCACTCGCCCGGGCGAGGCCCCTGCATCCATCCGTGGATCCGGGGCCTCGCCCTGGTGGCGTTTAGCGGAGCCAGCCTCCTGGGAGTCATGCTCGGCGCGGGATGCGCAGACGGCACCGATCGCGGGAGCTCGGGCGTGGGGGAGGTCGATCCGGCCACCCAGGCCGGTGGAACTCTGTCAGGGGAACCCGCCAGGCTGCTGAGCGAGCTGGAGGGACTGTCCTTCGTTCCCGAGGGTCGAACATTCATCGGCAGCGCCCTCGACGTTGGTTCATCCGTGGACCTCCTCGTCGACCGCTTTGAAGTCCACAGCGCGCTGTGGGGCGCGTGGACACCAGCGACGAACCCGATCCCGATCGAGTATAGGCCCGATTTCTTGCGGCCGGATCTACGGCCCGGGCCCGAGGCCTGGACCGAGGAGGTGCCGGCTGTCGGTATGACACTCGCCGAGGCCCGTGCGTTCGCGGAGCGACGAGCGATGCGGCTCCTCACCTTCGAGGAGTGGCTGTGGTGCGCGGTGGGCCCGACTTGCCGTAGGGTGCCAGCCGGACGTCGCCAGCGCGGCTTTGCCAACACGCTGGATACCGAGCTCTACAAGTCGACTCCCGTTGGGTCGTTCGAGAGCGGCCAGACGCCCGAGACCGCGATCTACGACATGCTCGGCAACGTGTGGGAGTGGATCGAGCCGCCGCCCGAGAGGCTCCGCAGCAACTGGACCGTCTACAATGATTCCGCGATGGACTCCGAGCTGGGATTCTCCGCGTCGACCTGGGTGCTCGGGGGGAGCTTCATGACGCCCGAGGGCCCCCTGTACACCCGCGATCTTCTTCTTCTGGCCTTGGCCGTTACGCGCGGTCACCGCTCGTCGGAGATTGGGCTTCGATGCTGCGTGGATGCGGACGTCTACCTCGCTGCGCTGCCTTCAGGGGCGCGTCTGAGTGGTCGCGCGCAGGGCCGGCTCGAGGCCGTGGGAGCTCGCTGGGGGCTCCGCGCCACGGGCCTGCTCGACGAACTCCTCGAATCGCGCCCGAGACACCCCTGGCTCACCATGCTCCGCCGAGGGGCGGGGCGCGAGACGAACCGATGACTTCCGATCCCGAAGTGACACCCGAAACGGCCTCCGGTCCCCAGGGAAACAGCTCGCCTGAAGAGCGTGGCCGCCCAGAGCGTCCGCCCTGGGCCGATTTCAAGCGCGCGCTCGACGCCCGCGAGTTCCACCCCTCGCGACGCTTCGGGCAGAACTTCCTGCTCGACGACAACATGGCGCGCGCCATCGCCTCCGACGCGGCCGCACCCGGCCCGAACGAGAGCGAGACGCGCTCGCTGGAGGACCGCTTCGTGCTCGAGATTGGCCCTGGCTGTGGCTTCCTCTCCGTCCACCTGGCGCACGCCGGGGCGCGGCTGCTAGCGGTGGAAATCGACCCGAAGCTGGCGCCCATCGCGCGGGGCTTCCTCGAGCCCTACCCAAAGGCCGAGGTGATCGAGCACGACATCCTCGCCAACAAGAGCACGCTGAATCCCGAGGTGCTGGCGCGGCTCCCCGAGGCGGGTGTCGACTGGACCCTGTGCGCGAACCTGCCGTATTCGATCTCCGGCCCCCTGCTCGCGATCTGCAGCCTCTTGCCCAACCCGCCAGAGCGCGTTTCCTGCCTGGTTCAGAAAGAGGTGGCCGAGCGACTGGCAGCGGGGCCTGGGACGAGCGAGTGGGGCCCCTTGACCGCCGCCTTCCAGGAGACCTATCAGGTGTCGATGGGCCGCTCGGTCCCTCCCCAGCTCTTCTGGCCGCGACCCAAGGTCGATAGCGCGGTCTTCATCGCGACGCGCCATTTGGCCTTGCCGCCCCTGGAGCTGCGCAAGCGCCGGGTGCTGTTCGCTCGGAAGCTTCTGGAGCGGAGGCGCCAGTCGCTGCGTCGCGTGCTGGCAGACCTCCGCGGCGGGGAAGCCGCAGATGCGGCCTTGCAGGCGCTGGGGATCGATCCTAAGCGGCGTGCCGAGACCTTGGGCCTGGACGAGCTTCGTGCGCTTGAAGCCTTCCCTGAACCACCCGTGGACCCTTCAAAAGGGTAGACTCGAACCTTGCGCCCAAGCATGCCGCTGATGACCAGCGGTTTGCGTAGTGGCGTGTGAGCCCTTGGCGAACGACCACGATTTTCGTCGCGCGATCGAAGAGATCAAGCTGCGCGCGCCCCTGGAGTCCATCGTTTCTGAAACGGTGGAGCTCAAGCAGAAAGGGAACCAGCTTTGGGGCTGCTGCCCGTTCCACGAGGAGCGTACGCCCTCGTTCAAGGTCGATCCGCAGTCGGATATCTGGTACTGCTTCGGAGCCTGTCGCAAGGGCGGCGATGTGATCAAGTTCGTCCAGGAACGCGGGAACATGACGTTCATGGACGCGCTCTCGATGCTGGCGGCGCAGACGGGTGTCGAACTCCCACGCAAGACGCCGCGCAAGACGAGGGACAACGATCCCGGGCTCGCGGCTCTGTCTTTTGCGGTGTCATTCTTCCAGTCAGAGCTGCGGCGACCCGAGGGCCGGGAGGCCCGTGAGTACGTCGAGTCGCGCGGGTTTGGCGAGAATGCGATCGAGGCCTTTGGTCTGGGCTGGGCACCCCGGGCGAGCGCTCGGTTCATGCAGGCTGCGCGGCAGGAGAAAATCTCAGAACAGGCCCTCATCGACGCGGGACTGGCTCGCCGCAGCGATCAGCGGGCGGGGGACGTCTACGCGTTCTTCCGGGGCAGGCTCATGATCCCGATCCGTGATGAGCGGGGGACGACGGTCGCCTTCGGGGGCCGGGTCGTGGGGGATGCCGACGGACCGAAGTACGTCAACACCAGCGAGACCAGGTACTTCCACAAGGGGCGGGTGATCTACGCCCTCGATCGAGCCCTCGAGTCCGTGCGCCGCGGTGGGCACCTGGTTCTCGTGGAGGGCTACACGGACGTGATCGCCGCCCACGTCGCCGGAATGCCGAACGTCGGGGCCGTCCTCGGAACGGCGACGACCGAGATGCACGCAGCGCTCGTGCGCCGCGCCGGGGCCCGGCGGGTGAGCCTGGTCTTCGACGGGGACGAGGCGGGACGGCGGGCCGCCTGGCGGGGCCTCGGGGGCCTTCTGCCCCTGGACATCAAGCTCGAGGTCGTGCCGCTGCCGGAGGGCCTGGACCCTGCAGACGTCCTGATGGGCCCCGAGGGCGCCGCGGCTTTCGGTGCCCGCGTGGAGACAGGGATCTCCTGGTTCGACTTCGTCGCGGAATGCGTGGCGGCCAAGCGCCCCGATGGGGGCCGGGAATTCGCCCTGGAGGTCGACCGTGCGCTGGAGCTGTTCCAGCTGCTCCCCAGGCCGGTGGAAATCGACGCTGCGATCGTGGATCTGGCGGCGAAGCTCGACCTGCCGGCGGACACTCTTCGGGAGCAGGCGAAAGCGGCGAAGGGGCACAGCGGTGCCCGAAAGGCCGCGCGTTCCGCGCCGAAACCGGCTCCGAAACGTGAGGCCTCTGTCACAACTGACCAAAAAGTTCCAGTTGCGCCGTTGGACCCCTCGATTCGGCGAGCCTATGAGTGTCTGATAGGCGCTGCATTTCTTGATGCGAGCTTGATCCCTAGGCTGAGGCCGTGGATCGCTCAATTGGCCGCCGGAGCACAACCCGTAACCCCAGCTCCTGCGGGTGGCCTGACGGAACTCAATGATGAGATTCAGAGTGACTCGCCACGGCATGGCGTCGTTTCTCAGCCCGGCATTCTGAATCCGGGCTCGGCTCACCGTGATGCTGGCTCGAATGATGCTGTCTCGAATCGCGATCAGGCCCTGTCAGAGAAGGCCACCTTGGCCCATATTTTTCAGACTCTGATCGACCTGTATGACCATGAAGATGCGGACATAACGCCTGCGCTGCTCATGAACCAGCTAGCCGGGCATCCCGCTAGCGACCATCTCGCCGGGATCGCCGACCTCGGCTGGACCGCTGACAATCCGCAGCTCCTCTTCCAGGGTGCGGTAGAGTTCCTTAAACAACGTGAACAACAGGCGGAGATCCGCCGTCTCCAGAACGATATTCGACGTCTCGAAGCCCTCTCCGCCAGTGACCCCCAGGCGGCCTCGGCCCTAGAGAACGCGCTCATGCGCCTCATCGAACTGAGACGGGACTCCCCGGCCTGATTGGACTCATTTCCTTTTCCTCACCCCCCCTAGAGTTTGCAACTGCCCGGCCTAGAGATCGGCTGGCCCCTGAGAGTGGGGCCTCACATGCCACTCTGGACGAGTCGGATCCACTCCGACTTCCGTGCCCTGCCTGTCCGGCGACTCGAGCTCCCTTCAGACCCCGTCACGTAGCCCCCCCCGGGTTGACCCCACGTTCATCCCACCGTTCTCGGTTCCAGAGCTGATCTCACACCTCGGCTCTCCCACCCAGGTAGTTTCCAACCCAGGCCCGGCGTTCCCGCCAGGCCGACGGCCGCTACCACCGACTGATCCGCTCCTCCCGCTGGATCGGCCAACACTCACACGCATATGACCGACAAGATCGACCAAACGATCAAGCTCCTCGTTGACGAGGGGCGCCGCAAGGGATTCCTTACCTACGCGGGCATGGCCAAGCTGATGGAGGATCAATTCCTCCCGCCGGACAAGATGGACCAGGTGTTCATCGGCCTGGAAGACGCTGGCATTGACGTCGTTGACGATAATGACGCCGAGGTCGGAGAAGTTCGGGTGAAGTCGGCGAAGGCCGGCACCGCTCAGCCCCTGACGGTGAAAGTCGTCGAGACGGTGAAGTCCGTCCTGGCAGAGAAGATTGACGACCCGGTTCGGATGTACCTGACGCAGATGGGCGAGATCCCGCTGCTGACTCGTCCCCAGGAGATCTTCCTGGCCAAGTCCATCGAAATCACGCGCAAGCGCTTCCGCAAGAAGTGCATGGGATCGGGCGTCTGCACGGACGTCTCCCTTGCGACGCTCCATGAGGTCCTCGCTGGCAACCTTGCCTTCGATCGGACGCTCAAGGTGAACCCGAACCCGAAGCCGGACGACAATCCCAAGATCGTTGAAACGCTGGGCAAGGCCTTCCTCGCCAAGCGCCTTCCGGTCAACGTGGCGACGATCGAGCGCCTCATGGATCGGATCCGCGATGAGTATCGTCCGCTTCTGGATCGGAGCCTTGCGGGCGAGAAGCGCTCACAGGTGATGTCACAGGTGCAGAACACGCGCCGGAAGCTCGTCATCCTCATGGAGGAGTGCCACCTTCAGATCAAGAAGGTGCGCCCGTACATCGAGGTGCTCGAGGATCACTACCGTGAGATGCGTTCGGTCGAGCGGAAGCTCGAGCAGTTCGACAAGGCTGGCAAGGGTGATTCCGAGGGAGCCGAGGAGCTTCGCAGCCGCCTGGTGGACCTTGAGATGGTCGCTCTGGAGCCCATCGAAAAGCTCAAGAGGCGACTGGACCATGTCCGCTTACACTACGCGGAGTACGAGGAAGCGAAGCGTCAGCTTTCGAGCGGCAACCTGCGACTCGTGGTCTCCATTGCTAAGAAGTACCGCAACCGCGGTCTTTCGTTCCTGGACCTCATCCAGGAAGGCAACACCGGCCTCATGAAGGCCGTGGAGAAGTACGAGTACCGTCGTGGCTACAAGTTCTCGACGTACGCAACCTGGTGGATTCGCCAGGCCATCACGCGCTCGATCGCGGACCAGGCACGGACGATTCGTATCCCGGTCCACATGATCGAGACGATGAGCAAGCTTCGGAACGTCACGAAGAAGCTGGTTCAGGCCAAAGGGCGGGAGCCGAGCGTCGAGGAAGTCGCCGAGGCCACGGGTATCACGGTGGAGGAGGCGAAGCGGGTCATGAAGATCAGCAAGCACCCCATCAGCCTCGATCGACCCATCGGCGAGTCGGATGACAGCTACTTCGGTGACTTCATCGAGGACGAGTCGGCCGAAAGCCCGCTCCAGGCCGCAGGCCAGGAAATGCTCAAGGAGCGAATCGACGACGTGCTTTCGACGCTGACCTTCCGCGAGCGCGAAATTATCAAGCTTCGCTACGGCATCGGTGACGGTTACACCTACACCCTCGAAGAGGTCGGTCGGATCTTCCGCGTCACGCGCGAGCGCGTCCGGCAGATCGAAGCGAAGGCCGTCCGCAAGCTGCGTCACCCGGTTCGGGCACGTCAGCTCGCGAGCTTCCTGGACGGGGTTCAGATCCCGGACGACGCTGAGTACGAGCTCAGCGGCGGCAAGTTCGAGTAGCTGAGACGGCCTCCGGGTCGAAGTTGGGATCTCCCTGAGCGGGAGACCCCCCCACAAGGAACGCCCCCTCCGCGCCCATCTGGCCGCGGAGGGGGCGTTCTCATTGATTTCCAGGGCCATGGGCGCATTCCTGGGTCACGCACGTACTTCGCACGACTCGCTCTGTATGCTGGACGGCCGTGGCGCATCAGCCGCGCTGCACCCTGCCGTCTGACCCCACCGATCCTCGATGAACCCCGTTCTCTCCGCCCTCCTCGGTCTCCAGGAGATCGATCGCGAAATCTTCAAGGTCGAGTCCGAACTCGAGCGTCTCCCGAAGGAAGAGCTGCAGCGCAGCGATGAGCTCGCCAAGCTCCGCGACAAGATAGCGGTCAAGTCCCAGGAGGTCGGTCATCTCCGCGCGGAGATCCAAGAGATTGAGCACACGACCGTCGGGCTGCGCCAGCGCCTGAAGAAGCTCGAGTCCGAGTCGTCGAATGGAACGGCCGACGCCGCTCTGATTGCGAGCTACCAGCACGAGATGCGCAACATCAAGCGCAACGTGAGCGGTGCCGAAGACGACGGTCTGAAGCGCCTCGGACGGGCGGAGATGATCGACGAAGAGATCCAGTCCATGGCCGATAGGCTCACCGCCGACGAGGTCGTCTTTGCGGAGTTCCAGGCCAACGTCGCGGCTGAGACGAAGGTGGCTGCAGAGAAGCTCGCTGAGCTCGAGACGGAGCGATTGACGAAGTCTTCCGATGGTATTTCTGCCATGGACCTCGAGACCTACAAAGGCTTGCTCAAGACGCGCGAAGGCGAAGCCCTTGCGGAACTTGGTGAGGGCCTTTGCGAAGGGTGCTTCGTCAACTTGCCGAAGAACATCGTCGTGCGACTGGCCCGCGGCATCGAGCTGGTGCAGTGCCCGTCCTGCGACCGCATCCTCTACACCTACTGATCCGTAGGCTGGATCTGGGCCCGGCTGGATCTGGGCCCGGCTGGAGCCGGGTCGGTTAGGCCTGGGTCTGTTACGTCTGGAAGGGCCGGGTTCTGGCCTGAGAGTGGGACTTTCTCACGGAATCAGGGGCGACCGCGACGACGCGCGACAGTTTCAGAGGCAGCGGACTCCGCTAGCCTATGCCTTCCTCGCCCAAGACGCCGAGCCCCTCGCCTCACGGCTCCCCGAGCGGGCCGTTTGGAGAGTCCGAACGCGCGCATGATCGACACCTGATCGCGCTCGTAGAGGCTTTTCTGCGCCAGATCCGCCGCGGTGGCAGCTTTGATCCAGAGCCGTTTCTGAGCTCAGCTGAAGAGCTTCGGAGCGAGCTCCGGCCGCTTCTGCTCGCGGTGCTTCGGCTCGAGCAGATTTCAGAGGGACTTGACGGCCTCCCAGATCGTCCTGCATCGGCTGACCCAGGCACATCGTGATTCGTGCGGGATACGAGATGGGGGCGGTTCTATTCGTCCTTGGGGCGAGCGGAAGTCGACCTCCGTGGATACGGTGCTTAGGTGGAAGACATCGAGGTAAAGGCAGCGCTCGCCAAAGCCGCCGAAGGTGGGCCGGCTGCCATGGAAGCGATCGCCCCCGTCCTGGAGGCATATCGCGCGCGGATCGAGCGGATGCTGCGGCTTCGCATGGATCAGCGCGTAGCGGGTCGCGTCGGCGTCTCCGATGTCATGCAGGATGCGCTGATGGAGGTGGCTCGCCGGCTCCCGGCCTATCTGGCGGAGCGCGAAACCCTAGGGAACGACAGCGGTCCTGCGGCGGCAGGTGCCGCTGATGGCGGCCCAAAGAAGCGGGCGCGCATGCCCTTTTTCCTCTGGGTGAGATTCCTCGCCGGGCAGGCGCTCCAGAACGTCCATCGTCAGCACCTCGGAACGGTGGCCCGCGATGCTGGACGCGATGTGCCCCTGTATTCGGGCGGTGCGCCGGAGGCAAGCTCGCTGGTGCTGGCCAACGCCCTCGTGGAGAGCGGCCTTTCCCCCTCCGGAATTGTGATCCAGGAGGAGGAGCGCGAGATCCTCGACGAGGCTCTCTCTAGCCTGCGGTCTGAGGATCGAGAGGTCCTCTTCATGCGCCACTTCGAACAGCTCTCCAATAAGGAGATCGCGGCGATCTTGGGCCTCACTCCGGGCGGGGCCAGCCTGCGCCACCTGAAGGCGCTCGCCAGGCTGCAGGAAGCGCTGGCTCGCTTCGGCATCTCGTTTGATCCTTCGTTGGCCAGTCTCAGGCCCGGGGACAAAGCCGGCCCATGACCCCGGGTTTCGATGATGACGGTAGCGCGCTGGAGGATGCCCGTGAGCTAGAACTCGCAGCGCTCGTGGAGGCCTTTGAGGAAGCGCGGCGCGGGGACCCGTTGGGTGTGACGATCGAGTCCTGGGCCGTTCTGCACCCCGAGTTCGCGGTGGAGCTGAAGGAACTCCTTCCTGGCTTACTCCTGATGGAGACGGTGGCTGCCGAGACCTCGGAGTCCATGGCTCGGCGTGCCGAAATCGAGTCCATTCCAGAGGCCATCGGCGAGTACCGGATCCTCGAGCAAATTGGCCGGGGCGGCATGGGGACCGTCTACCTCGCTGAGCAGGGGTCGCTCGGGCGAACGGTGGCGCTCAAGGTGCTACCGGGGAACCTCGATTTGGGCGGCGGCTTCCTCGAACGGTTTCAGCGCGAGGCTCGCGCCGCGGCGCAGCTGATGCACCCGCACATCGTCCCCGTCTATGGTGCAGGGCAAGCGGATGGGCGTCACTACTTCGCGATGCGCTACATAGACGGGGCCTCGCTCGATGAGCGGCTTCGCGAAATGCGTGCGGCATCGGCGGCGGATGACCAGGGGTCCAGACCGTCGGGCCTTCCTATCCGCGACGTCGTTCGGATTGCCTCGGAGGTCGCGGGAGCTATCGCTCACGCCCATGCGGCTGGGGTGCTGCACCGGGACATCAAGCCAGGCAACATCCTCCTCGATGACGAAGGGAAGGCCTGGGTCACGGACTTCGGACTCTGCCGGGTCGAGGACGCCGGGAACCTCACCACTGATGGCTCGATTCTTGGAACGCTGCGCTACATGGCACCCGAGCAGATCGAGGGCGCGGCGGATGAGCGAAGTGACGTGTACGGCGTGGGTCTTGTGCTGTTCGAACTCCTGACCCTGCGTCCGGCCTTCGATAGCGTGAAGCGCTCCAAGGTCGTGCACGATGTCTTGCACTCGCCGTTACCGCGGATTCGAAGGCTGCGCCGCGACGTGCCGCGCCCCCTGGAGATCATCGTGCAGAAGGCGGCGGCCAAGCTTCCCCAGGAGCGCTACGCCACCGCTGCGGCTCTCCAGCGCGACCTGGAAGCCTTCCTTCATGACCGCCCGATTAGCGCCCGTCCGCCGAGTGCACTCTACCTGGCGCGACTCTTCACCAGTCGTCACCGGATGGCGAGCGTTGTGGCCGTCGTCGCTGTCTGCCTGCTCTCGCTCCTCGCGACGAAGTACGTTCATGACCTGCGGGCAAGCCAGGCGGAGAGCGAGCGTCGCGGCTACGTCGGCGACCTCGCAGCGGCGGAGGCCGCGCTGCGCGAAGGCGCGACGACGCGGGCCCGCTATCACCTGGACCAGGCGCCCGAGGGGCTGCGCTCCTGGGAGTGGGCCCACCTCAACGCGCGGATCGATCAGAGCGTGAACTCGGTACAGCTCGCCGACGGAGAGTTGCTCAAGCTCGCCGTCCGCCCTGATGGCCTCTTGGTGGCGGTCGCGACCGTTTCGGGCTTCACGCTTGTCTCCCTGCCGGACCTGGAACCCATCGCGCAGATTCGAACGGGCAAGACCAGGGGGATGGCCTGGGACGCGCTGGGGGAACGGTTGGCGGTCTGCCTCTCCGACGGACGCGTCCAGCTCTATGGCCGTGGTGACGAATCGGAGTTTGACCTGTTGGCCGAGTCCAGGATCCCCCAGGAGCGTCGACGGGAACCCAGGGAAGTGCTCTTCGTGGGGGACGACATCCTATTCGGCACGACGGAGGGGAACCTGGTTCGTTGGCAGGTGGCGACGGGCAAGCTCATGCTTCAGGGCGTTCTGTCCGGAGAGATCGTCGGGCTCGGGAGCCTGCCGCAGGAATCGAGCGGCACTAGGGGCGCAGCGGAGAAGGACGGCGGGTCCTTTTGGGCCGCCTCTGCCGACGCGGACCTCGTGCTGTTCACCGGCGGCGAGCGCGCTGGGTCCACTCGTCTAGATGTGGGGGAGCGCCAGGTTCGAGATGTCGTGCTCGCGGGCACGGGCCGTGGCGTCGCGATCACCAAAGATGGAGGTGCTTATCGGTTCCAACTGGGAGGGAATGAGAGGCGGAAGGGTCTGCTCGCCACCCACGAAATTCACCGCAGCGACGGGGAGCCAACCGGGGTCACGATGGACGGGGACATCGCCGTGGTCGTCGGGGTGGACAAGCTCGTCCACGTGCTGGACCTGGTGAACGACGGCGAGCTACGAGCACTCAGCGGCAGCCCACATCCCCTTCGGGACGTGGCGTTTGTCCCCGCTTCTAGGGCGCTTCTTACGGCGGGCAGTGACGGCTGGCTAAGAGTCTGGGACCGCGCGGTCGCGGGCGGCGGCTTGGCGCTCCGTGGTCACCTGAATGACGTGAATTCACTCGCGTTCAGCCCGAACGGCGAAAGGCTGATCACGGGCGGGCGCGACGGCATGGTGATCGTTTGGGACGTCGCGCGCGCGGAGCCGATCGAGGTGTTCACGGAGCCCGTTGCGACGGTCTCCGCTGTGGGCTTCTTCGGCCCGGAAGGGAATGAAAGCTACTTCGCCGGGACCGTCGGTGGGCATTACTTCCTCTGGCATCCGATCTCCGACGACGGAGGGTCAGCGGCGACGGTGGTGGAGAGCGGGACCGCCGCGGGTGGGATCCGCGACTGCGTGCGGGACGCCCGGAGCGGCGGGATCTTCGTGGCCACGTCAAGGGGCATCGAGGTGCTCCAGCCCCAAGGGCTGAGGACCTCGCAGGTCTCCACGTTCGCGTCGCTGGCGAGGCTGATGCCGGGCGAAGACATCGTCAGCGCGACCGTGGCCGACGATTGGTTGGTGGCCGTGACGCGAGCCGGTCAGGTGTCGACGTTCGACGCGGCAACGAAAGCGCCGGTGGCGACCTTCGAAACCGGGTTTCGCACCAACGGCAGCCAGGTCTCAGCGACGGAGTATTCACAAGGGGGGGCTACGGCGGGACGACGCGTCCTCTTCGTGACGGCCCAGCACGAGGTCGTTACCTTGGACCTGGCGAGCGGCGCGACCCGCGTGATTTTCGCTAGCCGCTCTTCGGACGGTGCGCTTGGGGAGATCGCGATGGAGGCGACCTGGATCGAGGGCGGTGACCGCATCCTGGTCACGACGCGCAACGGACTGGTCAGCGTCTGGGATCCGGAGACGGCGGAGCACCTTCTGGACCTTCGCGGCCACGAGTTCTGGGGCATGCGCATCAAGGCGTGCGATGCGACGGGTTGGATAGTGTCGCTCTCATCGCACATGGGCGTTCGGCTGTGGCACACCGAAACGACCGCACAGTGGGCGGAGAGGCTCGATAAGCGATCGCCGGTGGACTCAAAAGCGGCGCGCGGCGTCGGGGCCCACCGTGTTTCCCGGGCGGCGGTGCTCGATTCTCTCCGGGAGGAGCTGAGCGCAGGACGTGGGCGTGTCGACAATCGCGACTGGATGCTCGTCGCTTCGCTGTATCGAATGCAGCCTGGGGATGTGCGCAGCGAGGCGCTCTACGCCGTGGCCCGGTCTCGGTTCGACCGCAGCGTGGAGGTCCTGACCATCCTGGAGTCCTGCAGATTTGAGCTGGAAGGCGACGCCGACTACGAGCCGATCCTCGACCGCACCATCGATGATCTTTGGGACGTCGCGAGCTGGAGGGATGCGATGCGAGGGCGCCTCACCATGGACGAACGCGGATGGGAGCATTACCCGCCGCAGCCCTGGGAAGCGGTCAACCGCAGCGCGATGGTCTACGCGCCGTTCCTCTGCGCGACGCCGCTCCGGACGCTGGCTCCCTGGGGGATGACGCTCATGGTCTGGCTATCAGGCGAGCGGTCACCAGAGCTTAGTTTGCCCGCGAGCCTTGCTCGGTTCCTCGGGCGGTGAGCTCGGCCCGCAGGCGCTCTCGAATCTCGTTCTTCGGGACGCTCCATATCGGCGCGAGGAGCTTCCCCTCCGGCGAGTCGCCCGTGATCCGGTGCAGGACCTGATCGGGCCCCAGGCGCTCGACAAAGTCCGCCAGCCAGTCCACGTACTCCTCGGCGGTCTGGACCTGGAGATCGCCGCTTCGCCACTGATGGGCCATCTGCGTCTTCTTGAGCACCATGAGATGGTGCACCTTTACGCCGTCCACTCCGGAGCGGCGGAGAGCCTCGGCGGTGGCGCGGGCGCCGTCGCGGCCGTCCCCGGGAAGACCGAGGATCGCGTGCCCCACGGTGAGGAGGCCGGCGTCCCTGGCACGGGTCGTGGCGTCGTCGAACTCCTCGAGGGTGTGGAGGCGATTGATGTCGATGAGCACTTGGTCGTTGGCGGTCTCGAGGCCGAGTTCCAGCCAGACGTCCGTCTCACGGGACAGGTCCTCGAGGGCCCGGAGGGACTCATCGGGTAGGCAGTCCGGGCGGGTGGCCACGGCCACGGCCACGAGCGGGCCGCCCTGGCCCCGGAGGTGCGGTCGAAAGACGTCGAGCACCTCGCGGAAACGGGAGGTGTCCACGTAAGTGTTGGAGTAGCTCTGGAGGTAGGCGATCACGCCAGGCTCGACGGCTCGCTCGAGGCCGCGGCGTCTTCGTCGCGCGATGCGCTTCAGGCCCTCACGGAGCTGCTCATCGAGGCTGTCGCCCCCCTTGAGGGCGCCGGTGCCTGAGCCCTCGACGTCGCAGTAGGTGCAGCCGCCTACGCCCTTGGTTCCGTCGCGGTTGGGGCAGGTGGACCCTGCATCGAGGGCGACGCGATAGACGGCGCGTCCATAGCGTTCCTTGAGCCAGGGCTTCAGGGTCCGAAAAGGAAGCGGCAAAGGTGCGGGGGCGGGCTCCATGCCGCGCATGATACGGCCTGTTACCATCCCTTGTTCCGTCCCATTCCTCTTGTACCCATCTACGGACCTCTATCCGTACATTGGTCCGGAAGACCCAAAGCCAACTCGCCCCCTTGGAGATCCAGCCCATCGTGATCGGCACCGCCGGTCACATCGACCACGGCAAGTCCACCCTCGTGCAGGCCCTGACGGGCACAGACCCAGATCGCTGGGCGGAGGAGAAGGCGCGCGGCATGACCATCGACCTGGGCTTCGCCCGAATGGACCTGCCGGACGGCCGGCGGGTCGGCATCGTCGATGTGCCAGGCCACGAGCGCTTCATTCGCAACATGGTGGCGGGGGCGACGGGGATTGACATCGTGATCCTGGTGGTCGCGGCCGATGATGGCGTGATGCCGCAGACGCGGGAGCACCTGTCGATCATGCAGATGCTCGGGGTGGCGCGCGGATTTGTCGCGCTGACCAAGGTCGATATCGTGGATCCCGAGATGGCGGAGCTGGCCGAGGAGGACGTGCGTGAGACCGTCGAGGGGACCTTCCTCGAGGGGGAGCCGATCCTGCACGTGTCCGCGATGACCGGTCTGGGCATGGACGAGCTTCGGGCCCTGCTGATGTCCATGGCGTCTGAGGCCGAGCCCCGTCAATCCGAAGGCGTCTTCCGCATGCCCGTCCAGAGGGTGTTCAGCGCGCGAGGCTTCGGGACGATTCTGACCGGGATCCCGATGACGGGAGTGCTTTCGGTGGGGGACGTCGTGGAGGTGCTTCCGAGCGGACAAAAGGGCAAGGTTCGTGGTATTCAGGCCTACCATGAGTCGTCGGATACCGCGCGCGCCGGGCATTCGACGGCGCTCAACATCTCGGACATTGATCATCACCAAGTTCAGCGCGGGGACGTCGTCGCGGCGCCCGGCTTCTTCAAGCCGCAGTTGATGGTGGGGGCGAGCCTCCTCGTGCTCGGGGGGCTTCCACTGCCCGTCGTCAATCGCATGCAGGTGCGCGTCCACACCGGGACGGCGGACGCCATCGGCGAGATGGTGCTGCTCGATGCCGAGGAGCTCCAGGGCGGACAGGAGGGGCTGGTGCAGTTCCGGATGGAGGCGCCGTTAGTGTGCGCTCCGGGCGATCGTTTCGTGGTACGCCTGGCCTCGCCCGCGATAACGCTGGGCGGGGGCGTGATCCTTGAGGAGAGTCGCTACAGACTCAAGCGCTTCAAGACGTTCATCATCGACGAGCTCGTGCGTCAGGCGTCGAGCCTCGGGTCGACGGCGGCGCTTCTCGAGGCGCTACTCGTTCGCTCACCAGAACGCTGGGCTTCGCTCGAGGAGATGGCGATGGGCGTCAAGCGCCCGCGTGGTGAAACGGAGGAGCTGCTGCAGTCCCTCGCGACCGAGGGCAAGGTCGTCGACATGGGCAAGGCCAAGTGGATCCACGCTGAGACGCTGAGCCTTTGCCAGGTGGAGCTACAGGAAGGGCTCGAGGGTTGGTTCGAGGAGAACCCGCTTCGTGCACGGATGGACATTCGCGATCTCCGCGCCCGGCTCAAGCTGGATCCCGCGCTGATCGGTGTCCTGCTGGAGCGTGAAGCCGCAGAGGGCAAGGTCGTGCTCTCTACCGGAGGGTTCGTGGCGCTCGCCGGCCGCGAGGTCGCGCTGGATCCGGAGGTCGCCCGACTCCGGGACGGCGTGCTCATGGCGCTGAAGGAAGGCCGCTTCCAGCCGCCGAGCCCGGACGAGCTGGCGGCGGCTCAGAGCGCACCTCGGGCGTCCATCGATTCGATCCTAAAGCTGGGGGTCGATGAAGGTGCGGTGACGCACATCGGGGCCGATTTGTATCTGTCCGGAGACGTGGTCGAGGAGGCGCGGCAGGCGGTCATCGCCAACTGTCAGGCGAATGGCCACCTGGAGATCCCGGAGCTGCGCGACGCGCTCGGGACGACGCGGAAGTTCCTGATTCCGATCCTGGAGCAGTTCGATACCGAGGGGCTCACTCTGAGGCAGGCCGGACGCCGTGTCTTGAAGAAGAAGTAGCCGAGGATCCCATGGCGAGACGGATGCGTTTCGCGATGGGATCCCAGGGCGAATTCGGGCGCTTGGCTGCGGATGGGGGCGCCCCGGCGCCGATCTCGGAAGTGGTTCCCAGTAGAGGAGCGGCTCCCGCGGCATGTGCAGCGGCAGGGCGCGCGCCTCGGCACGACCCACCGCCCAAGATGTCAGACGTTCCGATGCATCCCCAGCCGCCGTCCAACGAAGACGGATTTTTCGGCCGCCCTGAGCCCGACTTCAACCCCGAGAACCTTGACGGGGGCAAGGAGGTTGGCGAAAACTCGTGGCTTCTCGGCGAGGCCGCGGAGGTCGCTGGCGCTGACTCGCCGGCGGACTCAGCGCCCATCTACGAGGAAGTGCACGCGCTTCCCGGGGAGTTCCACGAGCGTCCAGGCACCGTTGACGGATGGCTGGATGACGGCGAAGGAACGCCGGAGGGCGTGATGGACGAGTCTGTGGACGGCGCAGAAGTCGACCCATCTGCTCCGCTCGAGGCATTCGCCGAAGGGCTGGGATCCGGTGATCCAATGCTCGGCGCTTCCTTTGTGGAGCCGGAGCCCGCGAGTCGATCCGTGTCGCGCGCGATGGTACCCGCGGGTGTGGCGCTGCTCGTGTCATTCACGGGAGTCGGTGTTTGGGCCTTTATTAAGAAGCCGCTTGATGTCGAGCAACCGTCCGACATTGCGGTGGCGTCAGCCGACGCAGCCGGCCCGATGGAGGGGGACGGCGACGATCTCGTGCCGGAGATCGAGACGGAGGGGGAAGACCCTAGTGGGCGGCTGAGCTACCGGCGCGACGGGACGACCCAGAAGGTAGGTGGGGCCCTTGGCAGGACGCGCGGCGGCAAGGCTGTCGGTGGCACCGACAGTGGCACCGACCATGAGGCTGGGGCGACCGTGGGCACTCCCCGCGAGCCCGGTGAGCTTCCTCCCAACGCCAACGAGAGCGTCAGCTCGCGTAACAACGATCGCCCGAGCTTCTCGGCGTTCGGAAACTCAGTCGCAGTGGCTCCCGTGCCCAAGGACTCGCTCGAAGTCGAGGCCACAGGCGAGGAGCTCGACTCGTTCGCTATGGCGGCTCAGAAGGAGTTCGATGCGGCGCTCGATCCTGAGGTGACCGACGAGTTGATCGACGCGTTCGGCAGCCTTGAGGACGATCTTTTTCTGTCCGAGGCCTTCATGGATTCGTTCGTGCTCAGCATCGACCCCATCGATGACGTGGCCTCGATCTACGGGGATATCGACACCTACGAGGACCTGGACTCGTTCGCCGATCTCGAGTTCGCGCGGTCCGTGCCGTTCAGCAGCGAGGGCTTTGGAGCGTTCGGTGTTGCCCAATGGGAAGGGCCTGGCGAGGAGTCGATGGTTGCGGACGCTGCGCCTCACTTCGAGGTCTTCATGCCGTTCGGTCTGTTTGAGAACGAGACGCTGGCGTCTGTCCAAGTAGGCGCTGAGGAATCCGTGGTCGCCACGGCGACCGAGTTCGAGGAGTTCACTCCGGAGTTCACAGAAGAGTTCACCGAAGAGTTCACCGAAGAGTTCACCGAAGAGTTCACCGCAGAGTTCGAGGCTGAGTCTTACCTGATGGTGGACGAAACCTCGGAGTCGGCAACCACCGAGGGCGAGGGTGTTCCCGCCGCTGAGTACGACCACGTGGACGCCATGGCGCAGGAGCTGCTAGAGCTCGCAGACGCCCTGGAGGCCTTGGAAGCGCCAGCGCTGATCGCCGACGTTTCGGACGAGCCGTCGGAAAGTGTCACGGTGCCGCAGCAGGAGTCGGACGAGACAGCCGCGCCGGAGACCGAGTTCAACACGCAGCTCGACCTTGCTGCGGCGAACACGCGCTTGGACACGATCTTCGGGCCCATCGAAGCGCCCGAGACCGAAGCGGAGGCCGCCGATCTCGACGTGCAGGATGAGTCTCAGGTGGCCATGGCCGAGCCGGAGCCATCGTTCGACACGGCTGCTGGGTCAATCGCCGATCCTGAGACGGAGCCCGCGGGTGAGACCACTCAGCTCGAGGAGACTCCGTTCGAAGAGCCCATGCTCAGTGAGGTCTTCCCGGCGCCTATGGGACCGATTGACGTCAACACAGAGCTGGAGGCGGTTCCTGCGACCGATCCTCTGGCCGAGCTAGAGATGATGGTGGCTGAGGCGTCGGAAGAAGCGCCGGCCGAGCCGAACGTTGCTGAGCCTGCTTTCATTGAGCCTGAGCTGGTTGAGGAGACGGAAATGGTTGCCTCGGCGGAAGTCGAGTCCACGCCTGATGGTGCGCCTGAGACCGTCGAGGTCTTGGGGAGTATCGCCGCGGATCAGCCGGTTGGCCGTCGCCACTCGGCCCTCAAGCGCATCGAGGGCGAGAACGTTTGGAAGAACCGGACGGTGCCCAAGAGTAAGCTCCAGGGAGATATGTTCGTCCTGACGCCCAACGTGGGCAACGTCCGCGTGATCTTCAATGGTGGCGAGTCCGTGGACGGACGCCTTCACGGAGTCGGGGACCAGAAGATCGTGCTCGACACGAAGCTGGGACGCATGACGCTGGACTCTCGCCGGGCCGAGCGGATTGACCGTTTGGGACGTGGCCGCCAGGACGATCTGCGCTCGCCGAGCGATTCGAAGGGCAGCACGACGGGGCTGGACCGTGTCAAGGTGCGTGCCGCAGGCGGGGTGTTCTACGGCCATCTGCTCAGTCACGTCGACGACAAGGTGACGTTGCTGCTCGAGAGTGGTACGCGCGTTACGCTCGAGAGTACAGAGGTTGAGGCGGTGCGGGCGCGGCGTGCGACCTCGCGGCTCCGGCGGTAGTCACCTCCGCAGGCTTTGAATGATGCGCCGCCTTTTCCTGCCGGGAAAGGGCGGCGCTTTGCGTTGCGGGCGATCTGCTGGCCCAAAGCGTGAAGAGATTCTGTATCTCCCTTAGCATGGTGGCCTATAGGAGCCCCTACGGGTCCCTTCCTCGCCACCACGAGTTTGGGATCTGACTTGGCTCTCATTCGTCCAACGGATCCCCCAAAAGACCCCATGGCCTCACCTACGCTCCTCGCTCTCGCTGTCGCGCTGTTCTCGCTCGCCGGGGTGCCGCCCGCTGGCGACTCTGGGGGCGGCTCACCCCTGACGGAGTCCAGCGCTGGGCTAGCGGTTGCCGCCACCGTCGCCGGCCCGGTCGCGGACGACGCGGTACGGGACTTCAAGAAGTACTTCCGCAAGCTCAAGGACTCGGCGTCCCGGGTGGAGGCCGTCCTGACGCTTCTCGATGTCGAGGAGCCTGGCGTGGTGGGCGCGCTGGTTCCGAAGCTCGGCGATAAGGACCCTGAGGTCGCGCGTGCGGCCGCCCGAGTCCTCTCCAGCTTCAAGTCACGCCCACCGATTGATCGCCTTATCGCGTCCTTCGAGGACGAGAAGAAAGATCCAATCCGCCTCGGTCTGCTGGAGGCCATGCGCAAGGGTGGATACACCGGGCTGGGTGAGGTGGTGGTGGAGGCGCTCGAGGATCGCTCCTGGGCAATCCGCCGTCTGGCAGTGCTCGCGCTCGCCGCGGGTGGGGACGCTACGGTGGCCCCGTCCCTGGCTCCGCTCGCCGACGACGACGAGCCCGCGGTGCGATGCGCGGTGATCGACGGACTGGCGAAGCTGAAGGCCAAGGATGAGGCGCTGACCGCGGCCCGTGCTCACCTGGCGGATGAAGTTTGGCAGGTCCGGGCCTCGGCGGTCAGCGCTCTCGGCGTGGTCCGTGACCGAGACTCCATTCCGCTCTTGATCGATCGTCTCGAGGTGGAAGAGGGCCGGCTTATCTCCGACATTGGCGAGTCGCTCGACAACCTCACGGGCCGCACGTTCGGCACGCGCCTCAAGCAGTGGAGGTCGTTCTGGGAGGCTTATGGCGATCGTTACGAGATCCCGACCGATGAGGACTTGGCCAAGCTTCGCAAGACCCAGGCCGACCGGCGGATGACCTATGGCGCAGGTGGCGGAACGTCCTTCCACGGAGTCGAAACGCCCAGCCGATCCATGCTCTTTGTCATCGACGTCTCGGGGTCGATGGAGGACTTGGTGGTGGAGAAGGAGCGTTTTGAGGCCGGGAACTACCCGTCCTGGGCTCGGATGGACATCGTGAAGACCGAGCTCGCATCAACGATCGAGAGCCTTGAGCCCCACGTGAACTTCGGCATCATCGCGTTCGCGACAGACATGAAGCGCTGGAAGAAGAAGCTTGTGCCGGCGAACGTGATCAATCGGGAAAGTGCGCTCGACTTCGTGAAGCGTCTGGAGCCCCTGGGTGGCAACAGTAAGTCGGATCTGGCGCAGGCAGGCCTCGGCATATCTGCCGACCTGAGCGCCGGCAAAACCAACACCTATGGCGCGCTCAGCTTGGCGCTGGGCATCGACGATGGTGGACGTCGCAGCAAGAAGGACTACCTGGGCGAGGTCGACACCATTTTCTTCCTGTCGGATGGGCGACCCACGCATGGAAAGTACATTGAGCCGAAGGAAATTAGTGAGCGGATCACCGAGGCGAACCTGCTCAGGAAGATCGTGCTGCACACCATCGCGATCGGCAACTTCGACAAGCAGTTCATGAAGGGGTTGGCGGGGAAGAATGGCGGCGTGTTCGTCGACTTGGGGAAGTAGGTCTGTTGGGTTTCTCGCCCGCATGGGCGAGTGTTGCGACTCGTGCCGGTGTGCCTCGACCCGCACAGTCCCCACGCGTCCGCAGGACGCCCGGGCCATAGCGCGTGCCCGTTAGGGCTCGTGCGGCCCGGCGCGAGGCTCGCCCTCGCGGCCTCTCCGGCGAGGAGGCCCGTGCGGCAGCACGCCCGTCCGGCGAGGACGCCTGCGCGGCGAGCGCCAGAGGCATAATCGCTATTTCCCCGTCAG